>JBEIHI010000071.1:0-10083 GCA_040381435.1 Bacteriovoracaceae bacterium | reverse complement strand
GGGCGCTTAAAATGCTCTTCACAAGAAGTCGACTCCAGATCCAATTAGATCAGCCGTATAGAGCATATGTATTTTCAATCATCTGACTGCTCCTGCAGTATGCTTATACGAAGAATAAAAAAATGAACCTATACCGTCAGACAGGGATCGGTTCCTGGTTGTGGTGTGCGCAATCTCCGGATTTAGCGCCTAAAATATTCCATACCGAGCCCACCTAGCTTTAGCTGGGTTCAAGTTTGACTTCCTACGGTACAGGTGGGAGCAGTTAGATGATTGCAAATGCGCCTCAAGCTCAATCCAAGATGGAGCTTCGTGGTTTTTTCAGAGGCCAACGATCTAAAGTCAGCACAGAGGAGCGAGCAAAAGCGGCAGCGCTGATTGTTCGGCACTTTTTTAGGATGAGATCTGGAATTTCCTGGCTACTTTTTGCCCCCCTTGAGGAGGAGATATCAACGCGGCTGATCTTTGATTACGCAAAAAGTCGCCACGACAAAGTTTTCTTCCCCAGAGTGGCAGGATCAGCCCTTCAATTTCGTGCCGTAGAGGAATGGAATCAGTTAAAGCAGGGCTCGCTCACCATGGAGCCCCCCTCCTATGCTGCCGAGTGGGACGCCAACCGGCCCAGTATTGTGGTCGTTCCAGGGGTTGCTTTTGATCGCACTGGCCTTCGCCTTGGCATGGGTCAAGGCTTCTATGATCGCTTTCTTGCTGAACACCGCCGCTTCCCGAGGCTTGCAATCGCTTTTGACTGCCAGATTGCCGACGCGGGCTTGTGGCAGGCCGAGCCCCATGACCAGCCTATGGACTATATCTTAACCCCACGATCTGTGTGGGGCTCTCCTCGCGTTTTGATCTGAAATTTGCTATCGAAAGGGTCTCATGTCGGACCTTAAATTACTCTTTCTTGGCGATGTCGTCGGCTCTTCGGGCCGAGCTGTCATTGCTGAACATCTTCCTCAGCTACGCGCTGATTTTCAAATCGATCTCGTTGTCGCGAATGCTGAAAACTCTGCTCATGGATTCGGCCTCACTCCAACCGTTGCCCAGGAACTCTTTTCAGCTGGCTGCGATGTTTTGACGGGCGGCAATCACTCCTTCGACAAAAAGGAGATCAATCAATGCTTTCAAGAACACCCGACAAAGATTTTGAGACCAGCGAACTACCCATCAGGAACGACGGGCCGAGGATCCTCGCTGGTCACAACCAGGTCCGGCAAAACTGTCGGCGTGATTAACTTGATGGGCCGTATTTTTATGGAACCTCTGGATTGTCCATTTCAAACGTTCGACAAGGAGTTTGACAGCCTAAGACATCAAACAAAAGTGATCTTAGTGGACATTCACGCTGAGGCCTCCAGTGAAAAACAAGCAATGGGCTTTCATTGCGACGGTCGGGCATCCTGCATCGTGGGCACTCACACACATGTTCCAACGGCGGATGAACGAATTTTGCCCAAAGGAAGTGGATTTCTCACTGACGCCGGAATGAATGGCGCTTATGATTCAGTCATAGGGATGAAGAAGGAAATTATTTTGGACCGATTTTTGAAGCGCCAACATATTCGAATGGAAGTCGCCGATGGCCCGGGAACTCTGTCTGGAGTTTTGTTTCACATCGACTCAACGAGTGGCCGATGCGAGAAAGTCGAGCGCATCAGACGAGAGGCCCGTCGATGAAATCTCCGGCCGAACAGCTCGACCTGATTCGTCGCGGAACCTCAGAAATTAT
The DNA here is from genome assembly GCA_040381435.1 of Bacteriovoracaceae bacterium. Lineage (GTDB taxonomy): Bacteria > Bdellovibrionota > UBA2394 > UBA2394 > UBA2394 > JBEIHI01. Next base: position 8,354 of record JBEIHI010000071.1, on the reverse strand, counting down.
TCTCGAGTCTGAACTCCTTCAGAAGCTACAGAAGGCACAGGAGCAAAAGAGACCCCTAAGAGTTAAGATGGGCTTTGATCCGACAGCTCCAGATCTTCATTTGGGCCACTACGTGGGCTTAAAGAAGCTGCGAGATTTTCAAAATCTCGGCCATGAGATTCAGTTTCTGATTGGTGATTTTACGGCTCGAATTGGAGACCCAACAGGAAAAAGTAAAACGCGTCCGCCTCTTTCCGATGATGAGATTCGTGAAAATGCCAAAACCTATCGTGATCAGGTGTTTAAAATTCTCGATCCCGAAAAGACAAAGGTTCTCTTCAATTCCGAATGGTGCACTAAGTTAGGCGCTAAAGACTTGATCGAGCTGGCAGCTCAAATGAATGTCGCGCGAATGCTTGAGCGAGAGGATTTCAAAAAACGCTATACATCGGGTCAGAGCATTTCGATTCACGAGTTTCTTTACCCGCTGATTCAGGGATACGACTCCGTTGCGATGAAATCAGACGTTGAGATTGGCGGACAGGATCAGCGCTTTAATCTTTTGGTGGGTCGAGATCTTCAAAAGCATTTTGGACAGCCTCAACAAGCCCTCGTCTTTCTGCCTCTTCTTGAAGGAACAGATGGTCAAGACAAGATGAGTAAGTCATTGGGCAACGCCATCGGGATCAATGAGCCGTCAAAAGATATGTTTGGAAAGCTGATGAGCATCCCAGACGCCTTGATGCCTCGATATTACGAGATTCTCACTCGTATCGAAAAGGCTGAGGTGGAGAAGCTTCTGGGCGGACACCCCCGCGATGCCAAACTGAAGCTAGCTGAAGATGTTGTTGCCCAGTTTCACGGCACTGAAGTTGCTCGCCAAGAGGTTGAAAAATTCATCTCTCAGTTTTCGAAACAGGAGATTCCAACTGACGCTCCCATTTTGAGCCTCCAACAGATCCCCAAAGACCTGCCGCTGTTTAAGTTCCTGTCTCAGGATCTGAATTTGTTTTCGGCCGCGGAGGGAAAGCGACTTTGTGCGTCTGGAGGCATCAAGGTTCAAAACGAAAAAGTCGACATGGACTTTACTACCTCTCGCCTGCGTGAGGGCGACATTATCAAAGTCGGAAAACTGAAGTTTTTTAAAGTGACTCAATAGCTAGCAAACGAAAAGCTGATTTCTAATTGCTCAGACTGCTGGCGAGGTTGAGCAAAATGCCGTCCTTGAGCTTCGTGTTAAAAGCGTCCAGCTTCTGGTTCAGCTCAAGCTGTGCTTTTGACAAATCCGGAAGCTGCTTTCGAAACGCGTGAGACTTTGAATCACTCTGATCATGAGGCACATCAATGGTGGCCGTATTCTCGACGATTAAGGCCCAGCGTTCTGCGGCCAACAATTCCATATTTTCAATTTCAGTCAGGAGATAGGGTTTGGTCAGCATGCGATCTTCTTGCCCTCGAATTCCCGTAGCTTTCCAGGAATCAGGAAGCTTTTCTGTGGCCGCACGCAAGTTCTTCAGTCGAGTCACAATATTGAGCTCAGCCCGCGCGATGCCGGCGAGATTTGTTTGATACTTGATATCTTCAATTTGAACTTGTCCGCTAAGACCTAAAATCATCAGAGTTGCTAGCCACATCGAGGAGCTCCTTCTACCCAGGACAATGCAAAAGAGCGGCCGGGACTTATCCCTCTAAAGCATTGAAATAACTCGCTAATTTATGAGGCCCCTGCCAACTATGAACAAAGTTTCAAAAGTCTGAGCAAACTTGGCCCCTAGTTCGTATTTTCTTGCCCGCAGACTCCTTCTTCAGGAATTCTAAGCGCATCATGTTTGGAGGGTGGGATTCATGATTTGGGGATTTTTTCTTTCGGCGGCTCTTGTGCTGGACTGCGCTGATGAGATCGGCGGCTTGGGTGATTCCAGAAAGTCTCTGCCACCGAAAGCCCTTTTGACCTCGACGACTGGAATTCCTCAGACTGAACTTGAAGCAATGATTCCGTTTCCCTCTTCTATCGATGGGGATGTAGCCCGGCTGTACAACGGACGTGATTTAAGAATTTTCGGCATCACGGATTTCGAGCAATCCCGAATCGAAAGGCTCGAAATTTTTGGATTCGACCGAGCGCCCGTTCTCTTGGCCACGATTTTTATCGGAACAAAACCCTTCAATCGACAGTCCGTCCATCTTTGGCTGGATGCCGAGTATCTCTACACAGCTCTTCGTCGAGGACACCCCGAACTCCTCAAGTGGATGATCAATCGAGGAGTCCTCAAAACTGAGAGCGAAAAGAAGATCCAGGAATACGATTTTGTGATCGAGGAATTGATTGATGAAGCCCGGAAGTCAATTGCCCAGCAAAATCTACTCATACCCACTTGGACTTCAGTCTTTTCTCGACTCTTGACGGGATACGAGCAAGAGCGCCGAAAGATGTGGCGCGACCACTTCGCCATTCCTAAAAATTCGCCCCCTGCGCATCTCTCAGCCAAGGCTAAACAGTATGCAGTTCCAAATCCTCCCAATCGAGAAGCCACAACGGCTCAGTTTGATGGATGGCTCGCATGGGATCACTCGGCTCTCGCTGTACTGACCTATGCACCTCATACAGGATTTTCAGGATTAAAAGTTGCTCTCCATCCCAAGCTACGAAATCTCTATCATCCAGCATTTCCAAGACTGGATGAACGAATCAAACTCGAGAAGCGATTTGAAATGGAGTGGCTTCGCAAAGAAGATCTTGTTTACGTTGAACTCGCCTCCAGTGCAGATCTTCATGTCTTTGGTGAGTATGGCGGCCAGGTCCTCGTTTTTGAATCCGCGGCTGATTTACCTGAAGGCGTTGAAGTCTACCGAATTGACCGACAAACAGGGGATCGGCTTACCGAAAAACCAGAGAAAACTCCCCCTCGATCCTATGAGCCATAAGTGACTGTAATTATTGAGATTTTATTTAAAAAAGAACTTTGCATTTAAGTTTTTTGACGCAGTGCCGAAGAACCTCTCAAGGAACGACACAAAGTCGTGATCGGAGGGGCTATGGATGTATCGGGTACCAATAAGGTCAAAGCGGTTAAAGTTGAAACCGACTCTCAATCTCAGCAACGAGCAACTCAACTTGCTCGAGAAAAGGTAGTCCGAGATGTGAAGCCCTCCGATCAGCGGATAGAGGCTAGAGAGTCGGCACAAAACAAAAAGGTCTCCTCGGCTACCAACACCGAGAAACCGCGAAACACTGACAACAGTTCCTCGCGCCCCAAAATCTCCAATCAGCTTTCTCAAGCGATGGTACAAAAGGCCACTGTTCCACCGCCTCCTGAACCTGAGCCAGAGAGCCGTCAGACTCGAGCTGAGGCCGCAAAGCCGATCGAGGTCTCGCGCGACGGAGTCCGATCTGATTCTAAGATAGAGTTTTAGATTTTCTCAACGACTTCGGTCAGCTGAATTGGCCATGAGTTTGAGAACAAGCTCTCGGCCCAGCTGCTCAGAAGACACAGAGGTTGGCTGGGGAATCTCTTGGATCTTTGCCTTGGCTTTTTGGATCATGTCGCCGTTTTGTTGAGTCATACGAATCACGTCAATTCGATCGGGGCCATGGTAAGGCATCTCGGGATGTTCCACTTTGTCTTCGTTAGACTCTGCGGAGACAATATCAGGCTCGAGCTTTCGAACATTTCGGCCTGAAGGCAAATAGTAGAACATTGTCGTGAGTTTGAAACCACCCTGATAATTGATACCAAGAGCTGGGTGAGTCTCATAGACATTCTGAACAGATCCCTTGCCGTAGGTTCTTCGTCCTACGATGAGAGCCCGACCGTAGTCTTGCAGAGCTCCCGCAACAATCTCAGCGGCAGAGGCAGTACCTTCATTGACCAAAACAACCATGGGAACTTGAGTACGACCTCCGTCATTTAAGGCCCAAATTTGATCTTCAAACTCTTTCCCTTTCAGATAAACAACAACTCCTGAGGAGATAAAAACATCAACAAGATCTCGTGCGGCCTGAAGCAATCCTCCTGGATTATCTCGAAGATCTAAAATGAGCCCTTTCAGTTGAGAGCCCGCGGATTGAATGGCCATTTCAACTTCCCTTGGAGTCTGTCTGTAAAATCGATGCACCTTTACCATCAAAACATTTTCGGCAGACCAATTCGACGAAACCGACTTTTGCTGAACGCGGCCTCGAATGACTTCAATATCAAGGGTCACTTCAGCGCGCTGAACTTGAAATGTCACCTTAGATCCCAGCGATCCACGAATTCGAGATCTCACTTCACCCTCTGAAAGACCACGAATGTCATGATAATCAACCTTGAAGACTTTATCTCCAACCATGAGCTTACCGTACGAAGGGCCGCCTTCAACAACTTCTGTAATCACCAAATGATCAATGGCTCTGTCGGTTCCAATTCCAACGCCGACAAAATCTCCATCGACAACGGAGGAGCGGGTATCGAGCTCTTCGTTTAGATAAAAATCTGTATAGGGATCAAGAGCGCGAGCGTAGGACTTCAAAAAAACGGCTCGGTACAGCGAGGAGCTGAGTGTTGAGCAAATTTTGTGAGGATCGTTTTCCTGGGCGATACGGGGCAGTTCGTAACTGGTGAAATTTGAAGCCAAAAAATGATAGCCGAGATCTCTCAGAGTCTCGGGTATCGAGGCTTTTGCATCGAGAACAAGTTTTTTGCGATCAAGATTCTGATCAACGTGAAATCGAATATGCTGATCTTGAATGAAGTCGTAGACGACCTTGAACTCTTCGCAGCTCAGTTGATTCGGAGGCAAAACTGGTTTTTCTCCAGCTGGCATCGCCAGAATCACCGAAAGTCCCCATAGTGGAAAGAGGTTCAACATACCCCTTAGAGAGCAAGCCGCATGCCCTCACCCTTGAGGCTAAAGCTCATTAATTTCAGTAATTTAGCTTATGTGCCAGCGCGGAATCCTTGCCCCGCTGCGACTCAAAGTCCCCTCTTCCAGGACCCTCTGATGAGGCACCAAAACCCCTACCCACCCCCCGTTCATTTCTGGGCATCCACCAACCAAGTTTGCTAACCTCAGAATTGGGGGGAAATCAAAAATGAATTTAAAACTTAAACCGTTTTGGACTGTGCCAGCTCTCATTGTGCTTCTGAGCTTCGAGACTGTTGTTGCCGATGATGCGCTCGTCTTACCACAAGGGAGATTTCGCGCTCGAGTGGTGACTTCCTACACATCAGCTTCGAATGAGTTTAACTCCCAAGGAGAGAGTCAGAATCTAGGAGCGACGTTTTCAAAAAAAATGAATTCTAATCTTCTCAGTGCAATGAGCCCTCAAACAGCCGATGCCATCAAAGCATTTAACGCGGTTCAGCCAGGACTTGGGGATCAAATCGCTCTTGATCTCAATACAAATGTTAATACCGAAATCATCGCCAACATTCTCGCTCTTGAGTATGGATTGAGCGATCGACTGAGCCTTGGCATCCTTTTGCCCATTGTCTACGGCAAGACTCAAGTCGCTGCGGCAGTGTCTCCTGATGAAGCTTTGACTCAAAATATCAATGCACTCCCCGCCGGACACCCCTTGCGAACCCAGCTTGAGACTGTTCGCTCAAGTCTCAACCTTGAGGCGATTAATGGGGCACTGACAAACAACTTTAACTACGCTGACGGATTGAATGGCTGGGAAGGAACAGGGCTCGGCGATTTGGAAGTGGGCGCTAAATACAATTGGTTTAAATCCTCACGCGTCATAGCCTCACTCAAAGGAGGCTTTCGAGCTCCCACGGGGCGAACAGACAATTCGGATCTCCTGTTTGATGTTCCCTTCGGAGACGGCCAGTGGGATTTGGGGCTCTATCATATGGTCGACCTCGCACTTTCATCGCGATGGCGCTCAACATTAGAGCTCGCCTACACCGCTCAGATTCCCGATCGCGTGAATGCTCGAGTTCCTCTCTCAACCGACCTTCCTCTCAATTCCGAATCGACGAGAATCGATCGAGATTTGGGAGATGTGATCAATGCAGAGTTTGAAACGAACTTTACAGCAGGAAAGGTCTTGACGCTGGGCGCTCGCTATCGATTTCAAAAGAACATGAAGGACACCTATTCAACTTCAGGCCAGCGCCTAACCAAGATGGAAGCGGGAACTTCGGGAACCAGTCACGGAGCTCACCTGGAAGCGGAGTACTCCAATTTGAAATATGTCAGAGCAGGGACCCAAAGGGTTCCCTATGCTGTTGGAGCCTTCTATCGATTTCCGTTTGCAGGCGAAAACGTCTTGGATTCACGAACTGCTGGAATCACTCTGAAATCATACTTCTAATACAATCTACTTGGAGAGAATGCGGTTGAGATCTTCGGCCGCTTTTCTTCGACGCTCCAAAGCGCCGCGAGCACTATAAATCGGCTGACCGTCAGGAGCCTTGTCAGTACCCTCGTAGACGGCTTTCAAAATCGGATAAACATCTTTGGCAGCCACATCAAAATACCATTGATCAAGTGGCTTGCCCTTATCATCTACAACGGTGGGATCGTAAGCAAAGTTCACTCGCCTTCCATCCAGAACCTCGAGAGCCAATTGATAGGACCGGTTGGGAAACTTGTCTTCAATCAAAACGCTCAATTCTCTCGCCAAGTCTTCTGCACTCGTTGCCGAATGCGCCATACTACGCACCTCGGCCCACATCTTATCCTGCTCATTGACCGTTAGCGTTTCTCGCAGCTCTGCAGTCCGAAGACTCACTGTCAGAAACGCCAAAATGATTGCGGGCAGTTTGAGAGGCGTACCCACTGTGTCGATCCAATGAGTCACCGTGGACAGCCCCTTCCATCCTGACTGTAAAAGCTCTAAAGGAACGACCGAAACAAATCTCGCGGGTGTTTCAGATAAAAACGAAGCGACTCCACGAAGTCGCTCGACGTATTGCACTCGACTCGATTCCGGGATCAAGGGATTCGAACCCGTCGAAGAAATCTCACCACGATACGGGCGAACCTTGCCTTCTTCATCAATGAGACTCGCAATGCGTAGACCCACCCAATGCCGAGCCTCATCGACGGTCATATCCTTGAGCTTCTTGGGATCTTCAATGACGTCTTTGACATGAATCTTCTTGGCTGCTTCTGAAAGTTTGATGTCAGACCCCAGAAAACGCTCTCGCAATTTTTGCAGACGTTTAAACCTGAGAGCCTGAGCTAGCCCTTCAGCGGCAATCGCTGCGTAGAATTTTTCCGCCTCAATTTTTTCTCGCACGATTTGAACCTCAATCTGAGTTGCGGAGTCAAAAACTCTAACCTCAGGAGGACCCTGATTCCCGCCTTCAATAGCAATGCCTGAAACCTGATCCTTATCCTCATAGGTTGATGACTTAGAATTCAAAATAACTGTCACAGTGCTTTCCGGAGACTCCCGCAGTGCGATCTTGGCTCTTTCGAGATTTGAGATATTGAGATGGGTCGTGTTGATGGCGGAGAGATAGCGCTCACGAACCTTTGGATATTCTCGAAACTGATGGATCCATTGAACAACCTCTTCCAGGGAATCCCAGAAGGACCGGCGGGTGTTGGTAAAACCCCTCACCTCATCAATAATCTGAGAGTCTGTCTTCAAAGCCATTCGAGTGACTTGACCCGTATAAATGGATCCACGTCGAAGAGCCGTAAAAAACTTAAGACCCGCCAACTCAGCTAACACTCTGGCTCGACCAAACTGATCCACCATCGGCTTTGGAATTCGTGCCAATCGAGTGATTCGATTGATACAAACATTTTCTCGAGCAGCCGGAGATGGCGATGGTTCACTGGGGGATGGAGTCGATGAGTCTTCAGCCCAAGCTGACGCGGAGAGCAACAAAAAGAGCCCCAGCATCTGGCAGGAACGTTGAAGCGTTTGATTAAGGAAATTCAATGATTCACTCCCCAACTCGTTGAAAATGCAAAGTTTATGCCCGGCAAGACCCCATTTAAAGCCATTCCGGACCCTCCAAGCGCTGAGCATCTGCCCCACGGATGGGACTCAACGAATCAGAAAAACTCAGGTAGGCCAGGGGGCAATGCTTTTGCAAATGCTCATTCATATGATCTTCTCGCTGAATCCCAACGAGGGATCAACGTCCTTATCGGAATCCGTTCCATCAGCACCCGCAGCCACAGTCATCCAGCAAGACTCTGCTGAATTTGAAAAGTTGGAGCAAAAGTCGGGAGTTTTTTTTCGACATGACGGCGGTCCTGCCTCGCTGAAGAGTCTTTCGATTCGCGGATCGACCGCCAAAGATGTCGGGATTTTTTTTGAGGGCATTCGCTTGAACTCATTTGCTTCAGGAGAGTTTGATCTTGGATTGATTTCTCCGCTGGGCCTTGGATCGCCGCATTTGATTAAGGGCGGACATCACGCC
>JBEIHI010000070.1:0-10095 GCA_040381435.1 Bacteriovoracaceae bacterium | reverse complement strand
GTGCTGCTGGGTTTGAATCAAAACCACCCACAACTTCAAACTCCACTCGAGGATGGCGAGCCTTAACGGTTTCCGCGGCCTCCAAAAACTCTACAAGCCCCTTGGACCTCAACAATCTTCCTACAAACAGAAATCGAATCGGTTCTAGAGGCACAGCAGTCACTGGGAACAACTCGAGATCGACACCCGATCCCACACATTGAGATTCCTGCTTCGGGCCGATCAGTCCGATCTGTTGAAAAAAAGCGAGATCTGCCTGGTTTTGAAACAACAATCTCGAATACGACCTCAAAGCAAATCGATAGCAAGGTGTAAGAATCCTTCGTATCAATCGACTCTTCAAAGAGTCTCCGGAAAATACAAAACCTAAACCTGTGATGAGTGCTGTTGTTCGAAGATGATGAGGCAAAAGTCCAAGCCGCTTGAGCAGTCCCACATAAAAAATCGGCTTGATGGTTGTCACGATCACAAAGGCATTGGGATCGACCCGTTTCAAGCAATCACGAATCGACGACAAGGAAGAAATCTCGCCACAAATTCCTAAGCTCGTACGATTCAGCCGGATCTCCGAAACTCTAAAGCGAGAAGAGTCAAAGAAAAGAGGGGAGTGATCTTCATGATCGAACGGCACAAGCGCATGAACCTGAATATTTTTTCCCAAAGCCCGTCGAATCAAATCACCTCGAAGAGCGCCCAGTGTTGCCGCTGAATTATGCACGAGAATGAGATCTGAAATCACTTGAGCTGCGCCCACAGAATAAATCTCTTGAAATTACACCCGATCCGCAAGTGCAGGATGATTCATTCCGAGATTGATTGAAGAATTGTGATCCGCGGGGAAAACATCCACGAGTTTACATAACATATTGAAACTCTTTGGTTTTTTAAAGACTCCCGTCTTTGCTTTGTCGGCGGTTTTGAGGGAAGATTGGCCGGCAAGATGTGGTGGCAAAAGTCCTATGATGTTGTGATTGCTGGCTCGGGCCTTGGAGCTGCCTCGCTCGCCTATAAACTCTCATCGGCAGGACTTAAGATTCTCATTTTGGAGCGCGGGGAATGGCCCAAACGAGACGATGAAGACTGGAAAGCGGAATCCATTCTCATCCAATCACGCTACGCCCAGAAATCTCCGACTTTCATTCAGCAATACGAAAGCTCAACTCCTGCCGAGACCCATATGAACGAAAATGTGGGTGGAATGTCAGTGTTCTACGGAGGTGCAGCGTTTCGGATGAGAGAGACGGATTTTGGAGCCTGGCCGTATCATTACGCCGAGCTTGCTCCATTCTATGACCAGGCTGAAGAGCTGTTGGAAGTTCATGGAGCGCGAGGGGAAGATCCCCTTGAACCCGCCTCGAATCAGCCGTATCCGTTTCCGTCTCTACAACTGAATCCACCAGCACAACGGATTTACGATGCAGCGTCCAAGCTCGGGATGCGACCGTTTCGAACGCCATTGGCGATCAACTTCAAAAACAAAGTACGCAGTCTTTGTATTCAGTGTGAAACCTGTGATGGGTATCCATGCCGATTGAATGCCAAGAATGAGGCCACAACGATTTTGGCCAAGGCTCAGGCCAGCGGAAATCTCGATATCGCCACGGGTGTTCTTGTCGACAAAGTTCATTCTCACGCGGACTCCGTTCGAAGCATCGACTGCGTTTCTCAAAAAGACGGAACCAGACATTCTATTAAATCTAAATTGTTTTTGATCAGTGCGGGGACCATTGGAAGCGCAGGGATACTTCTGCGTTCACAACTTGATTCACGATTTCCTCATGCGCGACTTATCGGCAAAAATCTCATGCGTCATGCCAACGGAATTGTCAGCGCTATTTTTCCGTTCAAAACAAATCCTCGCCGTGAGTTTCACAAACAAGTTTGTGTTTCGCACTTCTACGAAGACGCAAGAACGCACGATGGCTTTGCGACAGGGATCATCCAAGATATTTATACACCCCAATCCAAAGTGATCCGACATTTTGGTCCCAAAGGCTTAAGCTTTGTGGGAGCAGCGCTCAGCCCCTTCATCCAAAATCTTCTTTGCATCGCCGAGGATGAACCTCAAGAAAAGAACAGAGTCTTTCTCTCTTCAAAGACGGATGAGCACGGAGTTTCTCTTCTGGAAATTGAGCATTCCTATACTCAGCGCGATGAAATACGCCGGGATTTCTTGATGAGTCAGGCCAAACGCATTTTACGAAAGGCTGGCGGCATTCCCTGCAATCAAATGCTCATCAACACATTTTCCCATGCACTGGGCACAGCACGATTTGGAATATCGGATCGATCTGCGGTTCTAAATTCCCAGTGCCAGTTCTTTGGACTCAAGAATCTCTATGTGGTCGACGGAAGCTTTATGCCGACATCGGCTGGAGTGAACCCAAGTCTAACAATTGTCGCCAATGCCCTCAAAGTCGCCGAGCATCTCTCTAAGTCGAGAGAGAGCTGGAGTTGATATGCGACTCACTCTCACGATTTTGGGCTGCGGACATATCGCCAAGAATCACGCCAAAAGACTTTCATCTCAAGTGAACCTGAAGTTTTGGAGTCGCTCGCAGGAAAAAGCCAGCTCGTACTCCAAGATGTTTGGCGGAAGACTCGCTCCACAGGAGCTTGAGAGCTGCATTGCAGATCCTGAAACCTCAGGATTCATTGTTTGTACGCCCCCAGAAAGTCATCTGCCTTTGATTGAAATGATTCTACCCACGGGAAAAGCTCTCCTCGTTGAAAAGCCACTCTGCATGAGCCCTGATGAGGTACATCGAGTCGAGAAACTGAGAAATACATTTTCAAAATCTGTCTTCATGATTGCAGAAAACTATTACTACAAACCCTGCGTCAGATTTGTTCGCGAGCAGATTCAATCTGGAGCTCTCGGTACAATCAAAAGCATTCGACTCAAAAAGGAATTCACTCAGATTGATCGCGGTCCCGCCGCTGAGTGGAAGTCACAGCTGGGATGCTTGCTCGAGGGTGGAATTCACTTTGTGGCTCAGCTCAATGATCTTTGCGAGGCTGCTGGGCTCAGCAATCCTAATCATCTCAGCGCTCAGTTTGCTGAATCGAAGGGGCCGGATCGAAGCAGCATCATCGACTTGGGATTCGCTCACGCAACAGCTCAATTGCGATACTCTTGGGAAAAACCTTCTATGTTCAAGGGACTCTTTCAGCACTCTACGATTGAGGGAAGTCTTGGCCGGCTCACATTCGAATCAAATGGTCTTTATGCTTTTCAAAACTCAAGGCCGCGCTTTTTTCTCAATGACATCGCTGGCTTTGATTCCATGTTTTCGGACTTTCTTCAGAGCATTCGAACCTCACGTGAGCCGTACTCGAACTTTCTGAGAGCTCAACGTGATCTCGACGTTATCTTTAAAGCCTATCAAGGCAGTGGTCGGGACTTCAGGGGATGGCCGAAAAAGCGCTTGGGATGAAGCCTTCAAAAGATCTGTAGACATTGATTGGGGTATCAATCCGTGATCTACTCGGACCATCATGATCTCTTACACTGTTTACAATTTTCTTCATTTGTTCGGACTTGTTTTAACAATACTCTCGCTTGGATATTCGCTGTCAGCGCTCAGCGGCCAAAAGAGACCTAAGTTGATTTTGGCTCTTCATGGCGTCGGTCTTTTCTTGATCCTTCTCGGCGGATTTGGAATGGCGGCCCGACTCGGCTTCGTACGAGATTTCCCCATTTGGATTCAATACAAAATCGGCTTTTGGATTGCTGTAGGATTTCTCCCCATCATTCTTCGCCTTATCAAAGCCAAGATGATTTGGGTCGTATCCTCTCAGATTTTGTTTTTGCTGTTGGCTGCGATTTTCGGAATTTTCAAGCCACTTGTTTAGTTTGGCGAACTATCGAGACGTGCTGATCTGCCGTTGAGAGTCCTTAAAAAACTCTAAGTAGGATCGGCACATCGTCTCGACAGAAAAGTTTTTTGAGCGAGCGAGGCAGGCCTCTTTCATCCCTTGTCTGTTTTCAAAATCTGCAAACCACCGCATTTGTTCAGCAAGCTCAGGAATAGTTTCAAAGAATTGTCCGGTGACCTTGGGCTCAATGAGCTCAACATTTCCACTGACGCCCTTTCGACCAATGATCGGGAGGCCTGATGCTAAAGCCTCGACAGCAGCATTCGACATCCCTTCAAAGTCGCTGGGCAAGACGAAGCAATCGCTCATCCAAAGATAGTCTGGAATCTTGGAAACATGGAGAATCCCTGTCCAATAAGTTCCCTCTAGCTTCCCAGGGCCCGTCTTTCCATCCCGAGGACCATCGTTTTCCCACAGGCGAAATCCATCTGTAATAAACACATCACGCTTGGGAGCTCCGATGAGAAGCAACTTATGACCTTGAGCTGCCAAGCCACTCTGCCTCCACGCCTCAAGCATATGATCCACACGCTTATGCCAGCCAATGATTCGCCCCACGTAAACAAAGACACAAGCACGAGGGCTCATGTCACCAAAAACCTCAGAGCGCTTTTGAAGTCGCAGATTCGAATCCGAAGGAGGTGTATAGCGATCAAGATCTACAGCGTTGGGAATGATCACCAAATTCTTCTCAGGAATCCCGAGCGCTTTGAGCCGCTTAGTACATTCTTGAGAAAGAGAGAGAAAAAAGATATTCGAGCGACCATTCAAAAGAAGGCGATAAAGTGATTTTCGAACCCAGGCGGGAATCTTTCGAGCATAGTCGAGATACTTGGTAGAGGTCACTCGCAGCAAAATGGGCTTTTTGATGTTTCTCAGCAACGCCAGGAAAAGGTGAGGTCGGAAATAAACCGTCTTGTCCAAAAAGTAGAGAATATCAAAGGAGCTCTGATTTCGAATCAAATACTGAGTGAGGTTCATCAAGCTCGGAGATCGAATAATCTGAGCCTGCACGGAGTCTGCATTAATTGAAAGCGGTGAGGGAGCCAACGTTCCGCGGTGGATAAAGACCGTTGTTTTGATCTCATCACCATGATGAAGCGCCAGAAACTTTGTCAGACGATCAAGGTTTGTTTCCGGTCCCCCGACACAGATCTTCCCGTTGAGCCCGGGATAGGTATCAATGATCGTAACAAGTTTCATTCAACCTAAAAATCTATTCCATTGGCGGGCTAAATTAAACTACAAAGATAGTCTCAATGCGCGTTCTATTCCTGACACAAGGGGCGGTGATGCCCTCCAGCCGATTTCGAGTCTTGCAGCTTGTTCCTGCATTGGAGAAGGCGGGAATTCAATGCACTGTCTTAGCACCTAATCCAAGCGTGGGTGGAGATCTTGAAGGCTACAAACTGATTCGACCTGTGCGGGAGATTCTTCGGCCTCTCAGTGTCTTAAGCCGACTGAAAGCTCTTCCACTCATTAAGGAGCATGATGTTGTTGTCATCCAAAAGCCGCTCAATCGATTTGGCTTTGTGGCCATGGAAAGATGGATCTCGAGCCAACGTCCGACGATCTTTGATCTCGACGATGCTGTTTTTCACAATGCGCGGAATCTAGAGGGAATTCAGACCCGGCGCATCGCTCGATGGGCTCATCATATTACAGCGGGAAATCGATATATTCTCGAAGCTCTGAAACAACCCCAAAAGACATCCATCATTCCTACAGTTGTTGATGTCAATCGCTACCAGTTGAGAGCCGACCCTCAAGAGCCCTTCACTCTCGGCTGGACAGGCAGTGGAAGTAATCTCAAGGAATTGATTCTCGTCAAAGAGAGTTTGGCTGAAGTGCTTCGCCAAACAAATGGAAGACTTTTGATTATCAGCAACCAACGCCCACCTCAGGAACTTGAAGATCTTCCCATTCATTTCATCGAATGGTCTCCCCAAGTGGAAGCTTCCGGTCTTGCAGAAGTTCATGTGGGACTGATGCCGCTTCGAGACATCCCCTACAACAGAGGCAAGTGTGGATTCAAACTCCTCCAATACATGGCGCGCGGAATTCCTGTGGTGACTCATCCGATCGGTGCCAATGCTGAGATCGTTCGCGATCAAGTCGATGGCTTCTGGGCCGAGACAAGCGAGGATTGGACTCGGGCTCTTTTGGAGCTCGCAGCCTCAAAGGATCTGCGAATTCAAATGGGGGAGGCTGGGCGCAGTCGAGTCCAGGAGTTTTATTCCGTCGAGAGTGTTGTTCCTAAGCTTGTTGATATTTTCCAAAGCCTGGCCAGCTCGGCTTAGTGAAGCGTCAAAACACTGACGCTCTTGGAGAATGTCGCACCGCCGAATAGAATAGAGGTATGTGGTCGGTTTGGTTTTTTCTACTCATCGTGTGTCCATTGAGCGTTTATCTTGGCCTTCGAATTTTGCGTCAGCGAAGAGAAGAAGCGATGATGCAGAAGTTTCGGTTTCCCGAAGCTCCTCATGAGCTAGATTCGAAAGCGGTCTTTGAGGCCTTAAGCAAAGTAAAGCTCGAACCCTTGGGCCACTCAGGAAATCAATCATCCAAACCCGATGTCTCCTCTAGAATCGAAGGGCCGAGAAGTTCGCAGAGATAAAGAGATCAAGACACTGCACCGCTGCAGCGCATCCTTAGCCGGTCGAAAAATCTAAGATTATTACTCATAGCATCAGGACTATTCGGAGCTAAAATGAGTGAGGTCATTTTGTTCTATCTCAACATTTAAAGATCTGGGGGGATCATGAAAGTAGTAAAGCAGTTATCTGGTATCACCTTGCCCTTACTTCTTGCCGCTTGCGGTGGAGGTTCAGGAGCAAGTCTTGTTAATTTGAGCAGCTTGCCAAGCGCTTCAGGCCTTGTGGCCTCATCATCAAGCTCAACGGGAATGGGCTTTGGAGCCGTGATTGGAACTCCTCCCGTTGTTGGAGATCTGGAACTGACGGATTTTTATGGAACTCTCTTTTCTCGGATGGACGCGGGAGATGCCAACCTCGCGTGTAACCTAGAAGCTCAAGAAATGTTTGGCGGACGAGATGGTGGAGTGGGTGGAGACACTGCATGCTGGATGTCTCAAACAGTCGCCCAAGCCGTAAGCAACCTCACCCAAAACGGTGGAAGCATTTGCTATATGAAAAACATGCCTGCAGCTGAGTCGGGCGTGACCATTACTCCCGATCTGTCTGAGCGATCGAGTTTGTTTAGTAGACAAAGAGAAGATCGCATTGTGCGAGTGAACGTTTCTCAACCCGAGGAGGGCGACGTGAGCGTGTTCATCAAAGTTTATGGATCGTCAAACGCTGACGTAGGAACATCCAAATACAAAGTGGATCTTTGGTTCTGTGATGGAGAAACACCCACGGTTACAGGACTTGAGTCCTTCACCGTTGATACAGCCGCCAAGACCTTTGCGGCAACAGGTCTCAACTCCGATGACAACGGAGATTTCTCTTTCGAAATGAACTCGGCTATTGTGGTCGGTGACGATGGATCCGTCTCGTTTGATGCTACCCAAGATCGATCGGCTGTTGTGAGTTTTGTGGGAACTGGATTCTCACACAAATCCACAATCAGCATTACAGGTGATGATATCATCACGGCCAAAGAACGAGGCGTTGGCGATTGGGGATCTCACGACAACTTTACTCAAGCTGAGATCGCGGGTGGTGGCATCAGCACTCTCAGATTCCTCCAAGGAGCGATCCGAGGATACAGCACACCCAATACCGATATTTGTATTGGTTGCGACCCTCACGAGTTTTCAGGCGCTACCGAATGGCAGACCAACGTCTATCGATATGTTGCAAGCTCGAGCTTGTTAACGGGTATCCCATCGGACTTTAGAACCTCGGACTCGTTTTTTTCTTCATCACCTTCTGTCGATACAAGCTCTTTGGCCTCGCTATCCTGCACGGTGACTCCGAGCTTTACGGTCACCATGGATTTTGAAGATCCTGCGGTTGCCGCCATTCAAACTGAATGCCAATCAGAGCGATTCGAATGGACGGATCAATGCAATAGCACCACAGTCAATACAGCTCGTAACAAGGTTTTTAATGCCTTCAACTCAGGCTTTGATGAGACCTGCGGAGCTGATTAATTTTAGGCTGATTTAGCTTTCAATCTTTCAGAGGCGCGGAGAAATCTGCGCCTCTTTTTTTGGGCCGAAGCAAGACAATCGAAACAAGACTCATCAGTGTCAGCAACAAGACCTGTAGGGCAAACTGAAGATTCACGGATGAGCTGCGAAGAACTCCGCATCCTCCACCCAGATCCCCACTGAAGGAATACGTATTGATAGGATCCACCACGTCTGGATCATCTCCTCCCGAATCTCCGTTGTCCGGAGGGGCTCCTCCAGAGCCCTGAGGGGCGAGCAGAGTAAAAATTTCTGCCTGACTTCCCGTTCCTCGATCTCCGCCCGAAGCACCATTGGCATTGGTTTCGAGTCTCCAGAGATTAAAGACAACAGGCGAGGTCGCATCGGTGGGAGCTCTCCAGTTGAGGCTGACAGTTTGAGCCTGCGCGATCTGATTGGTGTAAACAACCCGAGCGATGGTACTTGGCGTAGGGATGTGTCTTCGATCGGGAGTTGTGTCATTTCCTTGCGCATTCACGGGTCCTAGAGGCGCATCGAGAATCTGACCTGCAGACTCACTGCGACCATTGTAGATCTCCATCTTATACCCAACGACATAGGGCGCTTGAGTGCTTGCAGGCGTAAAGTGCACACGCAAAACATACTGCTTCCCGGGCTCAAATCGCGTGACCGGTGAGCTCGTTGCGGGATCAATGACTGCGAATCCACCGCTCGCTGGAGTTATTGGAGCGGCATTGGGATGGCAGGCTCGACATCCTGATTGAGTGAGCATTCCGCCAAGACTTCCACGAAACGCAAGCAATGGAGTGGAGAGCACTCCCATTGCGGCAATCAAAGCGATGATCGAAATCCATCTCATTCAAACAACCTTTACGACTTAAGCCAGCAAGGCCAGGGCGAGCCATCAGTCAGATACTGATTACTCACTTCAGGCCGAATCCCGATAGCGGCACAGACCGTCTTATAGGCGTCAGCATAGTTGGCCAACCCACCCCCCGCGGCTCCAGTCTGTGGATGAAAGCCCATCATGGCACCGGTGTTGATATTTACATTTCCGTACGAGCCCTGTTTAAGATTGGGACCAATAGCTAAGACAAAAGCTCGTCCACCATCGTAGTTATTGTTTCCCCCGCAGTTAAGACCGTTTGGCGAATCCCCCTCACCAACGAGTGAGGAACGTCCAAACTCAGATTGAAATACAAACGTCAAATGATCGGCCACACTGGATCCATCGGTTGTGTTGGGATTGGGGAAGTGTGACATCAGCTCATAGGTTGATGCGATGATCTCCGCAAAATGAGTTCCATACTGAGCCGGCAAAATACTTCCGCGCTGATCTCGAGTGGCCGTCATAGCCGCATTGGCCGAATTCCAATAACCATGCCAATCTCCGGTTGTCGCAGCAATCACATTGGATTTGGTACCACCCAGGGCAAATGACATCGCCGAAAGAAATGTCGATTCACCAACGTCCATACTATAGCTTTCGGTCATCCCAAATCGAAAGCGATCATAGGCATTGGGCATCACTGCCTGCACAGCTTGACTCGAGGGGAGTAGTTGATTTCTCAAATCCACGATCAAATTGTTCCCACCCGATTCAGCGGCAGCCACGAGATTGGCCCCTTCATTGAGCCCTGAGATAAATCGATCATTGAACTTTTTGGTAGAAGCAACCACTTGAAGTGCTTGATTGTTGCTGACGGGGAGGGGGGTGGGTGAAAAGTTTCCAAGAAAGTTTCGTCCCACTTGAGACATACTCACTTGAGCACCCGTGGGTCCAAACATGGCGCGAGCTAGCCCTCCACCGAGAGTGCTCAATCCCGGAATCAGATTGCCCGAGTGTCCATTAGCAGGAGTTCCCGTTGCTCCTCCTCTGTGAAGCTCAACCTCAATTCCATTTCGAAAGAAGAATCCTGAGTACATCGCATTCGATCCGTATTGATGGGCCAGCAAAAGAGCGGGGTGCGGAGCCATTCCATTGACTCCTCCTCGAGCAATCGAGTGATTCGCGACATGACCGTCTCCATTGGCAATCGAGAACGTGGACGCCATCGAAACTTTTCGGCCAGGACCTTCTAAGGTGGGCTTTAGAGCTC
>JBEIHI010000069.1:0-10302 GCA_040381435.1 Bacteriovoracaceae bacterium | reverse complement strand
TCGCTGTTTTATTCTCGTTGTAAAACGCAATCAGGTCCGCTTCCTTGATGGAAGATCGGGCCTTTTCGCTGAGCTTTTCGACATAGAGATCAGCAAGCCTTGTTTTATACTCGGGCTCATCTTGAAGGCCGGCGCTCATGGCGGCTTCAAACAGCAGCTCCATATTAATCATTTGTTCGAGCAGACTCTTTTTTTCGGGATGGGCGGAAAACTCGCGGGGAAACTTTTTCTTAATCGACTCGAGAGCCTTTGAGAGATCTTTATCGGTGACGATTTTATCTCCAATGCGCGCAATTGCCAGACCACTTTCAAGTGGTGGTGGGGTCGGCCGACGCTCGCAGGCCGTAATCAAGATGAAGAGCGCGGGTAGACAAATAATCCTCAACATATGGGGAATTATCATCGCAAAACTAAACATTCTCAACGGAGACTTGTGCTAAATCGCAGAGCTTTTTGATGAGGGCTCGACAGCGTTCAAAATCCTCAAACTCAGGCGGCTTGGCCTTGTTGCTAGCAGCGTCTTGCGCCTTCTTGGTGGCTGAGTCAAAAACGTAGGAAAGTCGGCCCTTCGGATCGATGCTGAGCTCCTTGCCGAGGAGGGGCAGCAGCTTTTTGGGCTCAAGGGGCGTATCCGGCCCAAGCTGTATGGTCATTCGACCGGGGAAGAGATCGAGGGTTTGAGCCTTAAGCGGCACCGTCATTGCTCGAATCTTGATGAGCTGGGAGAAGTTTTCGAGCTCAGGTGGATAGAAGCCAAACCGATCGAGCAGCTCCTCCTCAAGCTCACCGAGCTCAGCGGGAGAGCGGACGCGATTGAGTTGTCGGTACGTTAGAATCCGAATGCTAGCATCGGGGATGTAGGTCTCCGGAATGAAGGCCGTATATCCCGTGTTGAGTTCGGGAAGTGGCGTTGTCGGTTTTTGGTTTTGAATCTCTCTCAGGGTCTCCTGAAGCATCTGAGTATAAAGCTCAAGACCGACCTCGGCAATGACGCCAGATTGCTCCTCCCCAAGAATATTGCCCGAGCCTCGAATCTCCATGTCGTGAGTGGCCACATTGAAGCCACTGCCGAGCTCCGTATACGTTTGGATGACCTGCAGGCGCTTTGAAGCCTCAGGAGTTAGCCGAGTCTCTTCATGAACTAAAAAGTATGCGTAGGCTGTTTGAAAACTTCGTCCCACTCGACCGCGCAGCTGATAGAGGTTGCTTAAACCAAAGAGCTCCGGATGATCGATCAAGATTGTGTTAGCCGTTGGAATGTCGATGCCATTTTCAATAATAGATGTTGCCAGTAGTAGCTCAGCCTTGCCTTCGATGAACTCGATCATGCGCTGCTCGAGATCTGTTTCTTTCATTTGCCCGTGAGCCACAACGAATCGAAGGCTTGGCATCCACGCGCGGAGTTTCTGCGCAAGAGCATCAATCGTTTGAACTCGGTTGTGAACAAAAAGAACCTGACCGCCTCGTGCGAGTTCTCTTTCAATGGCCGATCGAATAAGTCCCTCTTCAAAACCCGCAACAAAGGTTCGCACCGACTCTCTGTTTTCAGGCGGGGTTGTTATGAGGCTCAACTCCCTAATCCCCGACACGGAAAGTTGAAGTGTCCTTGGAATCGGAGTTGCGGAGAGGGTGAGAATGTCTACTTGAGCGCGCATTTTCTTGAGGCGCTCCTTGTGCTTCACCCCGAACTTCTGCTCTTCATCAACAATCAAAAGCCCAAGACGATTCATCTCAACGTCTGAGCCCAGAAGCCTATGGGTTCCGACAATGAGATCGACCTCGCCTTTTTTGAGACGATCGACGATTTTCTTTTGATCGGCCGCTGGAACAAATCGTGACAATCGCTCGATCTTGAAATTGAAATCCTTAAATCTTCGCTGAAGGCCGCGGTAGTGTTGCTCAACAAGAACTGTTGTCGGAGCCAGGAGCGCTACTTGTTGGCCTCGAAGAAGAGCCATCATCGCTGCTCGCATGGCGACCTCCGTCTTGCCAAAACCAACATCGCCGCAAATCAGTCGATCCATGGGATGGTCCTTGCGTAGATCCTCTTGAATCTCTTGAACCGCCTCTTCTTGGTCGCTTGTGAGGTCGTAGGCAAAGGCATCGCCGAAGGCCCGAAGCTTTGCCTCATCGTATTTCTGACGCTCAACTCGATTTAGCCGCCGTTCAGCGGCGATTTGTAAGAGCTCGTGCGCAATGCGAAGAATATCTTCTCGGATTTTTGACTTTCGCTTGGCAAAAGAATGAGATCCAAGTCGATCAAGGCGGGGAGATCCGTACTCGTCGCTGACATAGCGCGAAAGCTTGTCGAGTCTATAAACAGGAAGATAGAGCCGATCATTATCAGCATACTCAAGGACCAGGAATTCGGTTTTGCCGCCATTGATTTCGAGCTGCTGAAGTCCGTGATATCGAGAAATCCCATGGTCTTCATGAATGACATAGTCACCGTCGACGAGATCAGAAAACTGTCGGAGAAAATCTTCTTTTGTTTTCTGGGCGGAGCCGCTGTGTTTTCGTTTGACTCCAAAGATATCGCGCTCGGTGATGAAAGCTCGTCGAAATGTTGTTGAGGTAAATCCATCAAAGGGTGGGCCATCAAAGAAGCGAATATGAGCGCGAGCCTTTTCGAGGCTCTCAAGCAGAGCCTCTCGTCTTTTGGGCGAGTTGATAATCAAATCTGTTTTGATGCCCTTATCGGCGAGATCCAAACAGAGGGACTCAAGCGGGCCAAACGACTTGGATTTGACGAGTCGATCGCGAAGTGTCTCAAGACTTTCGACTTGGTATCCAAGCCCCTTGGCGGAAACCAAGGAGCGCAGCTCACTGCCCTCAGTGGTGAGAAGCTTCGAAAGCGGATCGACAATTGTCTCGGGTGAGAAGGCGAGTTTGTTGAGCGCCTCAAAGGAGCGAGCATCATCGCGCTGAGCGCTTTCGAACTCCTCGCGCGCTTCCTCTGGATCGACCCAGACGAGCGGCATTTTCGAAGGAAGATAGTCAAACAAGGTTTCCAGTTGATCCTCAAATGCGGGCAAAAGCCATCGGGGCTCCAGCACATCTCGATTGTTTTCGATATCAAAGAAAAGCTTTTCACGCTCATCGAATCCAATTCCCTTAGAGTCACCGTAATCCTTGATTCGTTCTTTCGCCTTGCTCCAGCGCTCAGACGTGGTGATCAACTCGCGAACAGGGGGAATGACCAGCTCATTCAATTCCTCGAGCGATCTTTGAGATGAAGCCTCGAAGGACCGAATGGAAACAATCTCATCTCCGAAGAATTCAATTCGCACGGGATGGGTTCGGTAAGGCAAAAACACATCAACCAAAAATCCTCGAACGGAATAAAAGCCAGGATCCTCCGCAAGATCATCTCTTCGGTATCCGAGGCTGCTCAGATCCATGATGAGTTTGTCGCGGCTCATCCAATCCGACTTCTTAAGGCTCAGCCGGCTACTGGAGAATCGTCGCTTTGAAAGTGTGCGATGAGAAAGCGCTGATAAGTTGGTAAGCACAAAGAGACTCTTCGATTGGCGATCGACCAATTCATTTTGAGTGCGAAGCCGATCATACAAAATGCCGGGCTCTTGTTTGATGGGCTCAAAAAACCGTTCAAAGGCTGGGAATGCAAGGACCTGCGCGTCGGGTTTAAAATAGGCAAGGGTTTCTCGAGCGCGCGATAAATCAACTCGTGCAGGCAAAATGACCAGGGCTGAGTCGAAGTGCTCTGAAACAAAATAAAGAGGGCTCGAGGCAGCGAGCCCGTGAATTATATGTGTCTTTGGTTCCAAGCAGCGAGACCCTATCAATTTTTGTTTGAAAGTTCAGCCCACGAATATGTGCTTATTAATAGAGAAGATAAGGTTTTCGAATCTTTTGAAAGTCCTTTTCGTCGCTCTCCCAGCTTTTAAACAGCTCTTTGAGCGGTCGCTGCTCATCTACGGCCTCCCGAAGGGCAACTCCTCCCGCCAAAATATCGATGGGCAGCTTGTTGTACTCATATTCATAGGGCGGCTGCTTCCACTGCCATTGGTTAGAATAGAGCTTTCTGAAAATCCAAAGTAGCAGGGTCATATGCCGAAGAGGTTTAAAGCCCCGAGCTTGAGGAACGAACTGAAGAGCCCCGCGGCAGACCTGTTCTTTAAATTTATGGAACGTAGGGATGAATCCCTGGCGATGAAAAACAACAGGCGAAAGTCCCAAGCGCTTGGCCTCGAAATGATAAATAGATTCTATTTTCTGCCAATCAAAGAAAGGCGCCCCGATGAGCTCAAAAGGTCGTGTTGTACCGCGACCCTCAGAGATGCTCGTTCCCTCCAATAGACACATCCCAGGATAGACAAGTGCCGTCTGGTCATTTGGCATATTGGGAGAGGGCAGGGTCCAGACAAGGCCCGTATCTTTCCAAAACATGGAGCGTTTCCAGCCCTTCATTTTGAGAATCTTGATCTGAGGAATCTGAGAGCAGAACTGCAGAAAAAACTGCGCAAGCTCCCCAATCGTCATTCCGTGGCAGACGGTAATCGGATGAAGACCCACAAATGATTTATATTGAGTGTCTAAGATGTTGCCTTCGACAAGATTTCCACCGAGTGGATTGGGTCGATCGCAAATCCAGACAGGAATGCGAAGGGATCCGCAAACCTCCATCATATAATAGAGAGTGTAGATGAAGGTGTAGTAGCGAGCGCCCACGTCAAAGAGATCACAAATGACAATATCGAGGCCTTTAAGTGATTGGGGCGTTGGAATTCTTCGCTCTCCGTAGAGCGAGTAAACAGGACGGCCCTTTTCGTCGTGATGGTCCTGCCATTCAATCATATTGTCTTGAGTCTCGCCGTGGATTCCGTGCTGGGGTCCAAAGGAGCAAACAAGTTCAGCGTGCTCATCGGCGATGGTTTTGAGGTGCTCAAATTGACGCGACGCGCTGGATGGATGACACAAGATGCCAACGCGGGCTTTTCGTTTATGAGATTTCTTCCATCGAGCTAGCTCGCTTTTGAGTGATTCAATTCCTGTCGAAACTCGTTTCATATTGACGCACCTCTGTGGGCCCCGATGTAATGAAGGTGGGGGAAAATGGGGATGATCTTGAAGGGCCGGCCCGGTCTTGACGGGCGATCGCTTGTTGTCATTTTTTTAATTTCAATTTTTTCGGCGCTGCTACCTCAGCGAGCTTCTGCTGTTGAGGTTGCCGATCAAATTGCACCTTTCATAGAAAGTTTGGAAGAAAGTCCGTATACATTCAACTTTCTTGTTGAAGGATTATCTTCCGTCCATCAGATCGAGCTGCGAAAGGGTCAGACAAATCAATATCAGCCATTCCTCAATCGGTTGGTGCTTTCAGCAACAGTGGGAGATGCGTCGGGTCGACTGAAGCCGCGCACTCAGATGAGCGATATCGATTTTGGAACAGTGGCTCACGAGGCCTATCATGCTTTTATGGCAAATTTTATTCAGGTTCTGCCCGAGTTTGCTTCCCACAAGCGCTTCTTGGCTCGTCGCGCGCAGAATCTCTATCAAGAGATTCCTTTGAATAAGCGCGCAACCACGCTCGAGGAGGCTTATGCTAGCTTCATCGGCTGGGCGCTTCAGAGTCATGTGCACATCGTTCGGACGCTTGGGATGTCTTTCCCGGATGAAACAAGACAGAGATGCGAAGGCCGACGTGAATTACTCGAAGCGATCTGGAAGAAGTCGTGGGGCGCTGAAATCAATGGCTATTGGTATCGAGACGGCGTTCTTGAATATTGGGGCGAGCAAGTAAAGGGGCTCGGCGTTTTGTTCTCTGATGGTGTTGAGGCCTGGAAGCGGCATCGAGATGGAGACGGCGCTCATATGGTCGAAACGGATTTGCAGGAGCTGGATCGAACATGGATTTCTCAGTACTTGTTTGAAGGAAAGCTCAGCCGATCGTTCGAGGAGACATTTCATGAGGCTCTTGCCAACTTTAGTTGCGCAGGCCTTCCCGAAGAAGAGGTCTCGCTGCAAGACTAAGTCCGTCTAGCTGCAACTCTTTTTTGCGAGCGAAATCCACGATCGATAGAGCGAATCAATCTCCGCTTGTTCAGCATTGGGTTTAAATTCTCGATCAAGCTTCCAGGATTTTTGAATGGTTTCGAGGTCGAGAATCTCTTTTTGATGAGCCGCGAGCAATGCCACGCCCGTTGCTGTTGCCTCTAGGTTTTTGGGGCGCTGAAGAGGAAGTCCAAGCGCGTTTGATTGGATCTGCATGAGAAGATTGTTGCTCACCGCGCCACCATCCACTTTCCAGGAAAGGCGATGAGCATGAGCATCTCCTTTCATGGCATCAACAAGAGCGCGGTTTTGAAAAGCGAGCGCTTCCAGTGAGGCGCGCGCCACCTGCTCGGGGCCTGAACCGCGAGTCAGACCGAGGATTGCGCCTCGAGACTCTGGACTCCAAAAGGGTGCCCCCCAACCGCTGAGCGCTGGGAGAACAAAAACTCCGCCTGATGTTTTGGCCCTTTTGGCAAGCGCTTCAACGTCCGAGGATTTTTTAAACAGTCGAAGCTGATCTCGAAGCCATTGAACCCACGCGCCGCAGATAAAGGCCGATCCCTCAAGAGCATAGAGGGCTTGGCCTGATTTCCATTGAAGGGCGACGGTTGAAATGAGTTTGTTTTTTGAAGCGATGGGAATTGAGCCCGTGTTCAAGAGTATAAATGACCCGGTTCCAAAAGTGATCTTGCCGTCGCCCTCATTCCAGCCTGATTGTCCAAAGAGCGCGGCTTGTTGATCGCCAAGCGCTGCACAAACAGGAATGCCGTCCGGCAAAAAGGAAAGTCCTTTGGTTTTCAGGTCGTCAAACTGTGAGGGAATGATTCGAGGTGCCCAGTCTCGAGGCACTCCAAAGATGTCAAAAAGATCTCCGCCCCACGAAAGCTCTCTCAGCGAAAGCAGTGAGGTTCGAGAAGCGTTGGTGACCTCGATCACATCAGCTCCCGTCATTCGCTCCATCAAAAAACTGTCAATGGTGCGAAAGCGAATGTCTTTGTCGGTTGCACTTAAGGAAAGCTTATCTTGAATCCACTTGATCTTGGTCGCGGAGAAATACGGATCTACGGGAAGGCCTGATCGGTGAGCAATGGTTGACTCATATTTCTTAAGAGATGCGCAGCTGTCAGCCGTTCTTCGGTCCTGCCAAACAATGAACCGATGAAGTGCTTTTCGCCCTCGAAACAAAGAGACGGTCTCTCGTTGATTGGTCAATCCAATGCAGCGGATCTTGCGAGCGGATTTTCCCGACTGCTTGATCGCAGAGCTAACAGCTCTACCCACGGTCTTCCAAACCTGTTCGGGATCGTGTTCCACCCAGCCTGGCTTTGGGAAGAATTGCTGAACGGGCACAGTCGCCTTGGCGATCAGCCGCCCCTTATCATTGAGTATGACCGCTGTAGTGCCCGTTGTGCCCTGATCCACTCCTAGAATCATAAAGTCAAAGTCCGTGAATTCGTTTATCATGTCGAGAGTTAAATGATTCGCAACTACTTCGCTGATTTGGAAATCCAACCCACTCTTGATCTTGAGAGAGTGAAGGCCGCGCATCGAAAACTCGCCAAGCAGTTTCATCCCGACTTCAATGCGGAGAATGAATCGGCTGCTGCAAGTTTTCGTCGAGTTCAAGAGGCGTTTGAAAAATTAGATTCGGAGGAAAAGCTTCGAAACCATTGCCGTCAGCTCGAAGATCAGTTGGACGTTGTTCTTGAAATCGAAGTCACGGATTCAGCCTGGGATGAAGGTGTTGCGGTTTCGATTCCTGTTGAGCAGCGGCTGAGCTGCCCTTCCTGCCGCGGGAGAGCTCTGCTGGGAGCTTATGCCAAGGCGGTTTGTGCGAAGTGTGGTGGACGAGGCTCGATGCAGATTAAGCGCGGAGCTCATCACTGGACGCACTCGTGTGAGGACTGTGGAGGATCGGGGCGAGCCAAGGCCGCAAGGTGTTCGCGCTGTGACGGTCAGGGTTCAGTTCGTCAAACGACCACAATGAAAGTGAATCTCCATGATTTCGATGAGGCTTCCATGCAGCTTCGAATACCAGAGGCCGGACATTTTTCTCCAGATGGTCGTCGTCGTGGAAGTCTTGTTTTAAGAGCGAAGATTCGCGGCTTTTGATGAGATTCCCAAAGCGTTTTTGAGAAATGGTGCCGTTTGAGTTTTGAGTTTTGCAATTTCCTCAGGAGGTCCTTCTGCAACGATTTCTCCGCCTTGTGCTCCCGCACCGGGTCCCAACTCAATGAGCCAATCGACACACTTTAAAACATCCAAATTGTGCTCAATCACGATGACCGTGTTTCCTGAATCGACCAAGCTTTGGAGAAGCTGAATCAGCAGGCCCACTTCACTGATATGGAGTCCAGTTGTTGGCTCATCGAATATATAGAGGTAGCCCTTCTTCCTTCGATCCATGAGTTCCGAGGCGATTCGCAGGCGCTGAGATTCACCGCCCGAAAGCCCGTGCGAATTCTGACCCAGCTTGAGATAGCCAAGACCCACTCGCTCAAGAGTTTCCATTCGATCGACTAGCGAGCCATTATCGGCAAAAAACTTTTTGGCCTCAGAGACGGTCATGTTGAAAACATCATGAATGTTTTTGCTTCGATAAAAAATCTCGAGGATCTCTTTTTTGTATCGCTTTCCATCGCAGTCTTCACAGGGAAGAGTAACATCATCCAGGAAATACATTTCCGTGGTTACAACTCCTTCGCCGGAACAGGTCTCACATCGACCACCAGGAACATTAAATGAAAAGTGTTTGGGCTCAAGAGCTCGGCCCTGATTCTTTGCAGTTTTGGCAAATGTAGAGCGTACCTCATCGAAAGCGCCGATGATGGTCAGAGGGATACTCCGGCCCGATCGAGCAATCGGAGACTGATCCAGCATGACCGCACCACGTACGCGCTCGGATCCAAAGAGTTTTTGGAATCGACCAATGGGATCTGTTGATTGGTGAAAAAGTCTCGCCATGGCTTGGAAAAGGGTCTGATGAATGAGCGTGCTCTTGCCACTTCCTGACACACCCGAAACTCCGACGAAGCGATTCAGGGGAATCTTTAAATTCACATTCTTTAAATTGTTTTGAGAGCAGCCTTGGAGCGTCAGCCAATCATCTGGTTTTGTCCGATAGGTTTTGGGGAGTGAAATGAACTTCTCTCCGCGCAGATATTGAGCCGTCAGAGTGGGGGATTTTTGGAAGCTTTCTCGGCTGCCTTGAAACACAAGCTCGCCACCCTGAGAGCCACTCTGCGGGCCCAGCTCTATCACCCACTCACCCGCTTGAATCGTGTCGAGATCATGCTCAACAACAACGACGGAGTTGCCCATTTTGACAAGGTCCTTCAGAGACTGAATCAAGCGATCGCGATCAACGGCGTGAAGTCCAATGCTCGGCTCATCGAGAACATAGAGAGTTCCGGAGAGTTCAGCGCCTAGCTGATTAGCGAGATTAATCCGCTGTGATTCTCCTCCCGAAAGGGTTCGAGAAAGTCGAGCAAGTGTGAGGTAGCTGAGGCCCATTCGATTGAGAAAGGAAAGGCGTCCCCCAATTTGTCGAAGGATCTCTCGATTCACCAACTTTTCGCCTTCGGACCAGCTGAGTTTTGAAAACCAAGACTCAAGGTCGGCCAGTGACATTTCGCAAACATCCGCGATGGTTTTGTTTTTGATTTTCACATTGAGCGCTGATGCCTTTAACCGCGCACCTTTACAGGCCTGACACAAAAAGCTGCTTTGATAGCGCCTCAAAAAAACTCTGACGTGAAGCTTGTATTTTTTGTCCTCAAGTCGAACAAAAGCTCCGCGAATTCCTTTGAATTTGCCGCGCCCAAAGAACAAGGCCTTTTGCTCGTCGTCTTCAAGTTCCTGCCAGGGGTCGCTGAGTGAAATTCCTTCTGCGCGAGCAAAATCAAATAGCTTTTTCTGGGCGGCCTTCATCATGGGCTTTGTGAAGGGGTCAATTGCCCCTCGCTGGAGGCTTAGGCGAGTGTTGGGAATGATGAGCTCTTTGTCATAGTCCAGAATATTGCCAAAGCCTTTGCAGTCGTCACAGGCTCCAAGGGGAGAGTTGAAACTAAAAAGAAGGGGTTGGGGTTTGGATGTTGAAACGCCGCAAGCCGTACATTCAAAGCGAGAGGAAAACTTCTGAATGGACTGAGCTCCCATCAACGAAACAAAGCCTAGGCCCTCACCGAGACGAAAACTTCCCTCAAGAGCTTCGACCAATCGGTGTCGGTCTTTGAGAGAAACCACGAGACGGTCAAAGAGGATTGGAGTTTTTTCTTTGAGCGTTTT
>JBEIHI010000068.1:0-10429 GCA_040381435.1 Bacteriovoracaceae bacterium | reverse complement strand
TTCTTGAACTGCAATTCAGAAAATACCTCGGAAAGCGACTGCGCTTGCGACAAGTTTCGGGGATAACCATCCAAAATGAACCCGACCCGCACGTCACTCTTTTGAAAACTAGACTTGATGATCTTGAGCATCAAGTCGTCATTCACAAGCTTCCCAGATGCTAAAATTTCTTTAACTTCCTGCCCGAGGGCCGATCCGTGACTAACTTCCGCCCTGAGAATGTCACCCGTTGAGATATGAGGAATTCTCAAGGACTCCTGAATCTTCTTTGCCTGAGTTCCCTTACCACTTCCCGGAGCCCCGACAAAAATGCAGTTTCTGTTGGGACTTGAGCCCATAGTTTACTCGGGACCCCGCCCCTTGAATCGACGATTCCCCGAGGCGCCTTCATCACCCAAGAAACGCTCGTACTGCTGAGTCATGAGATGGGTTTGAATTTGCTCTGCAAAGTTAATCGCGACACCCACGATAATCAGGACTGCGGTTCCACCAAGAAACACCTGAAAACTATCAAAGAAGAAAAAAGGAGCGACGCATATGAAGGCCAGATAGACGGCACCTAAAGTGGTCAAGCGAGTCAAAACGTGATCCAAATAATCAGCGGTATGCTTTCCAGGTCGAATGCCGGGAACGAACCCTCCATGTTCTTTCAAGTTCTCCGCCACATCGTTGGAGTTAATGAAGATCGAGGTCGTAAAATACGAGAAGAAAACGATCAGACCAACATACAAAGCGTCATAAAAGGTCCCTCCGGGAGCCAACCAAGCAGCGATTTCATTGAGCCAAGGATTGTCGCTCTTGAACATCTGAGACAGCATTGAGGGAAATGTAATAAGAGCCGAAGCGAAAATGGGAGGTATAACTCCAGCCGCATTCACTTTGAATGGCAGAAACTGCATCGACGCGCCGTAGACCTTTCGACCAACGACCCGCTTCGCATGATGAATGGGAATTCGCCGCTGGGCTCTTTCCACAAAGACTACAAAAACAGTCGAGGCCAAGACCAGCAGAACGATGGTAAGGAGTTGCGACCCGCGTAAGTCCCCGGCCTGAAAATTTGCCCACACATTCGAGACAACACTCGGGAAACTTGCGACAATACCCGCAAAAATAATCAAAGAGGAGCCCTGACCGATTCCTCGTTGTGTGATCTGCTCGCCCAACCACATCACAACAACCGTTCCCGCCGTCAAAGTTAGAACAGTTAAAAGCTTAAAACCTATGCCCGGGTTGATAACCACACCAGGATTTGACTGAAGCCACGACGCAATACCCCAAGCCTGAATCACAGCGATAAGAATCGTCAGATAACGAGAATATTGGTTTAACTTACGCCGACCTAGCTCGCCCTCTTTTTTAAGATTGGCAAAGTGCTCAAAAACAGAGGGAAGCAAGCTCATGATAATCGATGCACTAATGTAGGGCATGATTCCCAAGGCAAAAACAGAGAAGCGCTCCAGAGCTCCTCCCGTAAAAGAGTTAAAAATTCCGAAAATGTTTCCGCCGTTTCCTATGAAATCTTTCAGTGCGGCAGAGTTCACGCCCGGAGTAGGCACAAACACACCCATTCTATAAACAGCCAGGAGGCCGAAAGTTACAAAAAGTTTTTTGACTAATTCCGGAGCCTTTGCCGCATTAACAAGAGTGGGTCTCAAAGTTGCTATCCCTCAAATTTTATTAGCTGATTAGGCAGCTTTTTTTGATTCAATAATTTCGACGGTTCCCTTTGCAGACTCGATTGCCTTTTTGGCGCTCTCGGATGCAGCATGAACTTTTACTTTCAAAGCGATCGAGATCTTTCCCCGACCCAAAATCTTAACCTTACCGTTGGAGCTCTTAATGAGGCCCTTAGACTTCAAGGTTGCCGCGGTGACTTCTTCACCACTTTTGAAGAACTGTCCCAATACGTCTAAATTCACTGGCAAGTAAACGATCTGGGTAAAGTTGGTGAAACCCCACTTCGGAGAGCGTCGTTGCAAGGGCATTTGACCACCCTCAAAACCGCGAGGGATGTGCACTGAGCTACGAGCCTTTTGACCCTTGTGCCCGCGGGTTGATGTTCCTCCATGACCAGAGCCATCACCACGTCCAAGTCGTTTCATAGGTTTCTTTGAGCCCTTAGAGGGACGAAGTTGAGAAAGTAATGCCATAAATCACCTATCCGATCGAATATCCTCTGTTCTCAACCTTCTTACCCTGAGTTGATTTTTGAACAGAAGCATCTACAAGTTGAGCATCAACAAGGTGCTGAACCAAATTCAACATCCCCCGTAACGCACGAGTATCTTTTCTAAAAACTTTGGTACCAATCCCGTGCACACCCAAAGATTTCAAAACAGCTTTTTGCTTTGGAGTGGTTCGAGAAGTTCCCTTTACCTGTTTAATGTAAATAAATTTTTCCATCTTTTCGACCTCTTAACCTACATCGCCTTCAAAATCTGAGCCCGCTCTTCGGGATCTCTCAAGCGCAACAAACCATCAATGGTTGCTCGAGCAAGATTATGAGGATTGGTTGTGCCCAAACTTTTAGACAACACATCCTTAACTCCGGCCAACTCGAGCATCACCCGAGCAGCTCCACCAGCAATTACACCTGTTCCCTCGCTCGCCGGTCTTAGAATGACCTCTGCAGCTCCAAAAGTTCCAACGACTTCATGCGGAATCGAGCTCCCTGAAAGAGGGACCTGGACCATGTTCTTCTTGGCTTGCTGAGTGGCCTTAGCAATCGCTTCGGGGACTTCGTTAGCTTTACCCAAACCGAATCCTACAAATCCTTTTTCATCCCCAACCGCTACCAAGGCGCTGAAGGAAAATCGACGCCCCCCCGTTACCACTTTGGCGACACGAGCGACGTTAATGATTCTTTCCTTAAGATCTAAAGTTGCAACGATATCTCTTGATACTGGCATAATTTTTCCTAAAATTTGAGTCCACCTTCACGGGCACCTTCGGCAATAGCCTTGATTCTGCCATGAAAGAAAAAACCGTTTCGATCAAACACGACCTCAGAAATACTCTTACTAAGAGCTCGTTTGGCCAATGTGGCGCCAACCAATTTGGCAGCCTCTAAATTTCGAGGGCTCTTCAAGGATTTACGCAAATCTTTCTCAGCTGACGAACAGGAAACAAGCGTCTTTCCTCCCTTGTCGTCAATAATCTGAGCGTACGTATAACCTGCAGAGCGAAACACGCTCAATCGGGGGCGAGTTGTCTTCCCCGTTATGCTCTTTCGAATACGAGCTTTCCGAATCTTTCTAGCTTCTGACTTCTTCTCTAATGCCATAAATCACCTAACTACTATTTGGCACCTTTACCGGCAGCCTTACCTTCCTTCAATTGAATAACTTCTTTGTCATAACGAATACCCTTGCCTTTGTAAGGCTCTGGGGGCCGAACAGACCGAATACGATCTGCTACGAGTCCAATAAGCTCCTTATCGATTCCAGTGAGAACCAAACGAGTCTGGTCCTCAACCTTACCCTGAATACCGGTGGGCAAAGAGAACACAACAGGATGTGATAAACCAGCGCTGATATTCAGTTTGTTACCGGTCAACGCCATTCTGTATCCGACTCCCACACTCACCAAAGTTTTCGAGAAACCTTCAGAAACGCCCTTAACCAGTCCGTTCAACAATGAGCGCACCAGACCGTGCGCAGCTTTGGTGGGCTTCAAATCATCAGTACGACTGATAACCGCCTTTTCACCTTCGACCTTCAAAACAATTCCAGCGGGCACGTTTCGCACCAACTTGCCCTTCGGACCTTCAACGGACAACAAAGTACCCGTCAAACTGACTTTAACACCTTTTGGAATCTGAACTGGAATGCGACCTAAACGAGACATATCAAACCTCTGATCCTACAATCTATTAATAAACTTCACCCAAAACTTCGCCGCCGACTTTTCTTTCAATAGCCTGCTTATCCGAAACGATACCTTGGTTTGTGGACAAAATCTGTAGACCAATTCCACGGCGAACCTTCGGCTGACTTGGGACGCCAGCGTATACACGATGGCCAGGCCTACTGATTCGCTTGATGCTTTCTAAGACAGCGCGACCATCTCGGTTATATTTAATACGAGCGACAATCGTCTTTTTCGCCTTGGACACTTCTTCGATCTCAAATCCAATCAAATAACCCTCGCCCTGAAGAAGTCGAACGATGCCCTCCTTCATTTGAGAATGAGGGATCTTAACCTCTTCCAGTCCAGCCTTCGCGGCGTTTCTTAATCTTCCAAAACAATCACCAATAGGATCTGTTAGCATCTGCTACTCCTTGTTCTTTACCAACTTGCCTTTGCAACACCGGGCAAAATTCCCTGGTGGGCCAACTCACGAAACTTCAATCGAGAAAGCTTGAACTTTCGATAAACAGCTCTTGTTCGTCCCGTCAGCTCGCAACGAGTCTTCAACTGAACAGGCAGAGCCCGACGAGGGATCTTGGCCAGCTTTCGCTGAGCGGCCATTTTCTCTTCCATCGTTGATTTTGGGCTCTGAATAACTTCTTTCAGCTTCAAACGCTTTTCTCGGTATCGCTCAACAAGAGCCACTGATTTTCTGTATTTAACAATTGAACTAGTCTTTGCCATAAAAACCTTCCTAAGCAGCCTTTGTAGTTTGAGCCTGAGGTCGCTTCCTAAATGGCAACCCAAACCTGTTCAACAAAGCACGGCCCTCATCATCTGTCCGGGCGGTCGTAACGAAGCTAATGTTCATTCCGAACGTATTATCCACAGAGTCAAAATCTACTTCTGGGAAAACCAGCTGGTCCTTCAAGCCCAAGGTAAAGTTACCCCGGCCATCAAAGCCCCGCTCTGAAATCCCTCTAAAATCTCGAATCCGTGGCAAAGCCAAATTGATCAATCGATCCAGAAACTCAAACATTTGAGCGCCTCGCAAAGTGACCATCACTCCGATTGGGAGGCCAGCTCGCAGCTTAAAGTTTGAGATAGCTTTCTTGGATTTACAGGCAACCGGTTTCTGGCCAGCAATTGCGGCTATGTCCTTCATTGCTTGATCAATAATCTTGATGTTCTGAGTGGATTTTCCCAAGCCAGCGTTAATCACGATCTTCGAGAGTCGGGGCACTTGCATCACCGATCGGAATCCGAACTCCTTCATGAGAGCTGGAACGATCTCCGCCTTGTATTTCTCTTTATATCGTGGGGCAACTAACTCAGCGGGTGCAATAGACTCGGCACCCTTTGTTCTCGTGGCCTTTGATTTAATGCTCGGACCTGATTTTTCAGAGCCCTTTGCTTTCTTTTTTGTATCTTTTGTATCAGCCATGACTCAATTCTCACTATTTTGCAGAGACGATTTTTCTCTCTTTTTTTCCACCCTGAAGGTGCGATCTAACTCTTCCATGTTTGTTGGAAGCAGAATCCACCGGCATCACCTTCGACAAATGGATTGGAAGACTTTTTTCAACAATTCCAGCGGGCTGACCGGGCTTCGCTTTTTGATGCCGTTTCACTACAGAAATCTTTTCAACAATGCACTGGGCCTGCTTCGGAAAAACTTGCAATACTTTCCCAGTTCGGCCTTTGTCCTTGCCGGAAATCACAAAAACGGTGTCACCTTTTTTTACTCGAGCCAACATTTACAGTACCTCCGGAGCCAGTGAGATAATTTTCATAAAGCGCTTCGCACGCAGTTCCCGAGCGACCGGACCAAAAATACGAGTTCCGATAGGCTCGAGTTCCTGAGAAATCAAAACCGCTGCGTTATCATCGAATCGGATATAGGTCCCATCAGCTCGGTTGTACTCCTTGAGCACTCGCACAACTACGGCCTTCTTTACTTCACCTTTTTTGACCTTACCGAAAGGGATCGCATCCTTCACTGCAACAACAATCACGTCGCCCACGCTCGCATATCTTCGCTTTGAGCCCCCGAGCACCTTGATGCACTCGACTTCTTTCGCCCCAGTATTGTCTGCTACTGTCAGTCTTGTATGAGTTCTGATCATAAATAAAACCTTTCAATTACACCGCGACTGCGTCTTCGATTTCAGCTCGCTTCGCTCGCTCTACAATTCTCAAAAGACCAAATCGCTTATCTTTGGATATTGGACGGCACTCAATGACCTCCACAATATCACCCATGCCACATGAGTTCTTCTCATCATGAGCTTTATACTTCTTATAAACTTTATAGTACTTGCCGTACTTCGGATGACGAACCAACCGAGAGGCTTCAACCACGACCGTCTTATCCATTTTATTGGATATGACAGTTCCTTGAATCTTTCTCAGGGACTTTGTTCTTACTTGTTTATCAACGACTGCCATACTTCACCTTTTCTCAACTAAATCTATTTACCGGCCAATTCACGCTTTCGAAGCTCAGTCTGGATTCGAGCCACTTCCTTACGAAGTCGGGGGAAATCAGAGGTCTTCTTAAATTGTCCTAATCGAGCTTTTTGACGAGCAGCAATCAGCTCACCCGAAAACTCCTGGATTCGATTCACCAAATCCGCGTTACTCATTTCCTTAAAATTCACCGTTTTAGCTTTTGCCATATATCACCTTAGGCCATCTTTCGCGAAACAAATCTTGTTTTTAGAGGGAGCTTGGAGGCTGCTAGCCGCATCGCCTCTTTCGCGATCTCGGTCGTAACCCCTTCAATTTCATAGAGAATTCGCCCTGGCTTAATAACAGCCACGTAGAACTCTGGGGCTCCTTTACCCTTACCCATACGAACCTCTAGCGGCTTCTTTGAAACCGGCTTATCCGGAAACACCCTAATAAGGAGTTTTCCACCACGTTTCATATGACGGCTGATCGTGATACGACCCGCCTCGATCTGCCGAGCCGTCAAACGTCCTCGGTCCATCGCCTGAAGTCCGAAGTCACCAACCGACAAGAACTGACCTCTTGTCGCGTCTCCTCGATTTCGACCTTTTGATTGCTTTCGCCA
The DNA here is from genome assembly GCA_040381435.1 of Bacteriovoracaceae bacterium. Lineage (GTDB taxonomy): Bacteria > Bdellovibrionota > UBA2394 > UBA2394 > UBA2394 > JBEIHI01. The sequence continues at coordinate 3,504 of JBEIHI010000068.1, read as the reverse complement.
TTTCTGGCGTGCTGGCTGTAACATGATTCTATCTCCAATGCCTCACTAAGCGACTAATGCCGCCTCATCCTGGTTTTGGCGCTTACCCTTTTCCAGAATCTCGCCTTTGAAAATCCAAACTTTGACACCGATAGCGCCGTATGTGGTCCGCGCGGTAGCAGTACCGTAATCAATATCCGCTCGAAGAGTATGCAAGGGCACTCGACCCTCCATATAACGCTCAACTCGAGCCATTTCGGCTCCGGCCAATCGGCCGCCAAGTTGAACTTTGATTCCTTCAGCACCGAATTTCATCGCCGACTGAATGGCTTTCTTCATCGCTCTTCGGAAGGCAACGCGACGCTCGAGCTGTGTCGCAATATTTTCTGCCACTAGCTTCGAGTCAATCTCGGCCTTACGAACTTCCTTAATATTCAAAAGCAGTTCAGTTGAAGTCAAAGCCTGAAGCTGAGCCTTCAGTACATCGATTCCTGCGCCTTTTTTCCCAATAATAATACCGGGCCTGGAGGTGTGAATCGTCACCCGCACCTTGGATGTTGAGCGCTCAATAACCACTTTCGAGATCCCAGCGTGGCCAACTTTCTCACTCAGGAAATTCCGGATTTTAAGATCCTCTTTTAAAAGAGTGCTATACTTGCGCTCCGAAAACCAAACGGAATCCCAGCCTCGAATAACTTTTACGCGTAACCCAGTTGGATTTACCTTCTGACCCATCTTTATTCTCCTAAAGTTACCGAAATGTGAGACAGACGCTTACGTAGACGATGCGCCATACCTCGTTGCCGTGTCATAATTCGATACATGATTGGTCCGCGATCAACGACGACCGTTTTGATTTTCAAGTTATCGATATCCATTTGCTTCTCGTGGGCATTTGCTCGCGCAGACTCAATGACCTTACGAATCAAGACCGCTCCTTTTTTGGGAACGAACTGAAGGGTTGCAATAGCTTCCTGCAAAGCCATTCCACGCACCATCTTCGCAATGGGCTGCAACTTTTTACCCGAAATTCTTGTGAATTTTAATTTTGCTTTCGCTTCCATGATGAACCTCAATTAGCCTTCCGCACCAGCTTTACGATCGCCCGAGTGCTGCTTGAAAGTTCTGGTAGGTGCAAACTCTCCGAGTTTGTGCCCAACCATATTCTCTGTCACATAGACCGGTATAAAAGCTTTGCCGTTATGGACGGCAAAGGTAATTCCAACCATCTCAGGAATAATTGTTGAGCGACGCGACCAGGTCTTGATCATCTTTTTACTTGTGGTCTCACGTTGGCCCATCACTTTGTCCAAGAGATGAAAATCAACAAAAGGACCTTTCTTAAGACTTCTTCCCATAATTAGCTCACCACCGTTTTGGTATTTCGACGCTGAACTCGCATACTGTCAGTTCGCTTCGAATTTCTAGTTCGATAACCCTTTGTAGGTTGACCCCAAGGAGTCACTGGGTGACGACCACCCTTTGTCTTTCCTTGTCCACCACCATGGGGATGATCAATCGGGTTCATTGAGGTACCCCGATTGTGCGGTGTACGTCCCAACCAGCGAATACGACCAGCCTTACCCCAGCTCACGTTCATATGGTCGGGGTTACTCAACTGTCCAATCGAGGCAAAGTTTTCAACGCTCACCTTTCGAATCTCGCTCGAAGGCAACCGCAATAAAGCAAACTCGCCTTCCTTAGCGATAAGCTGAGCAAATGTTCCCGCGGATCGAGCCATGGCTCCACCCTTGCCACGCTTCAACTCAATGTTGTGAATGAAGGTACCCACAGGAATCGACTTGAGAGGCAGGGCACATCCAGGTCGAATCTCAGCATCGGGGCCCGAAGAAACGGCATCATTCACATTCAAGGAAAGAGGCGCCAAGATATATCGCTTTTCGCCATCCGCATAAGTAATCAAAGCAATCCACACATTTCTGTTTGGATCGTACTCTAAGCTCGATACGCGGCCAGGAATTCCAATCTTGTCCCGACGAAAATCGATCACTCGATAGAGCTTCTTGTGTCCACCACCTCGGAATCGGGAGGTAACCCGTCCGTGGTTATTTCTTCCGCCACTCGATTTCAACGGCTCAAGAAGTGACTTTGTCGGCTCAACCCCTGGGGTCAAAAGACTAAAATCTCTCCGAGTATAAAAACGTCTGGCAGGTGTTACTGGCTTATAAAATCCCATACTAACCCCTTCTATTAGGCTGCCTCAAACAGCTCTAAGGTTTGTCCGGCCTTCAATCGAACGATGGCCTTTTTAACATTTGATCTTTTACCAACAGATCGACCGATTCGCTTAACCTTACCTCTGTTGATCAAGGTCTGAACGCTCGTCACTTCGACGCCCTTCTTTAAAGCCTCAACAGCGTTTTTGATTTCGATCTTGTTAGCACTACTATCCACCACAAAAACATACTGGTTGGAGCTCCCTTGAAGGGCCGAGCTCTTCTCCGTAATCAAAGGATACTTTAAAATTTGTCTCACTGAGCCACCTCACAAAGTCTCTTTTCCAAGGCCTTGATCCCCGCTTTGGTAACGATCAGAAATTGGTGACGAAGCACATCGTAAACGTTCAATCCAGCTGGGGGAAGGCTGTCACAACCCTGAATATTTCGAATCGCTCGCTTTGTTTCCGCTGAAAGCTCTCCAACAATCAAAGCCGAGGAGCCAGCCTTCAAAGTGGCTATCACCTTAGCCGCGTCCTTGGTTTTTCCAGAGGCAATATTGAAGTCATCAACGAGAGCTAATCGCCCCTCATACTTCTTTTGGGAAACCGCAAGCTTGAGCGCTTCCAAACGGGCTCGCTTGTTCAACTTCGTTGAATAGTCTCTAGGCTTAGGACCGAACTGAATACCACCACCAGGCTGATGAGGACCAATCAACGTACCCTGACGAGCCTGTCCTGTACCCTTCTGACGGAAGGGCTTTTTACCCGAACCGCTTACTTCAGCTCGAGTTTTCGTCGAGTGAGTACCTTGTCGCATCGCACGTCGCTGCATCACGACGTAATCGTGCATCAGGTATGGGCGATTCTTTGCCGCCACCAAGCCATCATTAATATCTTCTTCTCCGATGACCTGGTTCTTTAAATTGAGAACCTTAATCTGTGCCATGACTATTCAACCTCTTCAATTAAGCAGCTGTCTTCTTTTTACCCAGGCTCTCATTCGTTCTAATGACAACCAAAGAGTCCGGCGATCCTGGGACCGGGCCCTTAAGCAACAACAAATTATCTTCGGGAATCGCCTTAACGACTTCCACTGTTCGGAGGGTCACTTGCTCGTTACCCCAGCGGCCAGCCATTTTCTTGCCCTTGATGACATGCGCAGGCCAAGTATGCATACCGATGGAACCCACTTTACGTTTGCAGTTTCCACCGTGAGACATCCGTCCTCGGCTAAAATTCCACTTCTTGATAACGGACGTCATACCCTTACCCTTTGAGGTTCCAGTAATGATAACCGTCTCACCTGCAGTGAACTGAGCAACTGTCAGATCATCACCAGCCTGCGC
>JBEIHI010000067.1:0-10554 GCA_040381435.1 Bacteriovoracaceae bacterium | reverse complement strand
CGTTGGCGGTGGCGGAGTGGGTACCTTGTTGATGCAGTATCAGGGTTTGGCCAAGTGGAACGCCGTGGGAACAATTGTCATCATGATCGCGATTGTTGTTTGGTTGATGGATTGGCTATCATCCAAGATTCGCCAGGCAATCTACTAAAGACGATAGGTCATCATCTCGTTTTCAGTTTTGAGATAGGCATGAAAGATCTTTCCGAGTTTCTTGCCCCAGTCATGTTCGGGTTTCAGAATCCATTCGCCAAGATCTTGAATCTGCTCAAACTTGAGCTGTGAAACATGGGGCGCGCGCGCTCGCCACTCTGCAAATGATTTTGATCTGTCCCAATGAAAAACAAGCCATTCAATGAATTCTCGCTCGTAGGGCAGTAGGCCGTATTGGTCAGACACACGCTGATAAGCAAAGAGAATGGCGACTGTTTCGTTGCGAATGCGCAGCCGGGCGCGTTCTTCCGAGGGTAGTGCTTCCTGAAATGGCTTCATGCGGCCCGATCGGAAATCACGGTAGTGTCCGATTTCGTGAGCAACCGATGCTACGGTGGCGATAATGACATTCTGTCGGGGATCGAAATAGCCATGAGTCAGCTTCTCTCCACAGTGCTGTTGAAGCTCGGAGACGTCGTCAAAAATCTTGATGGTGGGCTCGCCGTTGACACCCGGAATTTCGAGCATACATGCCTAGTTTAGGGGATCCCAAGGGGACTGTCGCCCTGCAGGGCATCAAGCCTCTTTACTTTAGCTTTCAGACGCGTCATCTAAAGGGTGATGATCTTCATGGATAGCCAAGGCCGTATTTCACAAGAGCCACCGATGGTTTCTTTTTTGGACCACGGGTTTCTGTTTGGGGACTCAATCTATGAAGTGGTGCGCGTCTACCAGCGCAAGATTTTCAGTTGGACAGGTCACCGAGCGAGACTTGTCGAAAGTGCGAGACGCCTCAGTATTCCTCTTGAATCTCATTTACTGACAATTGAGGAGAGGATGAAAAAACTTTTGGCTGAACTAGGTGAGCCGGATGCTGCTCTTCGTATGGTAATCACTCGAGGTGTGGGAAAGCTGCACATCAATCCACGCACTTGCGGAGAGCCACAGATTTTTATGGCTGCATGGAAGTATGAGCCGCATCTGCATAGCAAGCCAATCTCTCTTATGATTCCAAAAGTCCGACGAAATCCTCGAGAGGCTTTGGATCCAGCCATTAAAAGTGGCAACTACTTAAATTCGGTGATGGCTTATCAAGAAGCTCAGGCTGCGGGAGTGGACGATGCCATTGTCTTGAATCCCGCGGGCCATGTGACCGAGCTGACAACGAGTAATATTGGATGGTTTCGGGAATCGACCATTTGTACTCCGGCAGATGAGTCTGGAATTTTGTTAGGAATTACCAGAAAGGCGCTTCTAGAGTCTCATGCCGTTGAGACGGGGCTCTACGGGGTCGATTGTTTAGAGCAGGCTACGGAAGTTTTTGCGCTCTCGACCTTTAAGGAAGTTGTTCCTGTCGCTTTGATTCAATTTGAGAGTGGAAAACGAAAAGAATTCAGAGATTTCTCACAAACAATGAAGCTTCAGAAGTCGTTTCATTCTGTTGTTGAGAAAACTCTTTCAAACGAGCCACAATGGTACTGATGAGTCAGATTCAGGTCCCTTTTGATAAAAGCCTCGTACTCAATAAACAAGTTTGGATGCCCGCTCTTGGCATTTTTATTTTAGATCAGCTGACCAAGTATTGGATCATTTGGAAGTTGGAAGTGGGGGAGTTGATCCCAGTGCTGCCTTTTTTCAATTTGGTCCACTACAAGAACCGCGGTGCCGCCTTTGGAATGTTTCACAACTCGAGCCCTGAGTTTCGAATGGTTTTCTTTGGATTGGTAACGCTCGTCTTTTTGGGGTTGATTGTTTATTGGCTGGGAACTGCACCTCTTAAGGAAAAGGCGTATCGATGGGGACTTGTCTTAATCTTGGGAGGAGCCCTCGGGAACGTCAAAGATCGAGTGGTCTTTCAGGAAGTGACGGATTTTCTGGATTTTTATGTAGGCGCGTCTCACTGGCCTGCCTTCAATGTGGCTGATTCGGCGATTACTGTAGGGGTTTGCTGGATCATGCTGTTGCAACTGCCTTGGCAGAAATGGCTTTCCAAGAGAAACTAAAGCGTGTTGCCCGTTCTGTTTCCGGGGACTGCCTTTGAGGTTCCCACTTACTTCGTCCTTCTGATGCTTTCTGCGTTGGGAGCAATCATTTGTGGAATTTACAAAGCAAAAGCCTATGGGCTGAAGTCATATCGCGCGGTTGATATCGGATTCATTGGATTTGTCGGTGGGCTCGTGGGTGGAAGGCTCGCTCATGTTTTGATCGAAGCTCCAGGGTACTATTGGGAAAGTCCCATTCGAGTCTTCTATTTTTGGCAGGGTGGATTTGTTCTCTATGGCGGATTGATTGGTGGCTCTTTGTCGGGAGTTCTGGCGATCAAGCTTTTAAAGGAGCCCGTGATTCAGTGGCTGGACGCACTCGCCGTGGCCGTTTTGGTTGGAGTGGCCATTGGACGTATGGGATGTCTGGCCGGAGGTTGCTGTTACGGCCTTCCTACGGACAGTTTCATCGGAATGACCTTCAATCATCCTCTCGCTGCAGCTCCTCTTCATCAGTCCGTTTATCCTACTCAATTGATGGAGGCTGCCTTTTGCGGTTTGGTGGCTTTGATCTTGTGGTTTGCATTTCGAAAGCCACCGAAGTGGGGCGGTAGTGCATTTGCGATTGCAGCCATCAGCTATGCAGTTTTTCGATTCTTGATTGAGTTTATTCGAGGAGATGCAGAGCGCGGAGTTTATGCATCGGGAATGATTACGACCTCGCAAATCATTTCTATCATTGTCGTTATCGCTGCGTTTATTTTTATCGGTTGGACTCGATCTTCGAAAAGAGGCGGCGAGCATTGTCATGAACAATCTCATTGAGCTCCGCGACTGGGATTCCACGAAGCTCTGCTAGAAACTGGAAAGTGTGTTTGACGAAGCTTGATTCGTTTCGCTTCCCCCTCATCGGAATGGGAGCAAGGTAGGGTGAGTCCGTCTCAATCAAAATATTCTCGAGGGGAGTCTTCAGGTAGACATCTCGCAGTGAGGAAGCATTTTTGAATGTGACGATTCCCGAGAAGGAGATGAAGAAGCCCTTATTGACGCCAAAGCTTGCGAGTTCTTGGGTTCCAGTGAAGCAGTGGAACACCGCTAAGCCATTGTAGGATTGTAAAAGCGACATCGTGTCAGCTTCTGCATCTCGGGTGTGGATCATCAAGGGCATCTTGAGTTTCTGCGCTTGATCGATGTGCCATTGAAAGGTGGCGATCTGATCGTCTCGCGATGAATTTTTGTAGTAGTAATCCAATCCACATTCGCCAACGGCCACGCATTTGGCATGGGCGAGAGCTTTTGAAATCTCACTGAGCAGCGGTTCATCTTTGCCACTGGTGGAAGCATCATGGGGATGGATACCAGCCGTGAAAAAGACCTCGGGTACCTTCTCAGAAAGTGCTCGGGCTCGCCGGCAAGCGTCGGCCGAAGTCCCTGCTCCAATATCAATCAACAAATCACAAGTCTCGAGTGCTCGATGAAGAACTTCCTCTCGATCCTGATCGTAGTCAGGGCATGAAATATGAGTGTGGATATCCAAGAGTTTCATACAAGCGATTGGGCCCAGGCTCTATCCCAGACAATTTTCTGATTCAAATTTCTCTGAAGCTCGGACAGGCCCGGCTCGAGAGCGGGCGCCAGTGATGACCAATGACCTGGGTAGTGACGCTCTGATGCCTTCTTGAGAAGGCGCTTAAAGTTTTCATAGGCTGTTTCCCGCGTTTTCAGTACGGGTTCGAGAAGCTCCTGCGTGAGGATAGGTTGCTGATTTTGAATAGCCTGGAACAAGTCTTCTTCTTCAGGGGTCCAATCCTCTTGAATTTTGGAATTCCATTTCACTTTGAGGCAGCGCGATCGAACAGTAGGCAGTAGCTGCGAACAAGACGCTGTCCCGATCAAGATGATCCATGAACTTTGAGGCTCCTCAAGCGTTTTGAGCAGGGCGTTTTGTGCTTGTACTTGCGAGGGCTCAAGATTCTCGAGACTCAGCAGCCGGTAAGAGGACTCAAAGGGCTTTTGACGAATTCCCCGCAAAGCATCTTTCAAATCGCTGATAGAAAAATCCGACTGTAGCTGAATCCAATCAGGGTGATAGCCCTTTGCGACTTTCTTGCATCCCTGGCAGCGGCCACAGCTCGCTGAGGATTCGCAAAAAACATGACGGCTAATCATTTGAATCAAGTCGAGGGCATTTTCAGACTCAATAATCAATGGGGAAGGGTAGCGACGATTCTTTAAAAGCTCTGGCCAGTTCATTTTGCGTTTCCCGATTTTAGCTTAGGCAGCCACCGACTCAAATCCTGAACAAGCTGCGTATGAACCTCTTGCCGGCTTTGATTGGCATCGACAATGAGAAATCTTCTGTCCTTTCGTGCGAGAGTCAAAAACCCCTTCCTGACCTTTTCATGAAAGGATCCTGATTCCTGATCAAACTTGTCGTGCTTTGATTTTGATCCCAGTCGAAGCCGGGGAGATGACAGCAAATAAACACGACTCGGCTTCACACCTTGAACGGCAAGGGCGTTGAGACCTTTCAGCATGGGCAGGGGAAGACCTTTAACGAGTCCTTGATAGACGAGAGTTGAATCTTCAAACCGATCGGAGATGATCACGTAGCCCTTTCGAAGGGCCGGAGCAATAACTTGGTTGATCAGCTCACGCCGGCTTGCCTCTAAGATAAAGGTCTCGGTCCAGGCATCGAGCTTCTGTCGCTTTAGGATCTTGCGAAGCATTTCTCCGGGGCGCGTGCCGCCTGGCTCGCGGGTTGTCAAAACTTTATAGCCACACTGGCGTAGCTTGTTTCGCAGCAGTCGAATCTGTGTCGACTTGCCCGTTCCATCCGCTCCTTCGAAACTCAAAAACAAACCGCGAGGCATGAAGTTAACCTAACGACAGGGCACAGATTTTTCTAGGCTAAGTTGAGGAAGTCGGCTGCGAATCTCGAAGATTGCGATGGATTGTGGCGATCAAGTCCTTGAAGTTATAGGGCTTGCTTACAAAGGAGTCCATCCCAGCCTCAAACGCCTTCTCTACCTCATTGGGCATTACCCCTGCGGTGACCGCGATAATTGGGGTCGTTGAGAGGTCTGGATTCGAGATTTTTCGGATCATTTGGGTCGCTGTAAAGCCATCGGTTATGGGCATTTGGCAATCCATCAAGATCACATCAATGATTTCCTGTGATGCAATCAAAGTATCAACAGCTTGTGCACCGTTTGTGGTCAGGATGCAGCGGCCGCCAGCCTTTTCGATTACCTTACTGACGATCTCACGAGAGACATCATTATCCTCAGCGACTAGAATGAGTTTGCCCTTCAAGGAGTCTTCTTGAGGTGGGACTGCTCTGAAATCAAACATTTTTGCGGCAGCGGTTTTAAGATTCAGAGAAAACGTGAATGTCGATCCCTGGCCGAGCTCGCTCGTCACACTGACCTTGCCTTGCATCAGTTCAATGAGGTTTCGAGCAATGGTGAGGCCCAGTCCTGCACCGCCCTTTTGTGAGGAAACTTCTTCGGCAAACTGTGAAAAAGGATCAAAAATCTTATCGAGGTTGTCAGGAGATATTCCCATTCCTGTGTCTCGAATCTCAACATTCAATCGAACGTTTTCCTTTGTTCTTTCAGCGATCCCCACAGAGACAGTCACCCCGCCCTTTTGGGTGAACTTGATTCCATTGCCGACGATGTTCCATAGAATCTGCTTAATTCGGCGTGGATCACCATGGACCCAAAGCGGGCTTTTGATATCTGACTTCAAGGTTAGATGAATCTTCTTTTCCCTAGCCAGAGAGCGAAGAAGCGTGAGCGTTTCGTCAAATACACTGGCAACCTCGATATCTTCTTCTTTGAGATGGAAGTGTTCAAAATCCATTCGAGAGAAATCCAAGATGTCTTGAATGATTGTGACGAGTGATTCTGCGGATGCTCGAATCGATTGAACATAGCGGGCCTGCTCGTCGTTGAGTTTGGTATTCAGAAGCAGATTTGCCATGCCCAAAACACCATTCATCGGTGTTCGGATCTCATGGCTCATATGAGCAAGAAATCGAGCCTTTGCTCGTTCACCTTCTTCAGCTTTTCGTCGTGCTTCAACAAGTTGGTTTCGAACCCGTACTTGCTCAGTGATATCTCGAAAGAAAATAGAAAGACCCGTCTCAGAGGGGTAAAGCGAAGTTTCGAAATAAGAATCGATCCATGGCACTGATTCCTCAAAAACGATCGTTTTGCCCGACGACATCGCTTCATTATATTTGTCGTAAACACGAGTCCCCACGAGGTGAGGATATGCATCCCACAATTGAGTTCCCAGAAGTTCTTCGCGCGGCCGCTGAGCAACCATTTGAGCCGATTGGTTGAGATAGATCAGTCGCCACTCTCGATCGACAACGAAGAAGCCGTCGGTAATACGCTCTAAAATCGAAGTAAACTCAGGAAGATTACCTCTGAGAAACGACTCCATTTTGTGTTGTGTTGCGGGTGGGTTATGAGGAGGCTGAACGGGTGGGTTCATGCGTTTGGCTCTTTCGTGTGCAGTGATACCCGATCTTAAGGAATTTTGCCATAGGGGTGGACAAAGGGCTTCCCGCCCCCCCGCAAATGCGCTAAACAAGGGGCTACGAGGTCGCGATGCCTCGAAGGGATATTCTCGAAGGGATATTGGATAGTGATTGTAAGTTTTGGATTAATCTTGGCGCTCATCAGCGCTCAAGACGATGGTTCTCATGGATCTCGTCTTGCCAGAACTCTGCGTGAGGCGCCAATGGCTCCTCCCTCTGCTTCAACGGCTGTTGTTGTTGAAAGTGGAGATCCTTTGTGTCAGCGATCCGTCAGAAATATTGGAGAGCCCTTGCCGTGGGAGCTTCCAGACTCCGCCTTTCAAAGCGCTCATGTTCGATTGATTCTGCCCGTTGAGGGGCCGAGTGTTTTATTGCCAACGCTGAACGCTGTCCCTTTTGAACTTCGTGCTGATGTTGAGAACTCAGATCAGGAAGCGGAAGCTTGGTTTCGATATTTCGTCACCGACTCTCGAATTCCTTTAAGATTTTTGATTGGTGATCCGTCAGGAGGGCATTCCTACTCGGATCTTTCGAGCCAGGAGAAGGTTCTCAATTCGACGATTCCGTACAGGCAGCTTCGAGTCGCTCGCTCCATGTTGTTGCGGTTCATTCATTTGTGGGACGACTTTGTTGACATGATTGATAACAAGAAGCGGCTGATGGTGGATATCGACGAGACGCCGTTAAGGCTTATGGAGCTTCATGAAAGCCGAATTGCTGAGGTTTGGCAGAAACTTGAAATGAATATTAGGTTAAGGATGCCGCAAGTTCCTTTTGATTCAGAGCCGGTTCTTTTTGGTATTCGAAGAACTGCGTTTGCAAGTCTGATGTTTTCGAAAGATGTTCCTGGTCGGCACTTTTTAAGATCCGCGTATAAGAATCATTTGCTAAAGCGACTGCCTGAACAATCTCGATTGAGAAAGTTCATCGCGACGTTGAACGATACCTACGTGGCCTACACCGCAAAGGTCTTGCTGGAAGCTTTTGATGGTCCTTTTATGGCCCAATATCCTAAATCAGTCCGACGTCATTTCCGGGCACTCAGTTATATGATGGAGCTTCTCTATGTGCCCGCACTGGTGAAGCAAAATGAAACTCAGGAAATGCTTTCAGGAGAAATTGCACGACGGGCCAGACTGGATGATCAGACGGCCGGCGAAACTTTGCTCTTGGTGATGGAGCGTATTCGGAAGTTGCCCGTTGAGCAGCGCGCCTTTGTTGTTCGAAATCTCCCCCTATTTGTTGAGAAGTATGAAATGATTCTCAAGAAGAAAAAAGTATGGTCCGGGGATCACAAAGTTAGTCTGTTTCAGATCTATCATCTCTTCATGAATAGCCCAGAGATCGCGCCTCTTGTAAGACCGGAGACTCTCTATAAGACCTTTTTGGACTACAAGGCTGAGCGTGGGCGAGTGGAACTACCTCTGTTTGCTCAGTGATCTGCGTTACTGCATTGTCTCTCGAATTTGTTTTTTCTTCTCCATGGCTGAGGCGATGGCGCCTTCGATCTGAGTTCGTGATTGAGCATACTTTGGATCCAGGGCTTGCCGCTCCATAAGCTCAATCATGCGATCCAGATACCTCAGCTGAGATTCCTTGCTTTGCCTTTCGAGTGCCTGAGCTTTGTCCTGCAGGGACTTTTGCTCAACAGCAATCCTCTCGCGAAGCGAGCTGTTAAACTCATCTCTCTTGAGCTCTAGAGCGAGAGCTTGATTTCGCTCCTCAAGTTTCTGTGCCTCTTGTTGAAGGCTCTGGATCTCTCGCTGGTAGGTCTCATAAAGTTCCTTGGAAGTACTTTGGTAATGATCAGGAGAAGGTGAGCGATTATCCAGGCTCACTTGAATATTTTGAGAGCCAGCGTCGACGATCGAATACCTTGGGCAGGGAGAGAGTAGCTCTCCGGCAATGCCTCGAGGATCGCAGGCAAGATTGATGGGAAGAGCAAATGAGATTCCCTGAGCACTCGTTGATGTCATTGTGTTAATCCCAATGACTTTGAGGGATGAGTTGATCATGGGTCCGCCGGAGTTTCCCGGATTGATGGCCGCATCTGTTTGAAGGTAGGGCGTTTCATTGATGATTCGTCCATTGTAGCTGACGATACCGCGAGTGATGGTGAATGACAGTCCATTCGGATTGCCAATGGTGATGACATTCTCGCCAGCATAAACTTCATTCGCATTGCCCAGCTCAAGATAGGCATAGGGTCCGCCATCAATTTTGATGAGAGAGATATCATAGCGTTCGTCTTCTTTGATCTTGCGAGCTCGAAACGATCGACCATCTCGAAAGGTGACAGTGGGCTCAAGCATATCTCGAGTCACATGAGAGTTGCTGAGGATATAGCCATTGCTCGAGATCAAAAATCCTGAGCCAAGAGACCTTTCTCCTCTGATAAATACAGTTGCCGACAGTAGTCGATCCACATCTCCCCTCTCAAATTGGCGCTCACTTTGAAAGAGCTGCTCGGCTGAGGGCGTTGGAGCGGAGGGATTTTGTGGCTGAGGGATGGCGATTTGATCGGAGACTTCAGACGATGGATCATCCGTCACGATTTGAATGGGCTCCTGGAGACCCAGTTCGATGTGTTCTTGTTTGAATTTTAGACCCATGAAGGCCGCGCCCCCAATCGTCACACAGGCCAGGACAAAATAGGCAGCGGTTGCGAAACGAGATGTTCTTTCCTCTGCGCGACGGAAGTCTTCAGAGCGCGGAAGGCCTCCTAGCAGCCGCTTTTCTATTCCGAGGTGACCTAATTTTTGAGAAATCTGATCGGCCGTTTGCAAGTTAAGATCCCAGGCCAAAGTCAGCGGAATCTTATCGAGTTCTTTGCGCGCCATCGAGTACGTGGAAAGCGGCAGACGCTTTTGCTCATTGAAATCAATCGCATTCCAGATCTTTAGAAATTCATGTTTCTCGCGTTCCGACAGACTCGCAGTTGTGGATACGGAGTAGAGAAGGGGGCGATTACAAAACCGGCAAAGACGTGCCTCTGGAGAGACTTTTTCGGCGCAATATGGACAAGGCCCCATTCATCATATTGTAGCAGGACATCGGAGATCGGAAACCCTTTCGGCCAAGGGGGGTGATTCTTCGAGGGTTCAATTCAAGTATTGGAATTGATTCGGTTTGTGCATTGGGTTGTGGCTATGAATGCATTGCTTCTTTGTCTCATTACTTTGACGGATCCCTTTGAAGAGGGGGCTATTTTGTTGTCAACGGTTCCGGGTCTTGGGCTCTCAGAGGGGGAGCGCGGGGAGATGGAGTTGTCTGGTGTGATCGAAAGATTAAGTGATCATCGAAAGATCATTGAGTTTCTTCGAAGACATCCAGCGGTTCAAAACAAAACCCGGTTGTCTCAAGGCGTGATCGGATCGATTCAGCGCAAGCTCCAAAGCGAGTTAAAGTCTCTCGGAATTATTGCTTCGATCAGTCGATCGGGCAGCACATTTCGGGTGTCCGGAGAGGGGGTGGATGAAAGAACTCTCAAGCGACTTCGCGAAATCTACTCAGGAGTCGAGAGGCAGGGGGCAGGACGCAGAGCCATCACTGAAGATGCATCGATTTTTTTGGAAATTTCACTCATTGAGGTAAAGAAGACGGCTTTTGAAAAACTAGGGCTGAGGCTGGGTAGTCCGATGAGTATCGAAGCGCAACTCGGGCTTAACTTTCTTGGGGGGCGCAGTTCCTCCGGACAGATTGGTATGGGTGATCCTCTCAAGCTCTTTTTGGACTTAGCTCTTCAAAGAGGAGAAGCGCGCATTCATGCCAAGCAATCTATTGTGGCGGAGAATGGTCATCAGGGGGAGTTTCAAGCGGGTGGTGAGTTTCCCATTCGAATTGTTCAGGGAATGGTAAGTCGCGTGGAGT
>JBEIHI010000066.1:0-10634 GCA_040381435.1 Bacteriovoracaceae bacterium | reverse complement strand
TCCTCGGTGATTACCCTTTCAACGTCAGGACAAGTTCTCAGTGACGGCCGAGGCTCATCGGGCTGCTTCATCGACTTCGGTCCCCAATCGCTCCACACTCAGGTTTTACAGGAAATCCAAACGTCCTCCCCAATTTTCGATGATCAGAATGGCCACGTTTTCATCGGTCTTGCCGTATTTACACCCAGCAATTAAGTTGAGAGAGTCCTTCTTCAGAAGGGCCCATAGTTTAACTGGATAAAACGGGAGTTTCCTAAACTTCTGTTCCACGTTCGAGTCGTGGTGGGCCCAATTCTTAGTCGGCAAGGCCCGCTTTGACGAGTTCCTGATACGCTTCCTCAAGAGCCTCGATCTCCCGCTTCAGATCAGCGATGTCTTCACTGAGACGGGTTTTAGGATCAAAGAGCTCAGAGCGAAGCTCGCTGAGGCGCACCTCATAAGCTTTTTTCACGTGGGCACGCGACAGGCCTGCAACTCGAATGTTGAGTTTTGAAAAGGCCTTCTGATGATTCAAAAAACTGTCAGTCGCACTGCTGATTTCCACTCGATCCACGATGTGATCAAACAAGCCTCGACTTGGCTCAGACGATTTCACCTGAGTGGTTTCGCGCTGCGAACGAGCCGATGGGGAATGAGAATCCTTTCGAAGCGAGGCCCCCGCAGATGCACTCACACCTCGGATCGCATCAAAACAATCAGCCTGGATGGGCGAAACCATGAGGCTTAAGCCCAAAACAAGGCTCAAAATCCAGAGAGATCTCACAAGAGACTTCAGAGGGGCTGCCACAGATTCCACGTCCACTTTCTTGCAAGCCAAGGGCCAGGGTAGCAAGCTTTAAAACGGGAATGGAGCTGATTTTAACGGATTTTGGGTCCCACCATGAGGCGTGAATTCACCAGACTAGGGAAGAAGTCTCCACTGCCCACCCTCTTGAATCATGGTCACAAGCTCGATCTCAGAATCCCCCTCGAGATCACGACGAACTCGGACAAAAGCCTTGTTTTGCTGATAGACGATCTTTTCGATTTCAAACTTAGTACGAGACGTTTCTGATCTCATCGCCTCAATACCATCTCGAGTGGTTTCGGAAAGCTCGCGTCGAATCCCCTCTCGCGCTTCAACAACGTAAGAATCGATCAGAACCGTAGTTTCATTTCGCAAAACAGCCTGTCTCCAGGTCTCAAATGCCTTTTCAGGTGAGGATCGATCAACCACCAAAGGCGACTTCAGCGCACAAGAGATCAACAGAGAGCAAACAAAGATAAATCCCAAGTGACGAATATGCATATGATCATGCTAATCGAGGTTTAAAGCGTTTGAGAATTGGATTTTCAAATTGGCAAAGCAGGCCGTTCTCGCGCTAGAATGGCGCGGTGTCGAAGCGAATACTCCACGATTTAAAGATTACTCACCACAACAACCAATTGACGGGAAAGAACGTTGGTGACGAGGTCACTCTCGTTGGCTGGGTTCAAACTCGTCGTGATCACGGAGGAGTCATTTTTGTCGACCTTAGGGACATTCAGGGAATTACCCAGATTGTTTTCAATCCCCAGGTGAATCCCAAGGCCCATCAAGAAGCTGATCAGCTTCGATCTGAGTTTTGTATTGGAATCCAAGGCAAGGTTTCCGCGCGTCCTGATGGAATGAAGAATGCCGATCTGAAAACAGGTGAGATCGAGGTCATGGTCTCGCACATCGAAGTGTTTAGTACGTGCCCAACTCCCCCGTTTGCCATCGATGATGATATGACGACCAACGAGACGGTGCGATTGGAGTATCGTTACCTGGATCTTCGCCGTCCCAAGGCCAAGCATCCTTTGCTTCTCCGCTCGAAGCTTAACCAGCTCATTCGAAATTATTTTTACGAGAGAAACTTCTACGAACTCGAAACGCCCTATCTGACCAAATCTACTCCCGAGGGCGCTCGTGACTTCTTGGTTCCCTCACGACTTTACCCAGGCGAGGCCTATGCGCTTCCGCAATCACCCCAGCTTTTTAAGCAGCTCTATATGGTGGCTGGATTTGAGCGATATTTTCAGATTGTTCGCTGTTTCCGAGATGAGGATTTAAGGGCGGATCGTCAGCCTGAGTTTACACAGCTCGATCTCGAAATGTCCTTCATTACCCAAGAAGATCTCTTCCAGATGATGGAAGGCTTGTGGCAGCGAGTCTGGAAGGAGTTTCTCAATATCGATATCAAGGCACCGTTTCAGCGCATGACGTATCGTGATGTGATGGAGCGCTTTGGCTCTGACAAGCCCGACTTGCGGCTTGATTGGGAATTGCAGACCGTGACTGAGATTTTTAAAAAGTCCGACTTCAAGGTCTTTCGAGATATTGCGGAGAAGGGTCTTAAGATCCAAGTGCTTCGCGTGCCCAAAGCTGAGGAACTTTCTCGAAAAGATTTAGACGATTTGACTCCTCTTGGAAAAACCTACGGGGCCAAAGGCATTGCGTGGATTAAGCTCAATGACGCCGCTGATTTTGAAAATGGCTGGCAATCACCGATCTCCAAGTTCCTGAGTGCTGATGAGAAAAAGGCGCTTGTTAGTGCTACGAAGGCCGCAACAGGAGATGTCTTGGTCTTTTGTGCCGATACTCCGAAAGTCGTGGCGGATTCATTGGGCAATATTCGACTTCATTTGGGTAAGAAGCTCAAAGCTTTGCGCGAAGATGAGTGGCGCTTTCTCTGGGTTGTGGATTTCCCGATGTTTCAGTGGGACGAGAAAGATAAGCGATGGGTGGCGGAACATCATCCGTTTACCAGTCCTAAAGTTGAGTTCCGAGACACTTTCCATTCCAATCCTGGCGCGGCTTTGGCCGACTGCTATGATCTCGTACTCAACGGAATGGAAATGGGATCGGGATCAATTCGAATTCATCAGATGGATGTTCAAAAGCGAGTCTTTGAACTCTTGGCTCTCAAAGAAGATGAGATGCGCGAGAAGTTTGGATTCTTGTTAGATGGTTTGACTTACGGCGCACCTCCTCATGGCGGTGTGGCGTTTGGAGTGGACCGATTCGCTATGGTGCTTTGCCAGGGTGAATCTCTTCGAGACGTTATTGCCTTCCCCAAAACTCAGAAGGGTCAGTGCTTAATGACAAAGGCTCCTTCTAAGATTGCGAAGCAACAATGGGAAGAGCTCCATCTTCGAGTCCAAGAAAAGGTCATGTAATGGCGAAGATTCACTTTATTGTGAATCCTTTGAGAGAGTCGATTGGCCAGCGTTGGCCATACGAAGAAAAGAAGATCGAAAAGATCACTCAGGACTTTGCGGTTCACATCTCACGGGGACGACTTCACTCAGAGCTACTGGTCCGAAAGGCCATCAAGCAGGGAGCCGACCTGATCGTGAGCGTCGGGGGAGATTCGACGTTAAGCGAGATCGTCAATGGACTTTACCGAGCCTCGCAAGGCGGCGGCCAAGTCCCGAAACTCGCCCTGCACTGTGATCTGCATGCCGGTGACACTCGGCAATCCCTTAAACTCGATAAGACTTTTGAGTCCTTTTTGAATCGATACCTTCGAGGAGAGGCCGAGGAGACCAAGATCGACTTGGGCGAGATCACCTTCACGGGGGATTACGGTCAAAAAATTCGCCGAATTTTTGTCAACGCAGCTGGCTTTGGCTTTAGCTCGGTGATTGTTTCTCAGCTTTCTAGCAACCACCGTATCAAGAGAACTCGTTGGAACTTCTTTAAATTGATTGGACGCCACGCACCGTTTTATAAACACGCCAATGTGAGCATCAAGATTGACGATAAAGTGGCCATCGACCACCGAGATATCCTGACGGGGCTGATTCACAATGGTCGATTTGGCGGACATGGATTTGAGCTTTCCCCAAACTCACAAGTCTCCGATAATCAACTGGAGGTGACTGTCATTCTTCGATCGTTGAGTTATCGATATCTGCTAGCGATGATCCCCTTGTTTGCAGGACTGCTGCACAAAGTCGGATTTGTTCGTCGCTTCAGAGGTCAAAAGATCGAAGTCGATGTACATAATCCTCAAAGAAAGGTTCGAGTCGACTTTGACGGAGATTGTTGGGGATACCTTCCTCTTCAAGTGAAAGTACTTCCGCAAAGCTTGACGATTTTACGTTGATGATTAGCTCATTATTGTTTGCATTTTTTCTTTCTGCACAAATCGACCGCCCTCAGTTTGACCCCCAACTGAATTGGCGGACCTTTAAAACGGAGCACTTTTGGATTCATTATCCGTACAAGCTTCAACAGGCCGCTCGTGATCTGGCCGATCGCGCCGAAACCATGTGGCCAGTTCAAACAAAGCGTTTCCAATGGATTCCGTCATACCCCGTGCATTTGGTCTTGAGTGATCAGTACGATTCACCCAACGGACTCTCAACCCCTCTGCCCTACAACACGATCTATCTCTACCCAGTTCCACCTCCAGATGACTCAGCACTTGATAACTATGATGATTGGATGAACACCCTTTTCGTTCATGAATTCACACACACGCTTCATCTCGATATGGCCAAGGGCTTGAACAAGATCCCGCGTTTTATCTTGGGAAGGTTTTGGATTCCAAACGCCGCTCAACAGCAGTGGGCCCACGAGGGCTTGGCAATCAATTACGAAACCAACGAAACGACGCAGGGTCGAGGACGCTCGAGTTTCATGGATATGTTCTTTCGGGCCGCCAGCCTTGAGGATGCGTTTCTGGGAATCGATCGAGCTACTTATTTCAATGATGTCTATCCTTATGGAAACTCAGCCTACTATTACGGCATTGGCTTCCATCAGTATGTAGAACGTACCTACGGCGAGGACAAAATGACTGAGTTTGCTCACGTGACCGCGAGCAATCCTGTTCCTAGTGCGCTGAATTTCAAAACCAAGATAATCTTCGGCAAAAGCTTTCATCGCCTATGGGAAGAATGGAGATTAGACGAAGAGAAAAAGTGGTCGCTGTTTAAACAGTCCGTCAAATCGAGCTTTCAAAGCAAAGCTCCCGAAGGTGAAAACTGGCACATTCTCGGTGTTGCCGCGTGGGATTCCTCCAATCAACGTTTCTTTGCCGCCGTTCGCAAGAAAGATACGGTTCAAATCAGAGAATTCAAAAAGAAAGACAGTGGTGAATTTGAATCCTCCGTCATCTTGGACGATGTCTGGGCGCCTCGGCTTACATACGTTAAAGACCACTTGGTCTATGCGAATTCCGCTCGAAAGGATCGCTACACCTCGACACTGGATTTAAATGTTTACGACCTAGAAAAGAAAAAGAACTTCAGGATCACTCGCGGCTTACGCGTTCGAGACCCTTTCGTCCTCAATGGCTTTGTTTATATGATTCACACAGACGGCTACAAAAGCCAGCTTGTCCGACTGCCTTGGGCAGACGTGATGAAGTCCAAAGAGAGCGAGAAGCCCATCCGAGATCTTTCAGCCCTTGAGGTTCTTTATAAAGCGGAGGGTTACGATGCTCTCGCCAAGCCGACAGGACACAGTCAATCCGATGAGATTGTCTTTTCAATGAAGCGAACGAACAAAAATCGAGATTTGTACGCGCTGAATCTGAAAACAAAAAAACTTCGACAGCTCACCGATGATCCGGCCAATGACTATCATCCTCAAATCTCTGAAGATGGCCAGACTCTGCTTTATGCGAGTGACCATTTCTTTCCGGGCAGCAAGCAACCAGTTCCCAACTTGATTGCCCTCAATCTTGCTACAGGAGAAAAATCGTTGCTCACCGATGCGATCACCGGAGTTTCGTTTCCAGCTTTCTCGAAAGACTCGATTGTCGCTGGTGTTTACAACTCCAAGGGCTACTCGCTTCAACTGATTCCACTCAATCTCGAGAAAACGCGAGCCCTTGCTCCTGAGCCTAGCAACGGGGCTGAGACTCGCAGTTTCTCTGAGGGCAAAATTCTCTCTGAATCAGCTTATTCAATAGGATCCACCCTTCTGCCCAGATTTCTGGCACCAATTTTCTTGTATACGGAAACAGATGTTCTCCTGGGCGCTCAGACAATGAGTTACGATCCCTTGGGTCGGCACTTTTGGACAGCGGCTGCCTATCATCGATTTGAACCCAATCGTCCCGCGGGATTTGCCTCTTATATCTATCGCGGACTTTCTTGGACATCGCTCTATCTCAGCCTTTCCAGCATGCTCACAGACTACGGCCAAGTTCTCTTCCTCGGAGACAATGTCGTACTAGCCCAAAAGTATTTTGAACGAAGCACTTTACTGTCAGCGGGGATGAACATTCCCCTCAGCACCAATGAAAGTCGCTCCAACTGGAGTCTCAATCTCAGTTTGTTTGGTGAGAATCGCCAAAGTGAGTTCAGCATTCCTGATGCTGTTCTTCAAGGCGTCGGAGATTTTCGTGGACAGACCGATGTGAGGTTGAATCCCGAGACGGGACAGACTCTGGGTGTCGGCGCGAGTCTAGACTGGGCTCGAGGATTTAAGTATCCTACTCAGGCATTCTCCCCTTCTGCGGGACAGTCTTTTAGTTTGAGCGTGGACTACACTCCTCCTGTTTGGAAGGCCGACTTTCACACCCTCACCACCATCGCTTCGGGGAAGTATTTCTTCAATCCTTGGCTTGATCACGTTGTGGCACTCAGACTGACGGGCGGCTATCAGTGGCTCGATGTTCTTTACCTTCACGCCTTTTTGTTGGGAGGATCTTTGGGAGAAGGCCCCTTCTCATCCGCGATTCGGCAATCTTATTCCTTGCGAGGACTTCCTCAGTCGGCTTTTCGAGGTGAAGGGCTCGTGGTGGGATCTCTTGAGTATCGCTTTCCTCTTCTCAAACGACTCCCTGGATTCGGAACGTCACCGCTTTGGCTAAAAAATCTGCACGCGGCGGTGTTCTCCGATGGCGGCCAAGTCTTTACTCAGCTTCAAGATCGATTGATGGCGTACGAAACGTTTTCTAACTCGATTGGCAAGAGAAAGTTTTCGCCTTCGCGATTTACAGTTTCAACCGGCGCAGAACTGCGCTCAGACATAAGTCTGTTCTATCTTCCCCCGCTCACCTTTAGGCTGGGCTACGCCAGAGTGCTGTTCCTACGAGGGGACTGGATTGGCACCCGCTCGAACCCACTCGATGAGACTTATCTACAGGCAGGAGTTAGCTTTTAGCGTTTAAATTTCGATGACAAGCCCCCGGTGATTTTCTAAATCTGGGGGAATGAAATTCAAGCTTTCGACGATTGGTTTTGTAGTTTTTGGGATCATGACTTCAGCGGTTCAAGCCGTTGATGTGGCCTACGAAGGTTACTTCCGATCTCGCTATCAATATTTTTATAATTTGGACATGGATCGCGACGCTGGACCTAACGGTCGAGGCTTCACGGACATCCGATTTCGCTTGAACCCTACTTTTTTTATCTCAGATAAAGTTCGCATCCGAAGCTCATTGAATCTTATGGACGGAGTCTTGGGAGACAATCCCTTTCGAGTCAGTCCGTACACAAACCCCGCTCTGGCCACCAATCGCCAAGTAGATCCCAACGAAACAGGAGTTGGTGATGTCTTGGGACGTCAGGTCTCGACCTCATCGTCTTATGGTGGATACAGCACAACCGATGGCATGACTCGATCAGCAGATTTGATTCCGCTTCAGGTCCGACGACTCTGGGGCGAACTTGAAACCCCCTATGGAACTCTCAAAGTGGGTCGTATGCCCCATCAGTTTGGTTACGGAATCTATGCCAATGCTGGAGATGATCCCACTCAAGAAGTCGGCGATTCTCGCGATCGAATTGTTTTTGATACTTCGTTTGGCTCCTACTACGTGCGCCCTGGTATCGGCTGGCTGGTTGAAGGGGCTTTGGATGAAAAGAACGACGATTTTAACGAGTGGTTTTTTGTCTTTGGTCGAAAGACAGATAATCAAGATGTTGGGTTCTACCTCAGCTACAACGGCCAAAAGCGCGCGATGAACAATGCCGCCAACGGAGCGTTGGCCAATTCAAAGTCAGACTTTTGGGCCTTTGACTTTATAGCCCGTCGAAACTTCGGCACGGTCGACGTTGGAGCGGAAATGGTTCTAGTGACCGGCGATATTTCCAATATGAGTGTTATGGCTGTGAACACGGTCACTCGAGCGGAGATGCTCTTTGGGGCCCTCAAAGTTTTGGCTGAAGTGGGATACTCCTCGGGAACCTCTGAAGACAATCTGAACAACAGCGAGCTCAAAACCTTCAACTTCTCTCGAGACTACGATGTGTCGTTGATTGTGTTTGAAGAAGCCATTCCGGGAGGCTCAACTTTGCGCAATTCCAGTGCAGGTGGCGCTGATAACATTGCAACAGCTCCTCACTCAGGAGCCGTTTCAAACGCTGTCTATCCACGAATTCGCTTTGATTACAACTCCAGCCCGAATCTCAAAATGGGGCTTAATTTGATCAGCCCCTTTGCCATGGAAACCCCGGATCCTATTGCTGGACGCTGGTACGGTGTTGAGTACGATTTGTTCGCTCAATGGGCGTTCTCATCCTACTGGAGTATGGATTTTGCGTTTGCACAGTTCTTCCCAGGAAGCTTTTACAAGAACGTAGGAGCCTCGGACTCAGTTGTCTTGACCAAGTTCGGAGTCACCGCGAAGTTCTAAGGCAGTTTCATGGGCACTATTTTTGACGGCTTTCGCTACAACGATCATGTCCTCTCAGCGGACGGCGTCAGCCTGCGCGATGTGGCGGAAAAGTGGGGAACTCCCACGTATGTCTACGTCAGCAAACTGATTGTTCAAGCCTATCAAGAACTGGACGATGCCCTTGCTGAGATCCCTCATCAGATCTGCTACGCCGTCAAAGCCAATTCCAACATCGCCATCATCAAGACTTTGGCTCAATTGGGATGCGGAGCTGATCTTGTTTCAGGGGGCGAACTGTTTCGAGCTCTTGAAGCCGAAGTCCACCCCAGCAAGATTGTTTTTTCGGGTGTTGGTAAGACTCGAGAAGAGATTGATTACGCGCTAAAGAAGCGCATCTTGTGTTTCAATGTCGAAAGCGAACAAGAACTTGTTTTGATTGATACCGTTGCCAAGTCTCAAAAAAAGATTGCGAAGATTTGTCTTCGAATCAATCCTGATGTGGACCCCAAAACACACCCTTATATCGCCACCGGACTCAAGAACTCCAAGTTTGGGATCGCCTATAAAGAAGCACTCAATGTTGTTCGTCAGGCTCTGCGACTTAAGAACGTGCATCTCGTGGGATTGGGATGTCATATCGGATCTCAGATCACGCAGCTCTCTCCCTTCGTCGATTCTATTCGCCGAATGATGCATCTTTTTGATCAGGTTTCTGAGTTGAAGTGTGAACTTCAATACTTCGACGTCGGTGGTGGCTTGGGAATCACTTATCAAAAGGAGCGCCCGCCCTCATTGCAGTCTTGGGCTCAAGCTCTTGTTCATGAGCTAAAGGGCCGAAATCTGACTTTGCTCCTTGAGCCAGGTCGATCGATTGTAGGAAATGCTGGCGTCTTAATCACTCGAGTTCTCACCAACAAGCGTGGAGAGACGAACAACTATATTATTGCCGATGCTGGCATGAATGATTTGATCCGACCCGCTCTCTATGGCTCCTACCACGCCATCCTGCCTGTGGATTATCGACGCTACAAAAAAATTAAGGCCGCGGTCGTGGGACCGAATTGTGAGTCAGGAGATGTTTTGACAAAGACTCGTCGAATCCAAAACTTCCAAGCGGGAGATTTGATCGCTGTGATGTCGGCTGGAGCGTATGGCGCTTCTATGTCGAGCCAATACAACTCCCGTCCCAAAGCGGCTGAGGTTTTGATTCGGGATGGAAAAGCACACACCATTCGTGAGCGTGAGACCTTTGAAGATCTCATTGCCCACGAAAAAATGCCCTCATTTCTTAAAAGGGCGAGCTCAATAGCGTTATGACATTCGAAGGCATCTTTACAGCGCTGATCACACCCTTTCAGTCGGGGGGCCGCGGAATCGACCGCGAAGCCTTTCACAAACTCATGAATCGACAGATTGCTGCAGGAGTTGATGCAGTGATCTTAGGAGGGAGTACCGGCGAAGGACAAACGCTTGAAATCGAGGAACTCGATGAGTTGTTGGAACTTGGCTTAGCCTTTCAGAACAAGATCAAGGTGTTGGGGGCTTGCGGGAGTTCATCGACATCTCAGACCATTGAAAGACTGAAGCATATTCAGAAGAAGAAGCCGCACGGAATTCTGGTCTCGAATCCCCCGTACAACAAACCTCCGCAGCGCGGGCTTCAAAAACACTTTGAAGCGATTGCCGATGCCACGGAAGTTCCATTGATTGTTTACAATATTCCCGGACGGACAGGCATCAATCTGGCTCCTGCCACCCTTCAAAATCTTTGGAGCAAACCCTCGATTGTCTCTGTCAAAGAAAGCTCGGGCTCCGTGGAGCAGATGGAAAGTATTTTACGCTCTATTCCCTCGGGAAAAACCTTACTCTGCGGAGATGACCCCTTGAATCTTTCGATCTGGGCGTTGGGCGGTCGCGGAACAGTAAGTGTTTTGTCGAATGTCGCTCCGAAGGCTTTGACTGAAATGTGGAGACTTTGGAAATCAGGTGAAATCGCTCAAGCTCAAAAGATTCATCATCAAGTGACGCCCTTTATTGAGGCTCTGTTTTGTG
>JBEIHI010000065.1:0-10828 GCA_040381435.1 Bacteriovoracaceae bacterium | reverse complement strand
GTTAGACGACAACACGTTGATTCTCGTGCGCTGAGCTGAGAGACCGGAAGCTGAGATTTTAAGTGCCGTTATGAGATCCATTCTTCACCTCTTAACTAATCACGCTCTTAATCATTCTCATTTTTCTTGCCATAAACTCCGCTGCTGCGTTGTACATCAACGAGTTCTCGGCAAGACCCGCCATCTGACGATCCAGATCAACAGAATTGCCATCCTGGCGCGGCGTTACATCATCAACTGTAAGTACTTTAGCGCGCATATTATGAAGCCTGTCCGTCGAGCCGGATTTGACGACCTCTTGAAGCTGATCTTCAAAGGCCACTTGTTGTGGGCGGTATCCCGGGGTCTCGGCGTTGGCGATGTTTCCTGCAATGGCGCCATGTCGCTTAAGTCGCATGGACATAGCTCTTGCGAGAATATCGACTGTGAAATCAGTTTTCATAAATTCGCCCTCCCCTTACTCTGCAAATACTTAGCCAATTGGAAAACTATGGTTTAAGCCTCCGAGCTCCGCGTCACTCCCAACCGATGGGAGAAAATTGCCGATCCGATCTTGCCCACCTGTTGCCGGTGCATAATCAGCAATCTCAGTTCCAGCATCTCGGTAGACTTTAAGCTTGTGTCGAAGAGTTCTAAGACTCATTCCCAGCGCCTTCGCTGTATGGGTTCGATTCCCGCCATGAGCCTCGAGCGCTTTCAAGATAATGTCTCTCTCCATCTCTTTGATGGACTTCTTAGTCGTCTCCGCTGAGGGAGAAGCGCCGACGGAATCAAAACGAGCAAAGCTCACCTCCGGCTCCATCCGGCTCTGATCAAACTCAAAGTGCGAAAGAGTGACTGTACCCGTCTCAGCAAGGACCGCCGCACGCTCAACTGCACGCTCTAACTCACGAATGTTTCCAGACCATCTGCGATTTTGAAGAGCGCGCACAACGCCCTCATCAAAACTCAGCGTCCGGCCTTGAATTTCCGATTGCCGAGTTAAAAACTCCTCAGCAAGCAATCCAATGTCACTTTTTCGAGCTCGAAGAGGGGGAAGAACAAACCGAACCCCATAGAGCCTGAAGTACAAATCCTCTCGAAACTTTCCTTCTCGAACAAGCTTCTCAAGATTTCGATTCGTCGTTGCGACAACTCGGACATCAACTTTCAAAGGCTTCTTGCCTCCCAGTCGATCAACTTCACCCTCTTGAAGCACTCGCAACAGCTTGGCTTGCAAAATTGGATCTAACTCACCGATCTCATCAAGCAAAAGTGTTCCGGTATCAGCTTGCTCAAACTTTCCAGCCTTGCGTTCGGTAGCGCCCGTAAATGCCCCACGCTCAAAACCGAAGAGCTCACTCTCGAGAAGCCCGGCAGGAAGCGCAGCACAGTTGATAGCAACCCAGGGCTTGTCTTGACGAACTGACCAATCGTGGATCTGCCGAGCCAAAAGCTCCTTTCCAGTTCCCGACTCACCCTCAATCAAAACGGGAACCGAAGACTTGGCCGCGCGCTCTGCCTTCTTGAGAACCCCAATAAACTCAGGATCCTCAGTGATAATCCGAGCGACCGACACGGCGGTCGGCTTTGGAGTAAACTCAACCATGATTCGCTCAAGGTCGCTGACACTAAATGGTTTACAAAGATAATCGTCGGCACCCATCTGCATCGCTTGCACAGCGTGATTCACGCTTCCGTAGCCAGTCATCAAGACAACTTTTGTTTGCGGATTGAGTCGTTTGACCTCGCGGACAACATCAAAGCCTGTCATGCCCGGCATGCGGTAATCACTCAGCACAAATGAGATATCTGGACTCTTCTTGAATTGCTGAATGGCCTTTTCACCGGATTCAGCCGTGTTCACGTCAAATCCGAGATGCTCGAGACTGGCTTTCAAGCCATCTCGAATTCCTGATTCATCATCGACGATCAAAACTTTTTGGTGCTCAAGAGCATTAAGCATGTCCAGGCTCCTCTAAATCTTCAGCAATTGTCTTGGAGATTTGTAGGGTCACCTTAGTTCCCTGACCTTCGGCCGACTCAAACTCAATCGACCCCTTATGCAAGCTCGCAATCGTCTTACAAAATGCTAAGCCAAGTCCGTTGCCATCATTCTTCGTGGTAAAGAACGGAGTTCCAATCAACTTCAGGACATTGGCTGGAATCCCAACACCCGTGTCTTGGACTTCGATCTGAGCAGCATCTGTCGTCTCCGAAATTCGAACGGAAAGAAGTCCGCCGTGGGGCATCGCTTGAATCGAATTCATGACGAGATTCAAAAGAACCTGCTGCAGAAGCTCTTGATCTCCCAGACACACAGGCTCACCTTCCCAATGTGTTTGAACTCGTACGGTGATGCCCGAAACGGTGAGCCAGAACTGAACCGCCGAAAGAGTCGAATCGACGAGATCCCTCAAATGAACTCTCGTCGGGTGGAGCTCATAGCGATGTGAGAGTCGCTGGACCTTTTCCACAACGGACTCTAACCGATTGATGCTCTCTGAGATTCTCTCAAGCGAGGCCTGCGAAGCTCCTGTTCGGTAAGCAAGATCCAGCTGTAAGCGAATAGCCTGGAGCGGATTACGAATCTCGTGGGCAAGGGTGGCAGCAAGCAAGCTCAGCCCAAAGTCAGCCTCACCCTGCTTCATGACCTTCATCAAATCAGTTGATGATTCGGATTCCATACTTTACCTCCATCTCCACGGTCTTGATGTAACTTTGAGCTGCTCGAGCCCATAAATTGTCTTGGTTTTCGGATTTGATTTCCTTAAAGACTTCAAGCGCAGCCTGCTTGTCACCAAGCTCTAGCAAACATTCTCCCATGCGAAACCGAGCATGCGAGGCAAACGGCTCTTGCTTAACGTTTTTGGCAAGCTCTCGATAAGACTCAAGTGCTCGGACAAAATCCTTCATATCAAAAAATGAATCGGCAATTCGAAATCGTGACGTTTGCGCGAGGAACAGATCCTTCTCGGTAACCTTTCGCTCAGAGGGAGGCCCCTCTTGAGATCCCATCACCATAGCGACATATCGTTGATAAGATTCAACGGCTCGCATCGGAAGAGCAAGCGACTTCAAATGCTGCGCGATCTTAAGATATAAATCTCTCATTTCAAATTGTAGAGCGGGCTGTGCCGCTGCAATCTCCATTGCAGCCTCATAGTGCTTCACGGCCTTTTCAGGATTCTTAAGCGCTGTGTAGAGATCTCCCCAAAGACGCTCATAAAGGTGAGGATATTTTGATTTGGGATAAGCAAAATTGAAACGTCTTAGGCGCTCGCCAGCTTTTTTGGTTTCACCTCGTGCAATCAAGAGATCGACAAGCCGAAGGAGTGCTTCTTGGCGACCCTCAACGCTCTTTTCTAAGTAAACAAGCCGAGTGAGAATGTCTGAAGCTTGATCGTAAAGCTCAAGTTTCTTGGCAGCCTCGGATAAAATCAAAAATACTTTGGGATCCCGCAAGGTCTCTTTGCGCTCCTTGCTCATCGCGAGATAGATGGCGAGTCCGGCCATCGGATCGCCTCTTTCAACATACTCAATGATCTGGCGCTCGAGCGTCTTGACGTACTCAGCCTCAGCCCATTTGTGGTTGGGCGTTCCCG
Organism: Bacteriovoracaceae bacterium; assembly: GCA_040381435.1. Taxonomy (GTDB): domain Bacteria; phylum Bdellovibrionota; class UBA2394; order UBA2394; family UBA2394; genus JBEIHI01. The sequence goes on along the minus strand of JBEIHI010000065.1, from coordinate 7,244 downwards.
AATACTTCTCAATGATCTCTTCAAGATAAAGTTGCGCTTTAGCATAGGATCCGAAGAACAAGAGATAGGATGCCAAACGCTCAACGGCATAAGCAGCCAACTCAATTTGACCGAGGGCCTCAGCTTCTTCACGCGCTTCGAGATAGAGGCTTTCGTTTTCCCTGTGCGCACGAACATCGCGAGTCAAAAACAGTGCATCTGCACGATTCACCTTTGCAAAACTCTGAGCCACTGATTTTGTCGCGTTACTGATCACGACTTGATAAAGCTGATCTGCAGCTTTGAATTGCCCACGTTCAAAGTAAGTATCAGCCAAGCGTGCTAACAAGAGCGGCGCCAAAGGATTCTGCGGGAACAGATTTGCCAAATCCTGAAAGAGCTTTGCGCTCTCATCATACAGACCATTCAAGAAGATGGTTTCAGCATAGTAGACACGGTCAAAGTAACGATCTTGACCTTCATACTCCTTTTTCAATCGAAGCTTTTCGATCTCCTCGGAATGATACTTCTCCAAATTTTGATAAACAGCGTAGGCACGATCAAACTCGGCTTTCGCAAAATGAATAAAGGCCTTTCGAAACGCGGCATCAATCGCCGCTCTACTGCGAGGGAACGCATCGATCAAATTTCCGAACTCTAGACTGGCTTGAGGATACTGCGCCCGCCGAAATGAACCCTCACCTCGAATGAGATAAAAGTAAGGCGCAAACTCCGTCTTTCCATACTCTCTCAGTCCCCGAGCAGTTGTTTCCTCAGCATCTTGGAAAAAGCCAAGCTCAAGCTGAAGAAGTGAAATTTGATAAAGAATGCGAGCGTATTGAGCACTCAAAGGATTTCGTCGAATCGCATCCTGGTAGTCTTCGAGCGCTAGGGCCCAACGCTTATCCGATGCTACCGTCTGAACTTGATAGAGCAGATCCGCTCGAAGATAGGAGAGCCATTCGCCCAATCCAGATTTACCCACGGATTTTTGCAATTTATCAACAGCCACGTAAGCTTCTTGATAGGAACCAGCCTCTTGCAGCTTGAAAATCTTTGTCATCCGATCGAAGGCCACGTCTTTGTGGAACTCCATGGGCACATCGGCAAGCTCCAGAAACTTAGGTTTCAACTCAATCGAGGGCGCGGGAAGAAATGTTCCAAGATTCGGCTTCTTCAGACGACTTGAAAAAGTGACTCTCTCAATATCAATCATCGGCTTTTGAGAAATCTGAGCGTATGCAACCCAATGGAGGAAAAACATCCATCCAAAAAGAAGCACCACAGCAATCGATCTGAGCCGTTTCACCACCAAGACCACAAAGCAAGTCAAATGCCAGGACTGCAAAAACGGGCTCGGCAAAAAAGCTCTTACATCTCGGCAAGTTAATCTTTGGGCCTTGCCGCAAGCTTCACGGCGTCAAGACTCCACTTTGACAAAGGTTTGACGATGAGGTGTTGTCGGTTTGGCATGAAAGAGTTTGATCGACTGGTCTCCATCATGAAAGAGCTGCGCGAAAAGTGCCCCTGGGATCGTGAGCAGAACCTATCCTCTTTGAGAAAATATTTGATTGAAGAGTCCTATGAATCCCTCGAAGCACTTGAAAATTTTGTTGAGACCCCATCTGACCAGCACTTCCAAGAGCTAAAGGAAGAACTTGGGGATCTGCTTCTTCAGGTTCTTTTTCAAACCAAGATCCTTCAGGAGATTAAGGGAGGAGATCCACTCAAGGACTCCCTCAGCCAACTTGAGGATAAACTCATCCGCCGCCATCCTCATGTTTTTGGAGAGAAGGCAGATTCGACGCAAACGGCTGATGCAGTGCTTCAACAGTGGAACAAGATTAAAGAGGCGGAAAAGTCCTCACAAAAACGCACTGGCCTTTTGCGAGAAGCAGCAAAAACCTCCCCTGCGATGGCTCAGAGCCACGAGATCGGAAAGCGCTGTGCAAAGATCGGATTCGATTGGCTCAGCTCGGCGGAGGTGTGGAGCCAAGTCCAAAGTGAACTGAAGGAGTTAACCGAGGCCCAGACCCCACAACAGATGGAAGATGAGTGGGGAGACGTGGTGTTTTCATTGATTCAATGGGCTCGACACCAAAAGTTTGATCCAGAGGTGGCGCTCGCGCGAATGAATCAGCGCTTTCGAAAACGATTTGAGTGGATGGAAGATAGCGCGCGTAAGGAAGGCAAGACTTTTGCTCAGCTCTCTCGTGACGAGATGGAAAAGCTCTGGATTCGAGCCAAAGCTGAAACTCACTAACCAATGTCTTTAAGAAACAAACGACTGATTGAGGAGCTAGAGACCCTCTACAAGAAGTTCAACGATCGACAGTATCGATCGACGGATCCCATTCAGTTCGCTTATCGCTTTCAGCAATCTGAGGACATCGAAATTGCGGCTCTAATTTCAGCGCTATTTGCCTACGGGAATGTAAAGTCCATGTGCACAACGATTGAGAAAGTCATGACATTTCTCGGAGAGCATCCATTTCAAAGGCTTCAAAAGATAGATTCGAAGACGCTCCAACAGGAGCTTCCATTGATTTACTATCGCTTTTTCACAACAGATGACATTCATCACTTACTCCTGAGTCTTTCTGAGATTTTAAAACGAGAAGGGAGTCTCGGAAATTGCATGCAACGGAGCTGGAATCAATCGAACGGCAATCTCCTCGAGTGTCTCTTTGATTTTAGAGCGAGATTCGTGAACACGCTCAAAACATCTCCTGGCCTTAAATTCATGTTTCCTCATCCCAAGGAAGGCGCTGCCAAACGACTTCATATGTTCATGCGCTGGATGATCCGAAGCGATGAAGTTGATCTCGGCATCTGGAGGTTCATTCCAGCCTCAGCACTGATCGTTCCCCTCGATACTCACGTTTTTAAGGCCGCACGTCGACTGCGCTTCACTCGCCGAAAGTCACCCAGTCTTCAGGCTGCCCTTGAGGTGACTCAAGCTCTCAAACGCTTGAGCCCAGAGGACCCCTTAAAATACGACTTTGCCCTTTGCCATTCGGGAATGAGAATTGCAAACTCAGACTCCTAGGCGCTTTTGGGATGACGCACAGACTTTTCAAAACCAGATGGTTAGTTCTTGGGATTTTGGCTTTAGCCATCACCACGGTGCTGAATTCCGAGCGGCTCAACGCGAAGGATCGCTACATTTCATATCAGACCAGCGAAGCGGCTTCATTTCTTGAAGATCAGAAAAAATGTCTTAAGGCTCTAAAGATTCTCGGAACAGCATCGCCTCGCTTTTTGACCGAAGCTGAGCACAAACAATTCTTTCAGGCCTGGGATCTCGCGGAAAAAACCTACGGCCCGGAATCAACCGAAGCTCGAGATCTCTTTCAGCTCTACGCCCAAGTGACCGAAAGCTCCCCTCATACAAATCTCGAAGAGCCTTTCCTACTCAAAGTCAGTTCGACCTTTGGAGCAATAGATAGCAAAGATCACCTCAATGAATGGTCTCAAATCTTGCGCCGCAAAACTCCTGTGTCTTTGAAAGCCGTGATGGCGTCGGCAGCCGTCGCCAGTCTCATGACTCCTCCCGTTGAGGCCATTCACCATATGATGGGAGATCCCCTCTTCAGCCTGTCCTCAGCTGCCGCGGTGGTGGGGTCCACTCTCTTGCTTTCAAAAGGACTTGAAAGCAAGGTCATCAGTCCAAACAATCGATTTCTCTCTCAAGCCGAAAGGATCCTGGAGAATCCAGGGGCGCATCACACCGCCCATCTCCAATGGCGAGTCAGAATGCCGGCTCTGCCCCTGCTCGATGAGCTGAAGAAGAGAACCTCATCGACCACTTATTATTATCTTTCCGAGTGGATCTACTCCCAACAAACGAACTTTGTTGAGGTCATCTTCGACCACAATATGTCCCTCGACTCCCAGGGCTCACCCGCTTTTGTCAATGCCGTCAGAATTGCGCGCGCTAGCGAGTAAAATCCTTAATCTATCAAAGACTTAGATCACCAGCTGTACGACTCCTCAGAACGCTCTACAATAGTGAACATATGAACATTCTCTCAGCTCTCTATGCGGGCAAAATCAAGTTCTTGAGGACCAAGAAATCGATCGAGGAGCGAGCCGAAGAGGCGGATGAATTCATTCAATTTGAGAAACTCAAAAAGACAGAAGAGGACTCTGGACTGCAGTCCTCAAACAGTAATACTGAGGCCTATGAAACCCCTAAGCCCTCAAGACGTTGAGAAACATCTCAAATCTCTGCCCCAGTGGACTCTAGACGGGCAGATGATAAAGCGAACTTTAACCTTTCAAAACTTTCAGCAAGCTTTTGCCTTTATGACTCAGATTGCTCTTGTGGCTGAGAAAATGGATCACCATCCCGATTGGACGAACGTTTACAACAGAGTCGAAATCAAGTTGTGGACGCACGACGCGGGCGGACTCACAGAGAAAGATTTTATCTTAGCAAAAGCGATCTCAGACGCCTATCAGGCTACATCACGGTAACGACGTCTTTGACTTGCTCGGAGGCAACCCAAAGAGAAATGATCTCATCGACATCTTTGGCGGCGTAACGATACGTCAGCGATAGATAGGTTCCATTCTTGCTCAGTTGAGATCCTTCGCGATGCAAACTTGGAAAGCTTTTTTCGAACTCAACGATTCCCGACAAAAAAGCAGGATCATTTCTTCCAATAACTTTGTGACAATAGTTGTGAGGCCAAATCAGAATGCTATCCTGCAACGAACGACGCAGACGCTCATATCGCAGATGCCTCACTTTTTCCGTCGCAACCACTTTCACTCACTCCTATTATACGCCCATTCCGCGGATGGGGCTGAAATCGGCCTGGGAAGCCTTATAGACGATCGTCTAGGCGCTTTCAATCTGGAGAGACTGGAGATTAAGGCCCTTCAGCTTTTCCCTAGCCCCCAAAAAGCCAAGCTCAAGAACGACCTGCAAACCCACGATTTCCGCTCCCGATCGGCGAGCCAGATTGGCTGCGGCCATTAACGTTCCCCCCGTCGCCAAAACATCATCGACAATCACGACCCGGTCAGCCTTTGAAACAGCTCCTTCATGCAGATGAAGCTCATCGTGTCCGTACTCAAGACCATAGGTCTCCCTCAGGGTCCGTCGAGGCACCTTGCCCTTCTTTCGAGCGAGCACCAATCCACATGAGAGATCCAGCGCCAACGGAGATCCTAAAATGAACCCACGAGACTCAATCGCTAAAATTTTTGTCGGTTTGAGAGGTGCGACACTTTTTTTGAGGGCATCTTGCAGAGCACGAAACGCTTGAGGATTTTCAAAGATGGGAGTCATGTCCTTGAAGGTAATGCCAGTCTTTGGAAAATCCGGCACATCACACATCAGCGCGAGGGCTGATTCCAAGTTCAAGCAGCCCCCTTCGAAAGCACAGCCAACTCAAGAACGGGAAGCTTGGCTCTCGCGTCTGATAAACGCTGCTGATCCAGATCCACGATCAGGATAGCATCTCCCTCTTCTTCTGCGACGATGAGCTGCTCTCCCCAAGGCGCATAGACCACCGAGTTTCCATAACACCACAGTTCCTGTCCCTTGTCGTTTTGATGACTTCCCCACTGACCAATTCCAATGACGTAACTGAGATTCTCGATCGCTCGAGCACGAAGCAACGTATGCCAATGAGCTCGGCCCGTTTCGCGAGTGAATGCAGCAGGAACAAGAAGAACGTTCGCTCGATGCTGAAGCACCAACTTTCGATAGAGCTCCGCAAATCTCAGATCAAAGCAAATGGATAGTCCTAAGTGAAAGCCCTCGCAGTCCACAGAGACCAAATCCTTACCTCGAGTCATTTCGTCTGATTCTTTGTAAACAGCTTGAGCGCCCACAAAATCAAACAAGTGAATCTTATGATAGGACTGAACTCGTCCCTCGCGATCCACAAACCAATGAGAGTTATACGGTTTTGCCGTATCCTCGCTCCTCTCGGGGACGGATCCCAGAGAAACAGCGCAGGGAAGAGATCGAAACCACTCCCCCACTGCTTTTGAAAACTCAGTGGATTCAATCAAGCGGTTGCCGGAAAGACTTAAAATAAAATCAGAAGTAAGTTTGGATTTGGCACCTCGAAAAAAAACATTCTCAGGAAAGCAAACGAGAGTTGCACCTTGCTCCGCCGCATCCTCACATAGATTTTGAACAAGAAACAGATTTTCCCAGGGATCGTCTGAAGTACAGATCTGCGCTATCGCAACTTTCATGTGGACCTCCTCTTCATGCCCAGCACCACCAAGACAATCGTCGCCACAACCAACAAAGTACTCAGGGCGTTAATCGTAGGAGACACGCCGTACTTAATCATCGCGTAGAGCTTAACGGGAAGAGTGTCATTCCCAACGCCCGAGGTGAAATACGCAATCAAGAAGTCATCAAAGGAAAGTGTAAAGGCCATCAAGGCCCCAGACAAAATTCCCGGCCAGATCAGCGGCAAAGTGACCTTCCAAAAAGTCTGCCAAGGCGTGGCTCCCAGATCTCGTGCCGCCTCCTCAACGGAGTCATCATAGTCAGCAAGCCGAGCTCGGACGGTGATGATAACAAAGCTCAAGCAAAAAGTAATGTGAGCCAAAGTCATCGACAACATCCCCAAACTAATCTTCAGGAACACAAACCAAATCAAAAGAGAAAGGCCCATCACAATTTCGGGCATCACTAGTGGAATCAAATTGAGCGCATCAAAGAGATTTCGACCTCGAAAGCGAGTCCGCTCAAGAGCAAGCGCCGCACCCGTTCCCAAGACGGTGGCTCCCAACGTTGAGCCCAAACCTACCCACAAACTCATCCAAAGAGACTCTCTCAACAGATCATTCTCAAAGGCTTGGACATACCACTTCAGTGTCAATACTCCCTCACCAGGCTGATCATTCAAAAATGAAAGCACCGCAACGACAATCAAGGGAACGTACAGGAAAAAGAAGGCGAGCAAGGTGATGCCCACCGCAAAACGCGGGGGGTTAGGCCGAGCGCGTTCCTGATTCTTGGCTGAGAAGCCAGAACTTTCAGGCTGATTGCTTTGTGTTTTCAGAGCGATCGACATCTTTCCACAGCCTCACTGTAATCATCAAACTCACCACAACGACTACCATCAAAATAATCGATAGGGCCGAACCAAATGGCCAGTCCCTCATCTTCAAAAACTGATCGATGATCAAATTTCCAATCAGCATGGTCTGCGCTCCACCCAACATATCGGGAATCAAGAACTCACCAAGAGCTGGGGTGAAAACCAAAAGAAATCCCGTGGCAATGC
>JBEIHI010000064.1:0-10857 GCA_040381435.1 Bacteriovoracaceae bacterium | reverse complement strand
TCCAGACAATTTCCATCGGCTCCCCTGCGCTTTGAGCGACCCCTGAAGCATCTTTTTTCGAATCTCCTCGTGCATTTCCTGGCGAGAGCGTCCCTTCAGGGTCTCTTCCATCATTAAAGCTTCCGTTTCAAAGGCAGCACGGTGCTTATCGAGATGATTTCGAATATTTCTCTCCTCAACTCGCATCCCTTTCACCAGTCGATGCAGAGTTTCCAACAGAGCATCAGCGGTCAGGAATGCTTCAGGCAATGTCAGTCGGCGATTTGCGGAATCATCGAGCGATCTCTCAAGCCACTGAACCGAGTGAGTCCAGATGGCATTTTGTGACAAGGTCATGATGTGACGAGAGAGACCAGTCATGCGCTCAGCCATCATGGGGTTTTGTTTGTAAGGCATGGCTGAAGAACCAACCTGCTCTGACCCAAACGGCTCTTTGAGCTCACCGAGATGCTGTAGCAATCGCAGATCATAGGACAGTTTTGAGATCGAGGCGGCGAGATTGGCTAATGCATGCACAAACCAAACATCCATTTTTCGTGAAAGAGTCTGTCCACTCAAACCCACGGGGCCTTTAAAGCCCATCTTCGAAACAACCGCACGGTCAAGCGCAGTCACTTTTTTGAAATCATTATCAAACAAAACCATGAAGGAAGCTTGAGTTCCCGTTGTGCCTTTGCAGCCTAAAGGACGATATCGTTGAAGAACCAACGAAAGTTCTTCGTAATCCCAAAGTAAGTCCTGAGCCCAAAGAGCGAGGCGCTTGCCCAAAGTCACCGGCTGAGCGGGTTGAAAGTGAGTATAGCCCGTCATTTCAAGATCGGAGTACTTGAGACTCAACTGTCCGAGAGCCTTCAGAATCACCAGGAGCTTCGATTGGAGAAGCTCTGTCGCGGATCTCATGATGAGAGCCTCAGCATTGTCCGTCACAAAGGCGGAAGTCGCACCGAGGTGCAGGATTGGTTCGGCCTTCGGGTTAACCTCAGCAAACGCCTTCAAGTGCGCCATCACATCATGCTTAAGCTTCGACTCCCAGTGGGCAACTCGATCAAGCTTCACCTTTTCAAGCCCCTTCTCCATTTGCTGAACCTGCGTTTTTGAAATGGGCAGGCCCAGTCGTCGTTGCTCATCGGCTAAAATCACCCAGATCTTTCGCCAAGCAACAGCCTTATAAAAGTCTGAAAAAATATACTGCATGCTCGGACTTGCGTAGCGCCCGCTCAGAGGGTGTTGAAATCTTTGGATTTGAGAGTTCACGAAGGCTCCTTTCACCTTGCCGTCCAGTGACTGACTCATTACTTTAATAATGATGAAAGCCAATCGTCTACTGCTTATGTCAATCTTCCTTGGGACGGTGGCTCCGATTCTGGCAAACCAGGAAGAAACCCTGCTTAAGTCTCTAGAAATCATCTACCTAAAGCCTGAGCTTAGAACCTCCTTTGACTTTGTTCGCATTGAAAATGGAACAGCAACGATCAGTGTGTGGCGAGACCTTCCCCCCAACCCCAGTGCGGAACGCCTTGAGTGCACGGGGTATCAATGGCTTCTATCCGGTCGGGGTGAAAAAATCGGCGAAGGTGCCCGCGAGGTTTTTCAAAAATTTACAGATCTCCAAAGTCTTAAGCTGGAACTTGTCGAGGTGGAGCACAAGACAAAGTCCGTCGATGGACGCGGCAAGCTTCAAAAGACAGAAGAGGCAAAGCCTCTGTTGAAAATGACGATTGATCGAGCTTCTGCCTTGGGAATCAAGGGCTCGATTGAGGATGTAAAAAGAGAGCTAAGAGCCAGCCTTGAGAAGTGCTTGAAGATCGGCCGCGACTTAACACGAGATAGAGAGGTTAGCATTTAATGATTTCTGCATTTTTGTTTAGTGTGCTGATTAATGTCAGTCCCGATTTGACCACACAGAATAAAGACTACTGGATTGGTCAACTTTCAAACTCATCCGCTCAACTTCGAATCAATGCCTTGCAAACTTTGTCTGAGCTCAAATATGCCGATACGATTTCGGCCATCGCTGAGCGCTTGAAGGACGAGGATCCACAGGTACGCTTTGCCGCTATTCGAGCTCTTTCCATGATCGCACATCCAGATAGCCTCTCCTCGATTAGCAACGCCTTGGACCGAGAGCAGGACTCCTACCTCAAATCCGAAATGCGCCGAGGCAAAAAATCACTCGAAGATCTTTTGAAGCAGGAAACGAATGACAGCCCCAAAGAAAAAAAATCAGAGCGCTAACGTGTTTAACAATCCTGCCGATCGTTCGTTTTGCCGAACCACTCACAGCTTCAATCCCGATAGCAAGTCACGGCTTTCAAGTCTTGGAGCTTACCTTCTATGGCGAATCGATCGAGGACAAGGGTTCGGGTGGTTTTTTTGGTCGATGAAAGTGACCCTTGTTGTTTCACTTGCACTTTTGATTGCGGCGTTTTGGTGGCCAGTTGAACTCAACTTATGGCAAGAAATCACCAGCATCGCGGGGCTTACAGTGTTTGCTATTCCATCGTTGTGGCGATCAGCGTGGCTTTCTTCATCCAAAAATAAGGCCAAATTCTTTATCTCATCGGATTTTTGGATCTCGGTTTTTGCCGTCTCATTCTTGCTTGAGGATTTCCCCCAAGGATTGATCTGGAAGCCTCTGTTTTCCTTTTCATTTTGTAGCCTTTGGATCTGGTTTAGACTTTTCGAGGCCAAGTCCTGGAGAGAAAGCCTTCGAAACAACTTTCAAAGAGAAGAGCGACTTTGGCATCAATCTGTTGGCCACTCATCACTGAGGTCACTGCTCATTTTGATTGTTTTAGCGACCTATGGACTCTTGGTTCTCATTCGGGGCAACATTCCTTTCAGCGCACTTTCACTTGGACTGGCTGTCGCATGCTGGCCCTTTCACATCGCGATTCTGAACAAGCTGTTCCAGAGGTCTGAATTGCACTTTTGGAGATGTTTGGATTGGGAGTTTTTCAAAAGCGCTCGCTCCATGCGAATACTTTTGAGTCACTTCCAGGGCGTCTTTACTCAACCCCATCTTAAGGTCCGCGATGTTTGGTTTGAATCCATTCATGAGTGGCCTGATAAGTCGATTGAGGAGGTTCTCTACAAAGTCGCTCTCAACAGCGACCACCCTGTTTGTCAGGCGATTGTACAGCACCTCCCTTCTCCCAAAAATGATTTGATCCAAGTCAAAGAGACCTCACTTCAGCAACATTTGGGAATTCAAGGCAGCGTTCGCGACGTGCAGGGAGGTCTTTTTCAATTTGTTTTGGGCTCTCTCGGATGGCATCGAATTTTGCAAACCTCCATGAGCAACGAAGGTCGCCAGTTTCTCAAACAGGCTATTGATAATAATTGCATCGTTGTTTTGCTTTCTTTGAATGAAAACATCGTGGCAGCGATTGCCTTGGAATCAAAACTTAAGTCGGACGCCGAGAAGGGTGCGGCCATCCTCTCATCTCAGTTTAAATGGGGACTTCTGAGTTCGGCATCGATGAAATGGGCCCCCAGTCAGTGCCCATCCACTCTTGATTTCGACCTCTTTCCGGTTGAGCGGGAGATGCTCAGAAAGCAGGCTGAGGAGCGATTTCATCAGTATCAGCATCACCACGACCCAGTTGCGGCCGAAATTTTAGCCCCCTGGGATTTGAAAGGCTACCAATCGAAGGCCCACCAATCCTGGAAGCGAATTCTCGTTGCACCACTTGCAAGCAGCCCCTCAGATCTTACCGACACAGCCTTTCAGATCTACAGCGATCGAGTCGTCGATATTGCTGCGCCGTTTTCAGCCTCTGAATGGTTCAAAGGCTCAAGACGTATGAGTCTTGCTCTTGCGGTTGTTCTCATTACGATTTTGTTTTTTGTTCCTAAGGTAGAGTTTGCTGCTCTGCTTCTGGTCCTTTCGGCTTTTCTCGGTACCTGGTGGATTCTGAGAACTGAGATAGAATAAAGAAATCCTCATGGGTTTCTTAAAATTTTCACAAGACCTACTCTATTCGTTGGTCAGTATGACCAATTCTCAAGGGCTCTTTTCTCGCTTCATCGATGTGAAGAGTTTTTTGCCCAAAATCACTGTAGCTCGGTACGGCTTTGGCGCTGAGATCCCTATGGATGAGGCACAGCGAATTCTTTCGGAAGTCCCCTCTCTGGCTTCCAAGGCATGGACGCATTTTTGGCGCGACAAGGGACTCGAGTTTGAACGAGCGGAAAACTACCGAGCCGCATGCATGAGTTACATCATGGGCGTCTTTCCCAAAGACAATAAGCCCTGGAAAGAAGAGATCAATGACCTCAAGCGCGCTTCATTTTTGAAATGGAATCAGCAAAGAGGCTTGAGCTTTGCGCCCCGTCGAGTTCGCACTACGGAGGGAGATGTCTTTTATTATCTGTCGCCTCCGTCAAACCTCAACGGCAAAGCTCCCGTCACGATTTTCATTAATGGACTTGAGGGCTCTGCTGAGGAGATTGCATTTTCGCTTCAGCACTATCTTCATGAGGGCCCTGGATACGCTGTTCTCTCTGTTCCTGGATCAGCCGATTATGAAAAACCCATGACGGCCTTTTCGGATCGAGTTCTTCATCAAGTGATTGATGACATCATCAAACTGCCTTGGGTCGATGGTCAAGAGATTGGCCTGGTAGGTTTTAGTATGGGGGCCTTCTGGACCCTGATCACAGCCAAAACAGATCCCCGGATCAAGTTTGCCATCTGCAACGGGATTCCTTTGCAGAAGACTCTCAACTCCGGCCAGGGCGTCGGCCTCAACCCCATTATTGCCGAAGCCCTCATTCGCATTTTTGGAGTTAGCCATCCGCTTCTTCTTCTACCGATCATCAGAAAAATGAGTCGCCGAGCCGAAGATCTCATTCACTGCGCCTCGGGACCAATTCTCGCCATGAACGGCGATCAAGACACCATCGTTGATCCTCGTGACACGGTTGAGCTAGGCTCACTTCCCGGCAACAGGCTGATTTTGATCAAAAATGACGACCACTGTGGAATCTTTCACTACCACCGGATGGTCGACATCATCGTCAAATGGACGCGTCGAAATCTCTCACTCCAAAGGCAACAGCGTTTAGTGGCTCAGGGCCAAAATCGCTAAAGAGACCATTCTGACCGGCTTTCAGGGGGGCCCAACAGCCTCAGATCTTGCTTAAAATCTTGGCAAACTGGGCCAGGCAGGCATAATCTCTGACCATGTTATCAGCTGCTTTACCAGAAAACGTAGTCTCAACCAAAGTTGCACAATTTTCTGCTCCTAAGGAGGCCTCCTCCAATTCAACGGGCCCCGTTTATGACAATCTGCGGGCTGCTCTTCTCAACAAGAAGGCAACCGTCGGCGTCATTGGACTTGGCTATGTAGGTCTTCCTCTTTCAATGGCGTTTTCGAATTCAGGTTTCACCGTTCACGGTCTTGATTTGAGTACATCCAAAGTACAATCCCTGAGCAAAGGCGTTTCCTACATTCCGGACGTCGAAAGCTCAGATGTTGAGAAAAATGTGAAGGCCAAGAAGTTCTCGGCCTCAACAGATTTCGCCCATTTAAATACCAGCGACGTGATTGTGATCTGTGTTCCTACCCCGCTGAGCAAAACCAAAGATCCAGACATGTCATACATTGTGTCATCTGTTGAAAAAATCATCGCTCACTTGAGAAGAGGTCAGCTGATCATTCTTGAGAGCACCACCTACCCAGGAACAACTCGTGAGTATATGTTGGAAGCTGTCCGAGTGGCGGGAACTCAAAAGTTTGGATCTTTTGAATGCGGCAAAGATTTCTTTCTCGCATTTTCTCCCGAGCGCGTGGATCCGGGCAATCCCAAATTCAATGTTTATAATACTCCCAAGGTCGTGGGCGGAATTACTCCAGCCTGTAGTGATCTGGCGGCGATTTTTTATTCTCAAACGATGCAGAAGGTCGTGCGAGTAAGCTCACCCGAATCAGCCGAGATGGTAAAGCTTCTCGAGAACACTTTCCGAGCTGTAAATATTGGCCTGGTGAACGAAGTGGCCATTATGTGCGAAAAGCTCGGCATTGATGTGTGGGAAGTTATCGAAGCGGCCTCATCGAAACCCTTTGGATTCATGAGCTTTTATCCAGGCCCAGGACTTGGCGGCCATTGTATTCCCATTGACCCCAGCTACCTCAGCTGGAAACTACGATCTTTGAATTATACGGCTCGATTCATCGAGCTTGCCACAGCCATCAACTCCTCAATGCCGGGCATTGTTGCCGACAAAGTAGCTTTGGCTTTGAATGATGAAGGAAAGTCGGTGAAGAACTCAAAGGTTCTGATCATGGGTGTGGCCTACAAAAAAGACATCGACGATATGCGGGAATCTCCAGCATTGGATGTGATTCACCATCTGACCCAGCGAGGAGCAACTGTGGATTATTATGATCCATTTGTTCCTGAGTATGAGTGGGAAGGCCATCAAGCGAAGTCCGTCCAATGGTCACCACAGCTGAGCAAGGCTTACGATGTGGTTGTGATTACGACGGATCACTCCTCCGTGGACTACAAATCACTTTTGGAAAATTCAAAAAAGATTGTCGATACGAGAAATGCGCTGAAGGAATTCAAGGATTCCCGAATCGTAAAACTTTAACGCTCGGTCCAAACAAATGATTCTGAAAAAAGGGCTCTCTCCGAGGGGCCCTTTTTTTTGGGGCTGAGATCAGAACGGCTTACCAGGAAGCTTGTGCTCCAAATTTCCAAACCACGAATCGCTGTAGATCCAGGAACCACGCTCGGTGTTCCACGACAGCTCAACCGTAATGGTTGGCACTGTCTTATCGGCCTCATGATCAATCACTACAAATGCCTTCTTGGCTGAACCCGACCAAAGATCACTCTCGGAAAATGGAGCAATGACACGTGCCAGATACACATCATTCAAACCTTTTTGCTTAAGATGCGCCTTGAGATCCTCAAACAGACTTGAGGTTTGCAGGGAGCTCAACTGTTCTCCTAAATTTTTCTTCATGTCGATTTCCTGCGATTGATCTCTCATCCATTCCACGGAGAGATCAGTCCCCTGATACTGAGCCGCATGATAGAGATCCAAACTCAACCAAGCACCCACACTGCCCGCAAGGCCAAGACGTAGGACAGAAGTTGCTAAGGAAGAACGTCTCTTTCCTTCATTGGAACTGGGCCTTCCACTGGAAGTCAGCGCAACGTTTGCAATCTGTTCTTTGCAACCGTCCTCGACAGCCACCTGGCCCAATTTTGTTTTCACTGGCTCTGATGAATTGCCCGCCGACGGAGTACTTTCCGCTGACGACATTCTTCTGATACGCAAATCCCAAAGAAACAAGCCGCCCGCGAATCCCGCTTTCAACAAGGAATCCAACGCAAACAGTCGAGCCAAAGCCATTCGCCAGCGCCCGTCCTGCTTTTCCTCCAAAAAATCTCTTAACTGAGTATCAAGGCTGAGCTTTCGAAGCGCTCCCAGTCTCTCCTCAGGGAGCTGTCCAAGCTCACGAGACTTCAACCGCCCGTCTTCACCCAGTTCAAAAAAGAAATCCTCAAAACCCTTGAGGTCCATTTGCGACCACTTAGCGTTCAACGAATGGGCAGGCTCAGCGGCAAACACGACTGTGCTTGCCAGTAAAAACGACCCTAAAATCCCTAAAACAGCCCTCATAAGCGCCCTTTTGCTACCAGGCAGATCTTAATACGTCTAGGCCCCTTAAGTATCAGAATTTTTTGACTTTTTTTTGAAGTGAATGGTGCCCAGGGCGAGGGTCGAACTCGCACGTGTCGCCACGCCAGCCCCTCAAGCTGGTGCGTCTTCCAATTCCGCCACCTGGGCACTTGAGATTCTTTTTATCTAGCCCTTTGCCTAAAAAGAAATCAAGAGGCTACCTCAGTGAGTTTCGCACAAAAAAAATCGGGGGTTCCGAATTGGAACCCCCGACGACTAACAACGTTAAACTGTACAACCTAATTAGAAGGTCATGCCAGCTTGCAGATAGAATCTGTGGACCATGTCGCTAGAAGCCATATCGCCTGGCTTAAAGAGAGCATATCCAGCATCGTATGAGAACATATCGGAAGCTTTGTATGTTCCAACGAAGTCAAACTCCATACCGACATTCTTTCCAGTGACAGCCAAACCACCTGCATCCTTAGAATCATCGGTGGCCATCATCAAATAGGCATCGGCGCTAAGATCGAATTCCTTTGAAATACCAAAGTTCGTGGTCAAAGCTCCAACAGTCAGGTTGCTTTGGTTCTCAAATACTTGAGCATCACCAAGGATTCGTCGGCCTCGAGCGGTCAAACGATGTTTGTCGCCGAATTCAGAGGTCTTCTCATCATTGGAGTAATAGCCCAAAACGCCCACTCGGTGTCCGTCAAAGGACCAGCCCACTTGAGCATCCACTGAGTAACCTCGCTTGTCAGCGCCACCGGTCTTGCCGTGCTGATAAACAGCTTCGACATCCGCATCAGCATTGCCTGAGGCAACAGTGAAGCGCAAACCAACGGATCCAAATCGCGATCGGCTAGCAATATCTTCATGCTTTTGATCATCCCAAGCAGCCCACAGGTCCAAAGCGTTGGTAAAACCAACTTTGTTCCAAGTGGTGTAGAGAATATAAAGATCGCGATCTTGATTCTCGCCACCAGGAGAACCCGCTTCGTCGTTCTTGACATAGATCAAGCTTCCGTTGCCCGATCCAAAGCCAAAGTTAAGTCTGGCCGCATCGTGAACAATTGAATCTTCATTCCAGCCATCAGTACCGAAATGTCGGTTGTTTCCCAAAGCAATCGCTTGTCGACCCAAAGCCAAGGACATGTCCTTGTTCGGGCTATACGACATCCATGCTTCTTTTGCCGTAAAGACATTAGAATCCTCATCGCCCCAAGTATTTCGGAACTGAGGAGCCATTCGGACTTTGAGTGAGCTGCTAGGCATCACATCAATATTAAGTCTGACGCGATTTTGCAGCGATTCATTACTAGGCGTATCTGCAGCCGTTGTATTCTTGTTAAAAACCATTCTTGTACGTGCATGCCCAGACAGCTCCTGTTTAACTTGAGCTGAAACTTCTGTGGCAAAAAGAGCCAAAGCTGTTACACCAGCTGAGGCCATGAAAAAACGAAAACCAAGTTTCATAAGTGAAAACACCTCCAACAACAATAAAACATTAAAAGTGCACCCCGCGTCGAGCAAAAAAACCCAGAAAAATCAAATAACTGTCCTGGGTTGGATCGACCGAAGCACAAGACACACCTTTGTTCTTCGTCCCTTTGACAAAGACTTTCATGCCTCCATTGTCTTGAAAAGATCCGATCTGAAGAACCATGACTGCAAAATGCACACGATTGTGCGCGCCGCACTGCGCAAAACAAAAGGCTCTCTTTTGGACGGAACAGTCGTCAAAGTCTTTCCATCCATCGATGATCCCGAGTTGGAAAAGTCGATTGTTGTTGAATCAAACGGAATTCCTGATCACTTCACAGATGATGTGAAGTCAGCAGCACAAACATCTCGCGAGCTGAAGCCCGGACGTCGCACGGACCTCACACACCTCTCATTTGTTACGATCGACGGTGAAACAGCAAAAGACTTTGATGATGCAATCTATGTCGAAGAAAAAAAAGACGGCACTTTTCACCTGATTGTTTCGATCGCTGACGTCTCACACTACGTCCGGCCTCGGAACGCCCTCGACAATGAAGCGTTCAACCGAGGAACATCCGTCTACTTTCCAGGCGACTGCATCCCCATGTTACCCGAGGAACTGTCGAACGATCTTTGCAGCTTGGTGCCAAACCAGCCTCGGCTATGCCTCTCCTGTGATATGGTCTTGAGTCGAGATGGTGAGATTGTTTCAACAAAGATCTACCCTTCAACGATTCGCTCCGTCGCTCGTCTCACGTACACGACCGTTTCAAAGGTGGTTGAAAAGGGACAATCCGAACTTGTAAGCCCCGCCTTAGCGAGAATGCTTGAAAGTGCCCTGAAGCTCTCTCTTGTTATAAGAAAGAATCGAACCGATCGCGGAGCTCTTGATCTCGACCTTCCCGAAACCCAGATTGATGTGAATGACTTTGGGGATGTGGTTGGCTTCAAGAAATCGGATCGAAATGAAGCTCACAAACTCATCGAGGACTTTATGATTCTGGCCAATGAGGCTGTATCAGAGGCCATCGAGTTCAAGGGATTCCCTTCTATATATAGAGTCCATGAGGACCCCGATCCTGAGAAACTGGATCGACTGGACAAAGTTCTTAAACGCTTTGGTTTTAGCCTCTCGAAGAAAGATAATCCCGTCGATTCGTTACAAGCTTTCCTTGATACGGTTCGAGGGCACAAAGATGAAAAGATTTTGGTGACCTCACTACTTCGTTCACTCAAGCAAGCTCAGTACTCCGCAAAGAACTTGGGGCATTTTGGATTGGGCTCCGAATCCTATACCCACTTCACAAGTCCTATCCGTCGCTATCCCGACCTGATGGTTCATCGAATTCTTCGTGAGTCGGACTTCCTCGCTTCAAACAAGCCGCCGTACTCCATGGAACAACTCGATGCGATTTCACGTCGATGCTCAGAGACAGAAAGAAGAGCGTTTCTGGCGGAGCGCGCAATGGAAGACATCAAACAAACTCGATTTATGGCTTCTTTCGTCGGCAAGACGTTCAAAGCAGTCATTGTGTCGGTCAAAGAGTTTGGTCTCTTTGTTGAGCTTGAAGACTATCCAGTGCAAGGCCTCATTCCCTTGCGCTACTTACCAATCGATGGCTGGCATACAGATGAGCTTGAGATTTGCCTCAAAGGGAGTAGAAATAAGGGTACATTCTGGCTTGGAGACATTGTTCAAGTCCAATTGGTGGATGCGGACCGATTCAAGC
>JBEIHI010000063.1:0-10969 GCA_040381435.1 Bacteriovoracaceae bacterium | reverse complement strand
TGCCCTTGCTGCGCCGGCCTGGCTGGCTCGTCAGCAGGATTATCTCACCATGAAGGACGCCTTTGAAGAGATTGCCGCATATCTCAAATCAGCCAAAAAGAGGAATTTTCCAATCGATGCCGTTCGAAGGACTTCTGCCGCCATTGAATCTCTCCAAAACTATTCGAGTACTTATAGAAAATCGGGCGATCACATTCTGAGGATCTTCAAACGAATTCAGGATGAACTTGAAACAGCACCTCGCACCAAATCTGATTCTCGCTTGAAGGAAGCGCTGGGCACCATGGGAGAGATTTTGGTGAGTATGGGACTCTGGGGACTTGAGCGCGTTCAAGCTCTTTCGGGGGATATCTACCCAGAGAAAATGTGGCTCGATCGAGCGGAGCTTCGAGCGATCTTTCCTCAGCTCATTGGAGAAACGGATGTGATTTTCAGAGCCCGATTTCCCGATGAGCATATGGCCGAGCCCACAGTGATCCGCATAGGAGAGGTCAAAACACTGTTGAAATCCCGCGGACTCTCTGATGAGGAACTTCGTCAGGCAAAACGATATATGGAAATGGCCGAGGGCAAGAAAAGGCTCGGCTATACCTACAAAGTTTATTTTTTCTTCCCATTGGCCGCTCCCTCGCCTGAATCCGCCAGGAAACTCCAGGACATGGGCATCACCGTCGTTCGCGCCCAATCTCACTAGTCAACTTGACCTCTGCAAGGGGTTTCATCCTCTATGAAGCTTTTGCTCACCCCCGGATAAAAGAGCCAATCGGGGCCTGTTTCGGCGTCAGTTTCATGGCACCCACTTTGCAGCTCCTCTCTTGAGACTCTCCGGTCTAGCCTAGAGGCCTGAGTTTTTTTGGTGGTGGTGGACAATGGTGATGGATCTACAGAAGACTCAACGAGACAGTTTTTTCATTTTTCTTTCTATCTCAACTCTTTCGCTTTGCTTGATGCTAACGGGATGCGCTCAACCCGAGCTTACCTTTACTCCCCTGCCGCAGGTGGGTAACGAAGAGTATACTCCTAGAAATCCTCGTTTCTGTGCGGAGATGAGGCAGCAAGCTCTGCTACCCCTTTCTGTGTTTCAGATTGATCAAACTCTCGAAGAGGTGTTCGACCTAGCCGAGAGCTCTGAAACTCGGCAAATGCTAAGCCTTGCACTGGTTGAACAAATTCTCAGTCGCCCTTTCGGACTTCGATATGAAGCCACCAAGATCAATCTTTTTGCCAAGGCCTGCAAAGAAACCAGTCGAGCGGACTTGAAGTCAGGGGATCTCGCTTCAATGGAAGAAATCTTTCTTTGCGAAGATCTTTCCGAAAACGATCGAGGCTCAGTCAGTACACTGGCCATGAATCTTGCTCAAACCAATACCGAGCGAGCTGAGATTTTGTGCACGATCCTCGCAACAACTCCTGAAGCCATTACGGAGATTCTATGAATAGGTTGTTTTACTTTGGACAAGCTGGAGATGAGCGTTTCCTTGCGGAGCGACGAAAGTTTATCAAAAATACCGGAATGCTCCTGGGCCTGATGGGAGTCGCACCGGGGCTTCGATTTGAAACAAGCCAAAAGCTTCTGAAAGCTGTGGGGCTTCATTCGCTCTACGCTCAGGCCTCACTTCCGACTTTTCCTCACCATTTGATTGAAGTTTGTTTTAGAGAGGGATTCAACTTTCGTTCCGTCCTTCCCCCCGCTCGCGCGGCAGCGGTTCAAAATGATCGAATGGCAGTCTGGGCGGGCAGCACGGATGATAGCGGCTCGTATCAAAACTATCGAGTTCTCCAATCCAACGATCCCATGACCGGAACTGGCGTTTGGCTCCCTTCACTCAACAATCAAATAGTTCATGCCGCTCAAGTTCCCATGGCCCACTTTGCGTATTCTCTAGGCACGGCAACTCATGCCCCTAACTTTAACATTCGAGCCGGCATTGCGGAATCGAATGGAATGCAAACCAACGCCGGTGAACCGAACTTTATGGACCTTCACTCGGGCCTTGTGCCTCACCACGCTCTCTTTGCAGCGAGCTTAAAACTTCGAATCAATGCCAGTGGCTCCGCTCCGGCTGTCATTCACAACTCAAACCCGAGCTTTGATACCGCCTTCTCACCCCTCAAATTTGGGGGCACCGAGGGAATTCTTGCGACGAATCTGGGAAAGAACTCGCTGGCTCTGACGAATCTCCTTAACGGTAAAGTTGATCTCCTCAAGGCCAGCATGGCTTCTATCCAACAAGATCAGCTTGCTCCCCTGATGACGGAGATTCATCGACTCGCCCAGTCTCGATTGACTCAACTTGAAGTCACTAATCCCGCGACACTTTTGAAAAGTCCCGAAGCACTCAAAAAAGTTTTCGCTTCTCAGGTTTCCTCTTTGCTCGCACTGAGCCCTGAAGAGCAATCTCTCTTTGGAGCGGGAAGCACCTTTGACATCTTCTGTCCCGATGCCAATGGAAACAACACAGGCCGATATGGAACCTACAATTTAGGATTTTGGCTTGGCACTTTGGCCAAAGCCTTTGAAGTCGGCCTCATCCAACGAGCTGTGATTGAAGTTGAGGTCACTGACCACCATGCGGATGCAAACAATAGCGCCGGGGGCTTAAATCTCGCCAACGGTGGATGGCAACGTGATCAAATGAAAACGGGCCTGGGAATTCTAAAAGCCGTAGAGGGATTTCATACCTACGGGAAGCAGCGAGCGTCTCTCGCTTCTGAACAAAGTTTGTTCGATGACTCCATGATTGTCATGACATCGGATCTTGGTCGGCGTCCTAACACTCGAGTTGAAGCCAATGAGACCACGAGCGCTGACAACGCCTCGGGCGGAAACGGCGCCTATACGGATACTGGAAACGGCTCTGCGATTGTTGTGGGAAGCGATCGATTGATTCACTCCGGCACATTCTTCAACCATACGGCGGATCATCTTGAAATGCGCTACCCGGACAGTCAAAGCAATGGAGCGATTGCAAAAAATGCAAGCACTCACAATTCAACGATGTCACCCTCGGGCCCCCAAGCATGGGAGATGACGGCTCGCGCTGTGGTTGGAGATGACAACATCAAACGCTACAAAGGATCCGCTCATACCTTTGGCCCCTTTTCATATCTTCTTAAACGATGATGTGGTGTGCGAGACTCTGCATGTACTTTCCGAATCGAGGCAAAACCTCCCCAGTCAGAAGTGAGCAAGCTAGATGAAACCAGCTCATTTCATAGTCTTGGAGCGATGGCACGTTCAGTGCAGTCTTTAGGAATAGTGATGCGATACTTCAACAAAGTTTTTTCTGTCAACTAAACCACCATGCGGCCTCGATTCCTAGCCGCTTGCTCAATCATCCTGACCGAGGTCGTTGGAAGGGACAGATCTTTGAAAGAAGTAATCCAAGGGGAACTTGAAGCCTTACCGCCAGTTTGATTTCTTTTATCTCCTTGGCGCATCACATTCTTAAGCCAGGGCACAAAATCTCTTTTGCACCCTGGCTTATGTCGTTCATTCCATTCGATGGAATGGCGTTGTTTGAAAACTCTCAATTCTCCAGACATTTTGAAAATCCCAACCTTGGTAGGTATCAGGATCAGTCATTTGAGAACTCGTGCGCGGAGAAGCGCCCGCACACTCATGACCAAAGCAAGCAACAACTTGAGGCGCTAACGTCTCGTCCCAATACGAAGAGGACACTGAAACAGGCATGTCGGAGAGGGCCACCATGGCCGATGATTTCATTCCACCCTGCAGAGTCGCAGCCACATAGGACTCACTGATTTCGATTTCTCCTGGGCCGACAGCCCCGCCAATGAGACCGCCCGCGCGCTCGGCCGCCTCGATAGATCCTTGGAAATAACTCTGAGAAACATTCGCTCCGCTCTCGAGAGATCCGATAAGTCCACCGGCGGACATTCCCGAAACAACATCTGCTCGCACAGCGCAGCGGCGAATGAAGCCCGACTCACCCATCACCCCCACCAACCCGCCAACCGGCATAGGACTTTCGATTCTTCCAGTCACAAAAACATCCTCAATATCTCCATACGAATACTGAGCCAGTGCACCTGCCACATCCCATGCGTTCAGCCGAATATTGTCGATGTGGAGATTTCGAACCGTTCCTCTCGGCTTGATCAAACTGAACAAAGGCCAAGAAACAGAGCCCCCACTGGGAACATTGTAGATCACACGACGACCATTGCCGTTGTAGTTTCCAGTGAATCCACCGATTTGATACTCAGGATCTGACTGAATCTCCATATCGCAGATTTGTTTGTAATCTCCTGCTGCGCGCCGTGAGATATCGACAAGATCCTCCACTCGACAGATCGGCCACTCATCCATGAAGTACTGATACTGAGTTGCTGCCCCCTCCGACTCGAAATGACTTACAATCGGCGTTTCGATTTTCAAAATGAAGCTTTCTCCTCGAGGCAACGGACTGCGAACCGTCATCGCCGACGATTGCACGGGTCCTGAGTACAAAAGCTTAAAGGGAGAGCTTTTGAGTTTAGACAGAGAAGTGTAGCGCGCATAGGAGATCCGCACAGAAGAGCCGATCCCCTGAAGAGGAATTTCAATCTGACCGTCTGCCTTCTTGATCTCAGAGGCTCCAATATCTGTTGGATTCGCACTAAACACTGCTCGATACGCATCTAAAAATCCTGCGCCAATCTCGAAGGGTCCCAGATTGGCATCTCGAACACGTTGGCCTGTACTCTGGAGTTTAACTTTGACTTGTTGAGGAGTAAGCCCAGGATTTCTTTGTAAGATCAAAGCCGCAGCTCCCGCTACCATCGGAGTGGCCATCGACGTTCCAGACAGCCGAACATGGCGTTGATCTTCACAAAAATTGGCAAAACCAGACCAGGCTTGAGAGGCTCGAGCTGCGCAAATGCTCACTCCAGGAGCAGTGACTTCCGGCTTCATCGATGTCATCAGATTGCGATCTTCATCTCGCCAAACAGAGGGGCCCTTAGAAGAGAACCATGCCAGCTCAGACTGCTTGTTCATGGCGGAGACCGTGATCGCCAAGCGCGAAGTTCCCGGACTATTGATTGTGAAGCGATTGGGCCCTGCATTTCCGGCGGCCACAACGGCGACAACTCCGGCTTCAACAGCTTCATCAAGTGCCGCGGACATCAAATCATCGGGATGACCGACGGGACCACCGATACTAAGGTTAATCACATCCAAATGATCCGACGGATCTCCGTCTTGGTTGGGATCAATCGACCATTCAATTCCCGCCACAACGGATTCAAAACTTCCTCCGCCTGTGGAGTCCAAAACTTTGATGCCGTAAAGATCAGCATTGGGAGCAATCCCCATGATGGGCTTTCCATTGTCAGCATACCCTCGACCTGCAGCAATCCCCGCCACATGGGTCCCATGACCTTGATCATCCATAAACTGATCGTCATTGGTGAAAAAACTCCATCCACCTTTGACTCGACACTGCGGGCCACGACATCCCCCAAGACTTGCGTGCAGATAGTCAATGCCTGTGTCAATGATACCCAGGCGCACACCGGATCCATTCATACAACTGGGCTCTTGGAGATATCCATCGTTGGCGGAGAATCCACAAGGCTGAGCATTTTGGTTCAATGGCCAGACTTTTTTCGCCTGAGTCAATGCTGGCGAATTGATCATTGTGGTTGTGACTTTAAGGTTCGGACTAATACTTCGAACCTCGGGATCCTTTAAGAGCGCATGCGCCTCCTGTTGGCTGAGCCCGTCAACCACGACAGCATTGAGAATGGTTTGAATTCGACGCCTAATCTGCTTCCCACCCATGCGCCCGAGCTTTTGCTCAAAGCGCATCTGAGAATCTCTTACCTTGCGCTTGAAAGAATCTTTATCCGCAAGAGTGACCGCTCGGCCCTCTTTCTCAACATCTTTGACCTGCTTGACGACCGAGGGCTCTTTCAGCTGCACGATCCAAGCATTGTCATAAACAGGGGCACCTTCATCCCAATTGACGTCTTTCACAGCATCCGCACGGGGGACGCTAAGCGTCACAACCCAAAACAAGCTCGATAGCAGAGACAACTTCCCCTCCTTTGCCGAACCAAACAAACCCCATTTAAGATGGTTTCAAGGGGTGCTGCGCCGTGTCAACAAAAGGTTGTCATGGGGACCAAAAAACTAAACTTTTGATATTTATTCTCAACAAGGGAGGTTTGGGGCTTACCCCCTCAGAAGAATCGCAAATCCAAAGACGGCAAACAAAATGGCAGCTCCCCGGCGAACCCACAGCATAGGCACACGCTTCAAAAAGCGATCTCCAAAGAACACGGCAAGACCGTCCGAAAACAACATCCCGAGAGTCGTTCCAGCAGTGACAGCCCATACATTTTGAAACGAGGCGGCCAATGCCACAGTGGCCAGTTGAGTTTTGTCTCCCATTTCTGCAAGAAAAAACGCCACTAAGGTGACTAGGAATGCCCCTGCTGATCCTTCTGACTTCAACCCTTCATCTTTGTCCGGAAACAAAATCCAAATCGCAAATCCAAAAAACAAAGCGGCAAGCACCCAGCTTAAAACCCCCGACCCCAAAAGACCCGACGCCCACACTCCCACCCATGACGCCAATCCGTGGTTGAGAATCGTTGCAATAAAAATGCCCATCATGATCGGCATGGGCTTCTTAAATCGAGCGGCTAAAATCAGCGCAAGAAGTTGCGTCTTATCGCCCATCTCAGAGGCGGCCACTAAAAAGAATGAATTCAGAACAGCTTCCACAAAGAGCAATCAACCAAAAATTCTACGCTGATGGTAGAAAAACATCCGCTATCTTTGGAAGACGACCAACGCTAATCTGCATTCATGTGCGGACGATTTGTCTCCCCTTCTGCGAAAGCTCTTGCCAAGGATTTGGATATTCAGGTCCCGAAAAGTTATCAGCAGAGCTTCAACCTCGCTCCCACTCAACTCATCCCGACTCTCACCTCAGCGAATCATTTGGTGTTTTATCGTTGGGGCCTCATCCCTTCATGGGCCAAAGATCCATCGATTGGAAATCGGATGATCAACGCTCGATCTGAAAGTCTCTCTGAAAAGCCTTCGTTCAAACGAGCTCTCGCTCAGCGTCGATGCATCATCCCAGCTCAAGGATTTTACGAGTGGAAAGTGGAAGACAAAGTGAAGCAGCCCTATTTCATCTTCCATCATGACAAATCACTGCTTTTGTTTGCAGGCCTCTGGGAGCAGTGGACATCGCCCGAAGGAGAAGTGATTCAATCGGTTACCATCATTACCAAAGAGGCCCAAGGAAACGTCAAAACTTTGCATGATCGAATGCCTGCGATTCTATCACTCAAGAACAAAGACATCTGGCTTTCGCCAAAACTCGACCTTGAATCGGCAAAGAAACTGTTGAGCGAGGCAAGCTTAGATGCCGTTGAGTTTTTTCGCGTGAGCACTCTGGTCAATAAGCCCGCAAACAATTCACCTCAGTGTGTTGAGCCTATTGCCATGGCTGAAGCTCAGCCACACACATGACGTGCTTTCCGGGGACATAGTTGCGCTTGGTGATATTGGTTTTATGAAAATGTGATCCCAACAGCGGAAAGGGATAAGCATCATAGACCCACGCATAGGTTCGCCCCTTTGCATCCGTTTCCGTATCCGATGACCAAAAGGCATAACCACGATGAAGAGCCGTGGTTCCTCGCCCCTCTGAGATTTCCGATCCCGTATAGGAGAAAACATTGTCAGAGATGCCAGGCAGAACCTCTTTGAGATTCTGAGCTTGAGCCCTCTTATACTCCTCAATCGTCGGGAGTCGAAACTCGAGATTCAACCTCCCTTTGCTGGCAGGTGCGATTTCCAGATCTTGGCAAATTTGAATCGCCTGTGGATGAGAGACATAGCCGTCATGTTCATCAAAAACCAATCGATCAGACCAAACAAGATTTGAGGATTCGCTATACCAAACTTGACGATAGATCCTTGAGAAATTCTCATCTTTGATGACCGTCACGAGACGCCATGAGACTTTGAGATCAGCCTTGCTCTCTTCGTCGTCTGTCACTTTTTGGGATCCATTAGGATATTTTTCGGCGCACTCAGCAATTCGCTCAATCACCGACCCCTCAAGTCCGCACTGCGATTCGTCATCATAGCCCTCAGCCAGGACAAGGACCGGAACGAGCACTGCGAGGCCATAAACAAAATTCATTTTCATAAAACCCCCTTTTTTAAACCCAAGGGGTTTCTAGCACATGAACTCTGAAATACCTAATATCCGCTCAAGCCATTGAAATCATTTGGGCTTTATGATTATCCACATCCTTGCCCGACCGCCACACTCGCACTAAAAGGGCGCCATGAAGCTGAAGCCCTCTCATCTCAAGCAACTCGTGTTTAACGGCTTTCATCTCCAGGGGCCTCTTTGGGCACTCGGGCTGTTCATCATCGTTCTCATCATTGCCAACGTTGTTCTGTCTATTCTTGAGACCGTTCCAGAACTCAAAGCCGAGTATCAGCCACTCTTCTACACACTGGAGTCCATCTCCGTTGTCATCTTCACGATTGAGTATTTTTTGCGACTTTGGAGCTGCACAGCCAATCCCGCAAACGCACATCCTCTGAGTGGACGGATAAAATGGATGTTATCTCCTCTTGGACTGATTGATCTGATGGTATTCCTGCCGTTTTATCTTTCCATACTTTTTCCTGTTGATTTGAGAATTCTCCGAGCGATTCGAATTGTTCGCATTTTTATGATTCTCAAGATTGGAAACTATGCGACCTCAATGAATCGAATCATCCATGTCGTCAGAAACAAGAAAGAGGAGCTCATCGTAACAGCAAGCCTAGGAATCATTCTTTTGTTACTGTCAGGATCCGCCATCTACTATCTCGAAAACGAAGCTCAGCCTCATGTGTTTTCTAGCATTCCGGCGAGTCTTTGGTGGTCCGTCGTCACCCTTTCTACTGTTGGCTACGGGGACATTTATCCCATCACAACGGGCGGAAAGATCTTTGCCTCATTTATTGCAATCTTAGGAATTGCCCTGTTTGCATTACCAGCAGGAATCATTGCCTCAGGTTTTGCTGAAGAGATTCGCATCAAAAGGCAGCGGACGTGCCCTCACTGTCACCAAGAAAGCTAGCAACGAAACAAAATCTTTCTCAACAGAGCCACAGCAGCAGAAAACAGTGAGATTGAAACAACCGCTGCGGGAGATGCAGCCACTTGCTCCGATTGAGTCGAAAGCCAAAAGCCCGCAAACGTCCCCGCTGTAGCACACAGAAAGCTCCCCACACTCATCCACTTCCATGTCAAAAAAGTTGAGCTCACCATGAGAGGGGCCAGGATGAGAGCAGCACTCGAAAACAAAAATCCCACTTCAAGCAAACAAAACGAAACAAACAGGCCAAGCCCCAACTCTGCGACGGGAAACGTCTGATCACGAGCAGTATTTCCATGGAGGGCTGACTGAAAGCTCTCCCTAAAAAGCCGACGATGAAAAATGGTCAGTAAAGCCAGCGAGGCGATTGAGCCCAAAATCAACAGAATTGAAAGATCCTGACTAAGCAGCGCAATGTCCCCAAAGAGTGTTTGAGAAAATGAAAACTCAAGACCAGGGTTTAGTCTCATCATCAAAAAATTAACGGCCATCAAGACCAGATAGATGACAAGCAGGCCATGTTCAGACCGCACCCACGAAGACCGTAGAAACATGGCAAAAAGCACAGATGACAAAACAGCGGCCATGAATCGCAAGGCAGATCCCTCCAACGACAGAGTTGCAAGAATAATTGCCACAAAAACACAAAGCTGATGGAGAGGCAGCAAGTAAAACCCTACACGGCGGAGAATCAAATGCCGTCCAATCAAACTCAAACTACCAGCCGCGAGCGCCGAAGCGACCATTGGGAGAAGAAAGAGAGAAATCACAAAACTTCCTCCAAAAGAATCTTCTGACTACTTTCCCACCCCACCTCTGAATGACTGACGACCACACAAGCTCTCTCGGGATTGGTTGAGAGCCAATTCTGAATAGCAATACTGACTGCACGGCGGGATTCACCATCCAGAGATTGATCAGGCTCATCCATCAACAAGAGCTTCGCCGGTTGATGAAACGCTCCTGAAATCAAAACGCGAGCTCTTTCACCTCCACTCGCCGTCTTCCAGGAACGGTTCAAATCCAGATGACGCACAAGAAAATCGTCTGGGGCTGCGCCAAAAGAATTCAAGGCCTCCCCCAAGGTCAGAGAAAGTGGAAACTGAGGATTCGCCAGCTGAGGAAGGAGAAAAGATTTGATCCCAGAGCGATGAGCCTCCATCGCCAAACACTTGAGCAAGGTGGATTTGCCGACTCCATTCGGCCCCTGAACCAAAACTAAGCCGCCCGATCTGATCTCAATAGTCTGTCTTAGGTTCTGAGCTAAGAACACGGGAGGCCAGTTGGTCAGCGTCATCGTCCACATGAAATCACTGCACAGTTTTTTGATCGGCCTGCTGAATGAGAGCTTCAGCCAGTTTTTGATTGTACTCAATAGGATCTAGCGAGGATGTCGGCATAGGATCCAGCTGCAAAATTCGCGCCTCTGTTTGCGAAGTAACGGCACTTAAAATCTTTCGCGATTGAGCCTTGGTCGCCAGCACAAGTTGAATCGCCTCACCTTGAATACGATCTCGCGCTCTTGCAATTCCCGCCGCAGACGGAGGAACTCCTGGTTTTTCTTCAACGGTTCCCCGGGAACTCAAGCCCCAGTCTCGAAACAAATACGAAAACTCTTTATGATACTCCATCGCTCTTAAATCCCGAGGGATTAGACGCTTGATCTGCTTCAGGTTTCCCTCAATTTGAGATTTTAACTCCCGTTGATTTTGCTCAAACAGACTTGCCGATTCGGGCTTAAGTTTTTTGAGCAAGACTTTCACGGCTTCCGAGGCCTCAGCTGCGCCCCGAGCCACCGTTCGCTCTTCGGCCAGGGCCATCGCTGCGGAAACCGCTTCCG
>JBEIHI010000062.1:0-11222 GCA_040381435.1 Bacteriovoracaceae bacterium | reverse complement strand
GTGTGGTTTTGTTTGTGAGCTTTCTGGCTGTCTCAGGAATTTTCGTCGCATTTGTTTGGGAAGGCCCGAGAATTTCGATTGAGAGAATTCTCGCCATTTCTCTGATTTTCCCTTCGGCTTTTCTCGCAATTTTTCTCAAGTCCAACGTACTTGAGATTGAGCGAGCGTTTCGACGCGGTCTGCATCAAGTTGCCTTGATTACAGTGGCTGCGACCTTTGCGCTTTTGGTGGGATTGGGTTGGTCATCGTGGTTTAGCAGCTCGGGCGATCATTGGATGCTGTGGGTTGCGATTTCGATTGTTGTGATCGCTCTGGCTCGACCGGTCTCTAATTGGATTGAGGAGAGTATTCACACCTTGATCAAAACCAAAGTGAAGTACCCCTCGGTAAATACGTTCTTTGAAGAGGCTCATTCTCTCGAGGAATTTTTGAATAAGTTTTTTGCTCATTGTGAAACATTCCTCGCGATGAAGGATTTGCAGATTCGATTTTTCAAAGATCCCACTCGGGCTTGGACAGCGGAGAACGAGGAGATTTGGACGTTTGAAGCCGGATATTTGTACCCTCAAAGCAGTCGAATCAAAGAGGGGCTGTATCGAAATATTTTGATGCGAGGAGATGTGGCAATTGGGGAGATTCACTTCGATGGGGGCGATCAATTGGCATTTGACCCGGCAACGTCTCCTGAGTGGGCTGAGGTGCTCATTTTGCTTTCGAGGTGCTTAGAGGCTTTGGCATTGCGAGAGTTTATTGCCCTTCAGCAAGGTCTTTTGGCGGTGGGCCGAATGCAGGCACTTCTTGCGCATGAGCTCAAAAATCCTCTCGCCATTATCAAAGTCTGCTCGGGACTTTTAAAAAATCGTCTCAAGGCTGACGAAGAAGCCGAAGAGCTTGTGGAGACCATCCAAAACGAAGTCAAGCGAGTGACCTCCACTGTGCAGGGGATCTTTGATCAATCCGGTAAGGTTGAGCACAAGGAAAAAGTGCTGCTGGATGAGATTCTTTACTATCTCAAGGATCAGTGCGAGTGCCGATTCCCCGATCGAGAGTTGAAGGTTGAGCGCCGAGGGTTTGCAGACAAGGACGCGTTGATTTTGTGGACTGAGAAGGAAAGTTTCCGACAAGCCTTGCTTAATCTTGTGATGAACGCTTTTGAGGTGGGAAGTCCTTGGGTGAAGGTTGCGCTGATCCTCAACGGAGATCAGTTTAGCATTGAGGTCTCGGATAACGGGCCTGGTCTTCCCAAAAACGTGGATATCTTTAAGCCCTTCGTGACAACGAAGCCAGCGGGTACGGGGCTAGGACTCGCTCAAGTGATGTCGTTTGTGGATCGCAATCACGCGCACATCAAAGCGCAAAGCCCGCCCGGTGGTCAGGGTGCTACTTTTAATCTCGTTTTTTCTTCGGGATTTGTTTTGAATGGAGTCGATCATGTCAGTCGACTCTAAACCCAGATCTCCTCTCATCATGGTCGTTGACGATGAAGTCGCCATGGTGCGCTCCTTAGAGCTTTTGCTGAAGCCCTTGGGACAAGTTCTCAAGGCCTATTCTGTACCCGAAGCGGATGAATATCTCCAAAAGTGGGGATCGGTGGATTGTATCGTTACCGATGTCAGTATGCCGGAAGAGTCGGGAATCAGTTTTCTCGAGCGAATGAGGGCTCTGCGTCCCGAGATTCCGGTGATTGTGATTACGGCTTTTTCGAGCGTCCCTCAGGCGGTCGAAGCCATGCACAAAGGTGCATTCGAGTATCTGGTTAAACCTTTTGAAAATGATGATCTGTTTTCGATTGTGAAAAGAGCCATCCAGTCGAAGGGCCTGACAGCGGGTGAGTCACGATCCATGCCCTCCGGCTGGATTTGTAATTCGAGGGGCATGCAGGAGTTTTTGGTTAAGTCAGAAAAGCTCAAAGATCTTTCGACTCCTTTACTCTTGATGGGGGAGACGGGTGTGGGGAAGGGCCGCGCGGCTCGTTGGATGCATGAAATTTCTCAGAGATCAAAGAAGCCTTTCATCGCGGTCGATGGACGAGCGCATGATGAAGACTCCCCTCTGGTGACTCAAAGCTTGAGTAAGGCTGGAACTTTGTTTGTGGCTGAGATCTTGAGTCTTTCGACGCGGCTTCAGGATCGAGTATGGGATGTGATTCAAGAGGGCAAGGTGCGGCTGATCGGGTCGGTCAGTTCGGGAGTCGAGCTTCAGCGTCGAAAAGATTTTCGCGAGGATCTGTTTCAGGCTGTCACATCGATGGTGCTTAAGGTCCCTTCGTTGCGAGAAAGGGCGGAGGATTTTGAAGCTCTTGTTGGACAGCTTTGTCAGGGATTGGCCGCTAAGTTTCAGGCAAAGAAGTTGGATGTTCATCCCGCTGCCATGGCCAAGTTAAGGACCTTCAACTATCCGGGCAACGTAAGACAGCTTGAGCAGGTCTTGGAGCGAGCAGCACTCGAAGCCAAGGCCCAATTGATTACGGAATCGGATATCCACTTTGATCTTGGCGAGCTGAAGTCTCTTTTGCCGTTTACGATTCCTATTGAGAATGGCTGGAACCGTCTGGAGTTCTTGAAGGAATCATTGGAGAAAGAACTCATCCAGCGGGCGTTAGAAAAGTTTCCTGACCAGAGCAACACAGAGATTGCATTGACACTCGGAACAACTCGAAGAATCCTAGAGCTTAGGATGAAGCAATATCAACTTCGAGAAGGTTCCTCAGAATGAGATTCATATCTTTTGGTCTTTTGTTTTTCGTTCAATTTTCAAATCTCTGGGCGCAAGAAAGCGAGAGCTTAGAGCCCCCACCGGATCCTTTTGCCAATGAGGAACCCGTAGAGGAGCTTCAACCGCTTGAGCCTTCGGAGGGAAGTTCTCCTCAGCAGCCTGTGGTTCCTACAACTCCACCTTCTTCGGCACCGGTTTCTCCAGCACCTTCAAACTCGTCCAGTCGTCCTCGGTTTTCTGATCCGTTTAAGCAGTCCGTTGAAGAGCCTGCTCCTTCTTCGGCACCCAGCCTTCCAACGCCTGCGCCAGCCTTTATTCCTTCACCTGAGGAGGCATCTCCTGAGCAGATGCCCAAGAAGAGCTTTGAGTTTCCATCCACCGTTTCCAATCCTTCAGGACCTAAGAGCCAAGAGGTGGTGATGGCCGAGCTGTCGAGCCAAAGCACGGCAGTGGGAACTTTCTCTTTAGGATTTTCGGGAGGTGGCGCTTTCAATGTGAATCGCCGCAACAATCAGGCCGTGTTTGACTTCATTGGTGACTATCGATGGAAGTCGGACAAAGAGTTCGGGGTTTTGTTGACTTATCGTGATGGTGGCGATCGAGTCCTTGGCTTTATGGGAACCTATAAGCAGTACTTTCGAGTTTCGGCCGAGGAGTCAGTTCGGATTGAGATCGCTCCGATGGCTGCTATGGGATGGGCCGGGCGAGCGAGAAGCGGCAAGTTTAACGAGGGTCGATTTTTAGTGCGTTATGGAGCGGAGACTTTTTTCTATGCGTATCCTAAGTTTGCTCTGACGCTTTCGACAGAGTTCGAAAGTTTTGTCTTTGGATACGACGCTCAGAGCAACTGGAGCCAGTATTTCACCAACGGTGGTTGGCCGACACAGCTCATCGTCGCCCTTGGCGTGCGCTTTCACCTTTAGGATTCGTAGCTCGGTGTGACCAAAAGTTCTCGACCTTTTCCGCCAGCCTGAGGAGCTGAAACAATTCCTTCGCGCTCCATTCTTTCGATCAAGCGAGCGGCTCGATTGTAACCAATACGAAGCCTTCGTTGAAGCATGCTAGCTGATGGTGCTTTGGTTTCAAAGACCACCGAAAGAGCCTGATCATAAAGCTCATCGTCGATGTCTCCGTCCATTCCGTCATCCAAGTCCCGAGCTTCGGGATCTTCGAGATTGATGTCAGTGCTATAGTCAGCAGCCGCCTGACTCTTGAGATGGCGGACGACCCGAGCGATTTCATCTTCTGAGATGAACGGTCCGTGCAATCTCTCCAATCGACTGGTTCCTGGAGGAAGGAAAAGCATGTCTCCCTCGCCAATCAAGTTTTCAGCCCCGATCGAGTCAATGATCGTTCGAGAATCCACTTTGGAAGCGACTTGGAACGCACAGCGTGTCGGGAGGTTTGCTTTGATCACTCCCGTGATGACGTCAACGGATGGTCTTTGAGTCGCAATCATCAAGTGAATGCCTGCAGCTCGAGCCATTTGAGCGAGTCGTGCGATGCTTTCTTCCACTTCACGGGCCGCAACCATGATGAGGTCTGCCAATTCATCAATCACAACAACGATGTTGGGCAGCTTCACGTAGTGATCAAGGCCAGCCTCTTGAAGAGCGGCATCTTGCAAAGCCTTCTGTGCTTCTTCCTCGGCATCTTGGAAGATCGCGGATGTGGTTGCTTCGGATTCAGCGGCTCGCTGAAGTTCCTGCCTCAGTTCGTCGGCTGAAAGCTTTTCAACTTTCTCATTGTAGGACTTGAGATTTCGAGCGCCTAAACTCGAAATCAGCTTGTATCGGCGCTCCATTTCCTTGGTGGCCCAGGCTAGAGCGCGCGCCGCTTTTTTGGGATCTGTCACCACTGGCAAAAGCAAATGCGGAATTCCATCATAGACAGAAAGCTCAAGCATCTTGGGATCAATCATGATGAACTTGAGGTCCTCAGGTGCTGTTTTAAAGAGCATGCTTACGATCATGGCGTTGAGTCCGACCGACTTTCCAGATCCCGTGGCTCCCGCAATCAGAAGGTGAGGCATCTTGGCGAGATCAGCCACATAGGGCTCACCGGATGTGCTCTTTCCCATCCCCATGATGAGAGGGCTTTGAGAGTTTTGAAACAATGCCGACTGGAGAATCTCTCGTAAGTAAACAGGCTGTCGCCGCGGATTGGGAATCTCAATTCCAACAGCGGCTTTTCCAGGAATCGGAGCCAAGATACGAATCGAGGTCGACTTCATGGCCAACTTCAAATCATCGGTGAGATTCAGGATGTTCTTCACTTTGACGCCAGCAGCGGGCTCAAACTCATAGAGCGTAATGATTGGACCCGGTCGAATGTTTGACACATGACCTTGAACTCCGAAGTCCAAAAGCTTTTGCTCAAGCGCTCGAGAATTGGCGATGAGTTCCTCTTTGGAAATCTCAAAACCCGTTTCCTGCGGAAGATCCAGAAGTTGCAGCGAGGGGAGTTCAAACTTTCCAAGCTCTCGTTTTTCCGCAGATCGTTTCTTATGCGGAATCTCGCGAGGCACAACAACCTTGGGCTCAGTTCGCGAGGCCGACTTGGCTCCAAACTCAACAGGCTCCTCACGCAGATTCTTGGTTTCCAAAACTTCACCTGTCTTGGCATCGACAGCATGGGCTGATTTTTCTTCAGAACGCTTCTTAAAGAGATCTTCGAGTTTTTTCTGAAGAGGTGCGCTCTCGGGAGATTTGCTCGCTGGATTATCGGCCTTTGCCGCATCCATTTTGATTTGGTGGACCTGGGGTCCCGATTTTTTGACAGCCTTGATGGACTTAAGAGCATCAAGAGTTTCGCCTCTCCACTCTGCGATGCTTGCCTTGAGACTCTTCATCCACTCACCCATGGGAAGTTTGAGAACTTGGTCCACCCAGATTCGATCGGTCAGAAGAAAGAGCCCTGCCCAGAGAGCTCCCATCAAAATAATCACGGCACCCACAGAGCTGAAAGCCCACACAGAAGCTTTTGCGAGCAAAAATCCCAGGACTCCACCAAGAGAGAGCTCGTGATAGATTTCAACGGGAATCATGGAAAGCAGGCCTGAGAGACAAAGCGCCATGATGGCAATCGCTGTTGGAATGGCCCAATGGGGCTTTTGATTTTTGCGAGCAAGTTCAGAAATCAAAATCGTTTTTGATCTGAGTAGTTGCACTCCAGCCAAGATTGCGCCGAAGGTCAGAAGATAGGCCACGACTCCAAAGATCTGTAGAAGTGAGTCGGCAAACCAGCTTCCAACGAGTCCTCCCCAATTGTGAATCTTGTCGACATCAGAACTTGAGAAGTTCCATGAAGGATCACTTTCGGAATAAGTCACCAGACTCAAAAGAGTGTAGAGACCGACAACGATTAAAATAATAGCCCCTAAGGGTTTAGCCCCTCGCTCCGCTTTGATGCTAGACTGCATGCAAGGTCAGTCTACCGAAAATCCCTCATTTGATTGAGAAATTTCGATGACTTGGCGCGTCAAGTCTGGTTCGAAAGATAGTGATGTGAGAGAATACTCACAGATGCAAAAGACTGCAGAGATTGACAGAGGATTAGCGATGTTTGGATTAGGTACGACAGAACTTATCATTTTAGCTGGAATTCTTTTCTTACTGTTTGGGGCCTCCAAATTGCCTCAATTGGGTGCAGGCATTGGTCAGGGCATTCGCAATTTCAAGAAATCGATGAAAGAGCCTGATGCGATTGACGTGACTCCCAAAAAAGACGAAGCCAAAAAAGACGACGAAAAAAATTCTTAAGTGTCACAGCGGTAAGCTGATCTGAGACTTTTCAAAAAGAACTTTGATCGAGCTTTTCTCCCACTCTAGGGCTCGCTCGTAATCAGGGTGCATCCGTTCAAATTTTCTAAATGATTCCGTATGCATACGATGATCGTCTCGCGGAAAGACGGCGTGAAGCATCTCGTGAAACAGCACATGCTCTACAAAGTAAAGTGGCACGCGCGGATTATCCAGCCGGCGAGAAAGAACGATGAGTTTGGCTTCGGGCATGTATCGGCCCAGGATCACTTTGCGAGTGGCACGAGGAACTTCTCGCTGAGACCAGCGAACTTCGAGCTCAAGACTGCCATCAAAATAAAGTTTGTTGAGTCGCTGAAAGAGGCTTTGAAGATCGTAACATCGTCCAATCGCCTGACTCATGCTCAACTCCGATCAGACTGAGAAGGAAACTGGAAAAGTTTGAGTTGCTTTGACTTTGCCTTGGGCGCTTCTTCAAGACTTTGAAGTCGCTCTTGGGCTCGCCGCAAAATTCCCTCCGGCAATTGAGCAAGTCGAGCGACTTGAATTCCATAGCTTCTTGAAGCGGGGCCCGATTGCAGTCGTCGGGTGAAGAGAAGTTGACCTTTCGATTCCTCAACACCTAAGTGATAGGCCTTCAAGCGAGCGCACTGATCTTCGAGTGCGGCCATTTCAAGATAGTGAGTGGCAATAATTCCCAGAGATCGAAGATCATGAACAGCTTCCGTAATTGCCCAAGCCAGCGCCATTCCATCGAAGGTTGAAGTTCCGCGACCAATCTCATCAAACAGCAAGAGGCTTTTGGCGCTGGCTCCTTGAATCATTTGAGAAACTTCTTTCATTTCCACAAAGAACGTACTTTGTCCGGAGACTAAGTCGTCTTGCGCGCCCATTCGACACATGATGCGATCAAACAAGCTGGCTTCAAACGTCTGAGCGGGCACGTCAGAGCCGATTTGATGCAGCAATGCACACAGGGCAGACACTCTCATGAGCGTGCTCTTTCCGGCCATATTGGGGCCGGTAAGCAAAATCAAAGATTGTTTGTGAGAATCCAAAGCAAAGCTCAAAGGAACAAACGGATGGGTGAGCGGGTGAGCTCCGTCCTTCAGATCAAAGACGCTTTGTGCGCTATTTGATGTGACGGGTATGGTCCAACCGTGCGTTGCGCTGATTTCAGCAAGGCTCTGAGCCGCATCAAGCTCGGATAAAATGGTCACAAGGCTCTCAATCGCGCCAAGGTTTTCTTCGATCTGTTGAGCCAATCGCTTGATCTCAGCACTCTCAGCTTCACGAACTCGAGACTCGAGGCTTAAGAGCTTTTCCTCAACAGCTTGAAGTTCAGTTGTTTTGAAGCGCTCAGCATTGGCAAGTGTTTGAATTCGACGGGCCGAGGTTGGAATTTTATCTTTGTGAGTAGCCGTAACTTCAAAGACATAACCAAAGACCTGATGAAACTTCACTTTGAGTGTTGAGATCTTGGTTTCTGCGCGCATGCTTTCTTCAATTTGTGCCAAAACCGTTCCTGCATTTTTTTGAAGCTCACGGAGTTCATCCAGATCGCTCAGCACTCCGCTTTGAATCCATCCTGCGTCCTCTTGATCAGACCACTGAAGAGTCGACTGCAGACGCTCGGAGAAAGGAGTAAGCATCTTGGCGGCTTCGAGTGCTCGCTCAAGTGTCGGATGCTGGCCACCCAAAACTTGAATGGCCTCGAGAGCAGCTTTGAGACTCTCATGAAATCGGAAAATTTGCTTCGCGTGGAGTCTACCTCTCAGGAGGCGATGAAAATCTAGAGCTGATCTCAATCGCTCTCGAAATTTTTTCCGAATAAACGAATTCGTTTTAAAGAACTGAACCAAGCCTTGTCGGTGAGAAATCAGATCCTGATTTTTGGTGGGCTCAGCAAGAAGGCGTTTGAGCTCACGTCGACCAAACGCCGTCGTCGTTTGGTTCATAAAATCAAAGAGTGATTTGCCTGCAGGTTCAAACAGATTGAGATTTTTTCGAGTGGCCGCGGACATCATCACAGCTGATTCATCGTTTCCGATAGCTCGAAAGCGAAGTCGCTCCCGAGGATGGGCATCAGCAATGACTTTGAGGAGGCTGCCCAAAACCTGGAGTTCTGATTTGGACTCGGTCGGAGCATCAGCAAGTGTGACCAAGTTCAGGCCTTGCAGAATGAAAACCTCAGCTTCAGCCGCAGTGATGAGATGAATCGGCTCGATATTTTTGACGGGCAAAGTCACCGAGAGATTCTGAAAAGTTCTTAGATCCTCAATGGGCAAGCGCTCGATCAGCTCAACGACTTCACTCAGTTGATGTCCTCGAAAAACTCGAAAATCTCCTGTGCCGACATCAGCGGCCACAAGCACCCACTGATCGGACTGCATAGAAAGAGCTGCGATATAGTGAGGACGTTCTTCGTGAGGCAGAAATCTCATGCCAGGGGTGAGCCACTGAACAATCTCTCGACGAACGAGAGATTTTCCGGGCTTCGGCTCTTCTGTTTGTTCAGCCAACGCAACTTTCCATCCCGCATCGAGAACTTTGCTCACATAGTGTTCGAACTGAGACAGTGGAACTCCGCACAGAGGAATCGCGTTGGCATCTTTGGCGTTTCGTGATGTCAAAACCACATTCATCAAAGGAGCAGCTTGTTTGGCGTCATCACCGAAGAGCTCATAAAAATCTCCCAATCGAAAAAACAACAGCGAGGAGCTAGCCTGACTTTTGAGCTCAGACCACTGTCTCATCATGGGGGTGCCGTGAGCGGTAGAAGCCTCTTTTTGGGCTTCTTTGGCGTCTTCAGGCTTGCTGCTTTCCATGGGTCCTTCCCTCATAGGCCCCGACGCTAACGACTCATGATTTTCTGATCAA
Source organism: Bacteriovoracaceae bacterium (assembly GCA_040381435.1). Lineage (GTDB taxonomy): Bacteria > Bdellovibrionota > UBA2394 > UBA2394 > UBA2394 > JBEIHI01. The sequence continues at coordinate 1,866 of JBEIHI010000062.1, read as the reverse complement.
TTCATAGTTCGAATCGTTGCCAAGGTAGAGGGCATTTTCTATAGTGATCTCGTCGTGACGGCCCCCTCCAAGGATTACGGTCAAAAGCTCTACGAAGGTAAGGCTAAAATCGTGTTTAAAGCCCCAGGGGGGACGCTTATCCATTATTTCAAGGATTCTGCCACCGCTTTTAATGCTCAAAAGAAAGCGGAATTTGAGGGTAAAGGCGCCATCAACATCAAAATGAGCACGTTGGTTTTTCGCTATCTCACCCAAAACGGGGTGCCGACTCACTTTGTTCGAAGTGTTGATGATCGTTCCTTTGAGACCAAACAGCTGAGCATGCTTCCGGTGGAAGTGGTCGTTCGAAATCGAATGGCGGGATCTTTGGCGCGTCGTTTGGGAGAGCCCGAAGGTGCACTTCTGAATCCTCCTCTTGTTGAATGGTATCTGAAGAACGATCAAAAAGGAGATCCTCAGGTTTCCGAGGATTTGTTGACTTCGTTTTACGGAGTCCATGCTCAGGATTTGACGGAGTGTCGTCGCCAAGCACTGCGAGTGAATGCTGTTTTGTCTCCGCTGTTTGATGAGCTGGGTTTGATCTTGGTGGATTTCAAGTTGGAGTTTGGAAAGGACGCTGAGGGCAAAGTCCTGTTGGCGGATGAGTTTTCTCCAGACACCTCCAGGCTCTGGGACAAAAAGACTTTAGAGAAATTGGATAAAGATCGCTTTCGCTTTGATTTGGGAGATCTCATGAGTGGATACCGTGAGGTCCTGGCTCGTTTGGAAAAGAGGTTGGCCGTATGATGAAATTTCAGCTGCGCATTCGTGTCGGATTTAAAGAAGGAATTTTGGATCCTCAAGCCGAAGCGATTGGGAGTTCCCTCAAGCGACTCAACTTTAAGACTCTGGAGTCTGTTCATGTCCAAAAACTTTTTTTGGTGACGCTGACGGCTGAGTCTGAGGCTCAAGCGGTAAGCTTGGGACGAGAAATGGCGCAGAAGCTTCTCGCCAATGTCGTGATGGAAAATTACGAAGTCGAGGTTCTCAAGTGATTCGCGCCGGAGTCATCCGATTTCCTGGCTCCAATTGTGATCAAGACACTCTGCGCGCCCTGCAAAATCAAAATGGAATTTCTGCGAGCTTTCATTGGCATGAGGATGAACTCAAGGTTGGCCAATATGATCTTATTGTCATCCCGGGTGGATTTAGTTTCGGAGATTATCTTCGAGCGGGAGCTATTGCCAAACAAAGTCCAGCCATCATGGGGTTGTCAGATGCTATTGAGGCCGGTGCTCACTGTTTGGGTTTGTGCAACGGGTTTCAGATTTTGTTAGAGGCTCGACTTCTTCCCGGTTATTTGACGGTGAACTCTCATTTAAAGTTTGTTTCACGAGTTGTGGAGCTCAAGGTTAGTGGCGAAGCCTTTCCGTGGTTTTGCCCACGTGATCATGGAAAAATTCTGAGGTTTCCCGTCGCTCACAAGTTTGGAAATTATCAGATTCAAAAGATTGATGTGTCGGAAGTGAAGCCCGCGCTGACGTATCTTGAGGATATCAATGGCTCACATCAAAACATCGCTGGAGTTTATCGAAAGCATGGCAAGGGCAGTATCTTGGGAATGATGCCGCATCCTGAGCGAGCTTCGTTTGAAGACTTAAAGCTCATGGATGGTCAGCTCTTGTGGAAAAACGCTGTGGAGAATTTGAAATGAGTGAGCGAATCCAAAAATTGGCATCACTTGTGGGCCTCAGTTCCAGAGAGTACGAGCATCTTGTTTCGACGCTCAAGCGTGAGCCGTCCGAAACAGAGCTTCAGATGATTGGTGTCATGTGGTCGGAGCACTGCAGTTACAAGAGCACCAAGCGCTTCCTCAAAAAAATCATC
>JBEIHI010000061.1:0-11365 GCA_040381435.1 Bacteriovoracaceae bacterium | reverse complement strand
TTTCTTGGCAGCGGCAAAGGTCTTCAAGTAAATCGGCCAGCGCCTGTTCCCACATTTCAATCGTGAGGTTGAGTGTCTCCAAGCGCCTTTCCAAACTTCGTTTGATGTCTGCATTGAGGATTCGCTCATCCACGATCTCGATAAAGATCCTGTAACATTGCACGAATGATATCGCCCTTTTCTTGTGCTTCCTAAAGAAAAGGTGGTTCTCGAAAAGAATGACTTCATCATGGAATCCTCGCCTCAGAGCGCATGAGCCACGAAGTCTGATTGAAGAAGGACTGACAACTTTTGGCTGTCCACTTGAATGGGGACAATGGTCACCCCCTAAAACTCCCTTAAAACCGCTTAAAACAGGGCATTGAAACTGCAGTGTTCGATGTCAGCAGGAGGTTTCTATGACTTTGAAGTTGTCGTTTCAGCAGATGGGATTGATGATTGGACTGACAGTGAGCATGGCCATGTCCGCGTGCTCTGATGAAGCACTCCAAATTGTGGATCCGGATCCGGTACCCCCAGTCATTGAGCCAACAGTTGCTCAATTGAGTATTGATAGTCCTGCTAAAGATCAGCGGTTTAAGAACAGGGTCGAAGTGACAGGAAGCTGCAATGTGGAGGGCGCTCGCGTTCATCTCGAAGGTCAAGGCATTGCATCAGCTCTTAGCACAAAGTGTTTGAATGGTCGTTTTGCCGTCGCTGCTGAGCTCTCTGGGGTTGATGGGGTCATTCAATACTCTGTGATCATGAATGAAGTTACGGCTTCCTCTTCCTTGATTCGCGATACGCAAGTAACGCCGTTCGCGTTGCAAAGTCCTCTTTCCGCGGGGAGTTATCGAGATGAGGTTATTCTGAGTCTTGATTGCGAGAAAGACTCTGAGATTTCTATCAATGCTGGAGAGGGAGTTGAGATTGCCTCTTCAGGAGAGTGCGGAGATGACGGGCACTTCAATCTGACGGGACGTCTTATCGGTGCCGATGGTCCTCGCGAAATCCGTGCCAATGGGATGGATGATCTAGGAAATGAGGCGGAGGTCTCTGTCTCTTTCTTCAAAGACTCTCTCGCTCCTGCGTTGACTGTTGCATCATGGAATCAAATCTTTGGGCTGCAGGCCGCAGTTTCCGGAACCTGCGAACGAGGGCTACCGGTCCAGATTACGAGCGCTTATCTCAATCAAAACATCTCAGATGTCGAGTGTGTCGATGGCGTTTTCGAAAAAGTCCTGAGTCTTCAGGAGGGTCCTGATGGAGTGAAAAGATTTGAATTCTTTCAAGTCGACTCAGCGGGTAATAGAACTTCGGCATTTGCCGACATTATCCGAGATACCACCAGGCCCGTCCTTTACTTTGGAGGGGAAGTCTACGATCCGCGCATTCGCGCACTGCCGCCTCTTGAAGTTCGCACTGGAACAGCGCTCAATAGCGTTGATTTTGGAGTTCGAGTGATTGATGACATTGACGGTGATCTGACTCATCGAATTCGAATCACAAATGTTGTCCAGCGAGTTCCTAGTTATTTACCAAGTAGCCTTCCCTACCAAATCGGCTTTCTACCACAGGATCTAGCACTCTCTGGGGATTTTGAGATTGCCTTCGAAGTTGCGGATGCGCGGGGATTAACGGAATCCTTTCGAAGGACTCTTCGAGTTCTTCCAATTGATATCGCTTCGGTGGAGGAGTTTTTAGCCATTCGCTCCAATCGATCTTATCGTCTTGTCGCTGATCTCGATCTCAGTCAGCTGGCGCAGTATCAACCCCTGGATTATCGCTACGGCCGACTGGATGGAAACAATCATACCATTCGAAACTTGTCTGTCTCCGGAGATCGAGTGGGACTCTTTCGGGAGATCGACTCTACCGTCATTCAAGACCTGAATCTTGAGGGATTCTCAGTCGAAGCCACACAGGCCGGAGGTGCTTTGGCTGCGAGGGGGTATGGCATAGTGAGAGGGCTTCAGGTTTCAAACTTTTCTGGCCGTCTGAGTCTAGTTCGGATGGATGATGATGCCGGAATGGGTGCAGTGATTGGCGCCGGGAATTCAGATCTCGTGAATGTTCAGGCATCGGGTATCATTCAGGGAACATTTCAGGGTGAGTATTTAGACCTCAGAGGTGACCGCGCCTTGGGCCTAGGTGGTCTTGTGGGTCGAGGGGGAGTTTATATGCGGGACGTCAGTTTCAACGGTCAAATCGCAGGGCAATACTTCACTGTGGGCGGACTTGTTGGGCGAACAGGGGGCCGTGTGCTCATTTCGAATGCACGAACTTCTGGCGCCTTTACAGGACTCGAGGTGGGTGGATTGGTTGGAGAGGCCCTTTTTCTCACTGACGTTCATATCAATAACTCATTCACGAATTCATCGCTGTTTGGATCTCAGGTTACTGGTGGCCTTTTGGGAGGAGTCGGTCTTGTCCGTCCCGACGCAACGGTGTTACAAATTCGGAGCAGTGTCATCGAAGCGACGTTTCCTGGAGGCGACGGGAATCGGACCGGAGGTGTGATCGGCTTGCTCGATGCTAACCGGATGAGAGTCTCTGGGACCCGATGGACAGCTCGCCCACCGGCTCTTCCCTTTGGAGCGCATAGCAGTTGTCAGGCTGAATGTTTTTTGCCGTAAACCAAGAAATGGCTGTCAGCGGTCCTCTTTCATCTCAAAGGGCTCAATCGCCTCAGAGCGCATGAGCCAAGTGGTTTGAGCGAATGAGGCTCGAGAGTCATTTGGAGAAAAGGTCTTCAGCTGAATCTCGCGATACCGAACATAACGACCCGAAGAGTTCATGCTGTAACCATAGAAAAGTTCAGACGGCGCGGAAGTACCTTGAGCGATAAGCGGAAGATGGCTTGTTTTAACCAGGCCGCATCCGATTCCCAGGATCGCTTTCCAGTAGCCAAAGATTTCAATGCCCTGTTCTGAATATTTTGGGACGGTGAGGGTCCTTGGAAACTCTTGATGAATAATCGACTCCATTTGGTTTTGAACCTCGCGAGATTGATTGGCGCTATCCAGATAGAAATGTTCCTGAAGTCGAGCGATTCCAAAACTCTTCTCAAGGCGGCTAAACGTTTTGAGAAATTTCTCAAGGTTAGATCGATCTCGCCCCAGCGAAGCCACTGCTTTCATTTTACTTTCGGGACTGAATGCAAAAAGACCAATTCTCGGAATCTGGGAAGAGCCCGTAATCGACCAAAACCAAAGCGCCCCGACTTCCTTCCCTCCGCCAAGATTGATGGTGCCGGTGTATTTTGTTTCTTCAAGCGTGAGGTCGCTCTTTTCCTCGCGTTTCAACGATTGAATGGTTTGGATTGCTGGAATCCCCTTAATTTCAAGATCGATGATTTCAAGATTGCTTGGTTTGGTGCCCTTCCATCTGACAGTGACTGAGTGCTGGTGAGGAATAAAATCCTCGCGTCGTTTGACGCGCTCAAATTCAATGTGACCATCAAATCGTAACTTTAACGTTCCCGCCCGTCTCTCTCCGACGACTGGAAAAATCCTTTCAGTCGGAGGCTCAGCGTATCGTGCGGGAAGCACAAAGTATCCCACCACATACGAGATCGCATCGGAGGGGCGCTCAAGAATGATCTCCGAGTAGATTTTTCGCTGGAGTAGATCATAGGTCGGATACTCCATTTCCTTGAGGTGAATCAAAGCGGTGGTTTCCTGATGACTGTTCGATTCAGTCACGACCGCAGAGAATACAAGATCATGGGGACGGCCCAACATGTCTTCGTTTGGCTGATTCAGTCCTAGAACAAAAAGCAGTGTTAAATTCAACATGTCACACCGTCCCCGAATGGTTAGTTACAAATGGTAGAACCGTGCTCGCAATTATTGGAGCCGTCCACTCGACAAGAAGCATTCGTCATGACTGTGTCACAGTGAGGCGTTCCTGAAGAGTCTTTGCAGCATCGACTGTTGGTGGGAGGTATGCAGTGAGTGGATTTTCTAAGGCTTACGGCGTTCTCCAGAATGTCGGATGCCAAGTCGAATTGAGGATCTTGAGTATCCCAATTCAGCTTGTGGCCGTGATTGGGGTATGCCACCGCGGTGATGATATCTGAGTAAAAACAGGGATTGCTGATTGCGCGATTTCGAGCAGTCGCCGATTGACTGAAAAGAGTTTGAAACTGTGTGTAGGCTTCGACAACATCCGCGGGCGTTGAGAAATCCTGAGCGGACGCCTCGGGAACGAAGAAGTTGTTGACCTTGCTTGAAACGCTCGAGGTTTCTTTGATGCTCATGAGCTCAAAAGCTTCGAGGGTGATTTCTTGAGAGTTGGATCCGATAATGACTTTTCCGCTCTGAGCGTAGATGCTCGAGCTCAGACCTAAGCTCATTAAAGTGTAAAATAAGTTTTTCATTCTATGACTCCTTTGTTGGTTTTCGGCGCATGGCCGCTCTTTCGAGACCGCGTCATTATCAAATACTGAAATGAAAAAGCAATTTTTCCATATGAAAAAAGGGATCAGACGTTTGTGATGATTGATTTTGTGAATGTCCACTTGAATGGGGACAAAGACTCTGAGTGAGATTTGTGGCTGCGAACATTCGGAATAGCATCACTGGATCCACCAGCTCGAGACGGACAGAGAAGGCAAGCTCTCCTGTTTGGATATTCAGTTAGAAAAATACTGAGGCAGTGAAGGCTCATCGCCGAGTTTGAGTTGTGTCTCCAGGTTTTGAATGTTCCGCTCCAGGCTTGAGTAGAGCGAAGTCCAGTCTATTTGATCAGGACTCTGAGAGAATCTTCGATACTGTTTCAGGTCGCGGTACATTGCCGAAAGAGTCGGCCTAACATAGAAGCAGGCGATCTCATCAGAAGAAAAACCCAAACCCATCCAATGTCTGCGCTGATCGATAACTTGTTGAGCAAAGTTTGCTGAGTCGCTTCCCCCGGCCACAAGAAAGATTTTTTCTTTGCCTGTGAGTGTCTCGATGGATCGGACCTGTAATTGATCTCTCTCCGCCATAAGTCTTGAAAAGTCCGACTTCGGGCTTATTGGCTCGAATGTGAACTCGGGAGGCCGTGGCTCATTCGTCGAAGAGCCACAGCCCGAGCCTAGAAAACAAACCCCAATCATTGCAACGAGAGAAAGACTCCGCATGCCGCTCTCTCTAGTAGCGAACGACTGATGCCGCAAGGGGGGAAGAGGAAAAATCTGAAGATCGACTGTCCACCAAAAAGGCGACGTGAGAGTGGCTCTCCTCAAGCGTTACTACCTCCGAGGGCTCAATCCCCCAACTTGGTTTTTGATTGTCGACCCATTCAAAAGTTTCATCGACCATTTTGAAATAGAGTTCGGCACCGACTTTGGCTCCATAAATCACCGCCTCTAAATCTTCTTCGTTTTGCACAGCGACTTCGAGGTACTCCGCCATGAGTTTATTGTGAGCGATGTCCACGGTGGCATGCTCTTGAATGAACGTCATTGCAGACTCGGGAATGCCCTTGGCCTTGAGCATCTCCATATATCTATTGCCGGAATTGGTGGGCATCGCTTCGAGATGAAAGATGAATCCCAAGTAGGTCATGGGATTCAATTGATGGATCGCCCAATAGGGAAAGGCAATACAGGCGGCGACTGAAGGGATTGGCTTTTGGTGTCTCATCTTTGAGACGTCAACTCCCAAGGCTTTGAGATCATCAAGGACGAGATCATCATGTCCGACCTCACTGACTGCGTGCTTGAGGTACATCTTGATGATATCTCGCTGAGCTCCTCGAAACTTGGAGGTCGAAAGAGCTTGGAGCGAGGGGTTTTCGCGGACCTGCAGATAAATCTGCTGCATCATTCCGATATAATGATCTTTGGTGAAATCTCCCGAAGCCATTCGTTGAACAGCTTTGGATTTAATGTTTGCCTCCATGAATTTTTCGAACCAGGCTTTTCGAACGATTTCATATTTTGTAGGTGTTTTCATATTTGGTGTCCTTTCTTGTTGAGTTGTTTGGGTGATCTTGTGATCCACATGCCCTAGAGATAAGGGCTTGCTTTCATAAAGAGCACTGACGTCGTCTGACATCGCCTGACACTCCTAGAGCCCCCCTTTTCTATAGTCCTTTAGGGGCATTACAGCCCTTCTCAATGTCAGTCTGTGTCAGAGAGTGTCAGCTGAGTTTCAATCCGGTGTTCAGTAATTCTGGCTTCGAAAGGAGTCAGTCATGATTCAAGTAAGACAACTCAAAAGCGAAGCCGAAAGAGCGCAAGCCTTTCACCTGCGATATCAAGTCTATATTGAGGAAATGAAACGTGGGACCAAGGCCCCCGATCATTCGAGAAAGATGGTTCTCGATGAGATGGATGAGAGTGGATTGATCTTTGGAGCTTTTGAAGATGATCGATTGGTGGGAACGAGCCGAGTCAACATTGTGGGAGAAGGTCCCATTGATCATGAGGATCTCTATGAGATTGAGGAGTTTTCCCAATTCTGTTTTGGCAAGATCGCGATTGCGGGAAAGCTAATCGTCGATCCTGAGTATCGAGGGACTCACGTCTGCGTCGCTCTCATGAAAGCAATGTTTGTTTTCGGTCAAACACGAAATGTTGAGGTCTGGTTGCTTGACTGCAATAAGCCGCTCGATCGGTTGTACTCAAGAGTGGGCTTTGTTCCCTACCGAACTGCAGATCACCCCGAGTACGGCAATGTGATCTGCATGATGATGTTTCCCAATGATCGAGAGCACCATGAGAAGGTGGGATCCCCGCTGAGAGATTTGATTCAGCGAGATCAACGGGACGCTCTTCTTGTTGCTTAAAAATACAGTCATTTCAATGGATTAGATTGTGGGTCGGTCAGCTCAATCCCAGGCTGTATAATAGTGCTTGGGGGATTTGGTGCTTACCGACGAGTCAACGGAAGAGAAGCTTCGTCTTCAGCGGACGCATTTTAGCTGTCGAGTTTATCGGCCCTATCTTGTTTATCTGCGGCGCCATCATCCTGAGATTGATCTCGAAGATCTTGTTCGAAGCTGTGGACTTTCCCTTCGATACCTCGAGCAGGAAGAGAGGTTTGTTTCAACAATCTTTGATGCACGATTCACCAAAGCTTGCATTGAAAAAACGGGTAACCCAAAGCTCTGCTTTGAGGTTGGAGCTCAGTCTCTCAGTGAAGAAGTTCTCGGAAAGTTTGTGAACCTTTTGGTGACGAATACTCTTTCCACAGCGGGTCTTTTCTCAAAGCTTAGCGCACTGACCGCGGTGTACTCCAAGGTAACGCGTGTGGATCAGCTCAAGGAAATGGGGCCCAACGGAGAGCTTGTCTTTAACTTCTCTCCCGTTATCGATGGCCTTCACCCGGATGAACTGCAAGCGCTCGCCGATAACTGGGATAATATCGTAGCTAATACGATGGGTCACTACGCCTCGATTCCAGCGAGCCAAGGATTTAGACCTGCCGATGTCCGAGTGATGCGCATCGGTGAGCTCTCATCAATTCCCATTTATAAAATCCTTATCGCCTATGAGGGGGGGAACTGGCTGGGTTCATGGATTCCCCTATTGGTGGCAAGCCTTCTGACATTTGGAGTTGTTTGGCTTGGCAGTTATGCCAATATCCTTGCTGATTTTGGTTTCGCAGGTTTGATCGCGGGACTCATTGTTAGTATCTGGATCGCTGCTGGACATCGCCAATTCAGAACACTCAAGGAGAAGTTTGACAGTGCCATCAAGGCTGCTGATCTCAGCAGTCGCGCTCACGCTGAAGCTCTCAAAGCGAATGAACAAGTTTTGAAGCTCGCCAGTGTTTACAAACGCTTTGTGCCTGAAAAAGTTCTTCAAGAGTTGGGCGTTTCTAATCTTGCTTCTCTGAAGCACGGAGACAGTCACCGAGGAACTTATGCTGTTGCATTTATCGATATTCGAGGCTTTTCCCGGCTTGCAGAACTGGCTCCCGCAGACTTGGTCTTTCGAACTCTCAATGTCTACCTCGGAGCCATTGCCCCCATCATTGAGGCTCATAAGGGATGGATTGACAACATCATGGGTGATGGCGTTTTTGCGATTTTTCCAGAGGGGGCTCATTCAGCGTATCGCTGCTCCTCAGAGATTTTGCACCATGTGGAAGATATGCAGGGCGGTGGTCTCTTTGGTTCCTTTGAGCTCAAGATCGGTGTTGGGATCTCACAGGGGGATATGATCTTGGGGACTTTGGGATATTCAGAGAGAATGCAAGCCACGGTGATTTCTGACACTGTGAACCTGGCTGCGAGATTCGAAAAGATGGCCAAACATTTGGGCTGCGCCTTAGTCGTCGATGAGCCCACATTTCTTCTCTTGGGTACAGAAATGAAGGCTGGCTTTGAGGATCTGGGAACCCATCTGATTGAGGGCAGATCACATCCCGTGACTCTCTACGGTGTTAAAAACGATCGACTGTCCGCACTGCGACCTACCTTCAAAAAATTGGGAAGATCTTCTTAGATCGCGCCCCTAAAGCGGGACATCTGCTGGACATCAAGTGCAACCTAAGTCCCTGATATTGCTAATAGACTGAATGGCCTACCCGTTGCATAACATGTGGTGAATGGCTCCCCTCTCCGAAGGCTCGGTTAAGTCCATCAGCGCTGTTGAGGCGCGGCGAATGAGTCCGAGTCTGCTTTTGCAAACAGATTTGATTGATCGGTTTATCAAGCGATCGAATGAGGGGCGTATTGTGAGCTTGCTTCAAGCTCCACCGCATTGCGGAAAAACCAGCTTTCTTAAGCAGACATTTCGTGCCCTCGAAGATCTTGGAAAAAATGCTCTCTGGATTGATGTACGATCAGAAAGGGTCTCTCCATCCGATTTTGTAAAGCTGCTCGCTCAGATTTTGGGCGTTCGATCCAAGGCTCCTGAATATTCTGATATTGCCAAACATCTTGAGAGTAAGGACTTGATTCTTTTGATTGATAATCTTGATCGAGTCGATGAGCCTTCGCCTTTTTATCAAGCTCTCAAGGATTTCTCTTCGGCTCTTCGAGTTATTGCTACGGTTAATCGAATTCCCAAGATTCCGACTGATCTTGCGTTTGAGGTCTCATGTTGGTCTTATACGGGTCTTTCCAAATCGGAAGTGAGCCAGCTTGTTGAGAAGCATTTTCCAGACAGGCACCTCACGATTGAAGATCTTTGGAAAGCTTCGCGTGGCAACTCCTATCTCCTGCGATTGCTTCTGCAATCTGGCTCTCATGAGAGCTCCCTCACAAAGTACTGGAACGAGCTATTGCCGACTCTCTCGGATGATCTCCTTCGGGTTTTGCAAAAGACGAGTTTGTGTGAAAGCCGTCGTCCGGATTCAGAATCGTTCTTTTTGAGTCAGATGGAGAGGTCTGATCTCACATTCTTGGAACAGACAGCCATTGTCGACTCGATAGACCCTAGTGTGTTGGCTGGATATCGCCTCAACGCCGCAGCAAAGATTTGGATTCAGAGTCTCGTTGGGGATGGTGATCACCGAAGCCATCTTCGCGAAGAAATGGCTAAAGATCTCGCCGCAGAATCTGATCTCTCTTTGCGCGAAGAGTTTTGCTGGCAGCTTCAACGGCTTGATCGAAAGATCGAGGCCGTCAATGAGCTTGAAATGCTTCTTCCTGCTCTGTATCAGAATTTTCGTTTTCAAACAGGGTCGGGAATTTCGCAAGATCTTTGGCAGAGTCTGAATGTCGAGGCCTGGAACTGGCGCCGGCTCTGTTTGCTAGAGCCGGAGACCTCACTCGAGGAACTCAGACATATTCAAAAGTCATTTTCCTCGGAGACATCTGATGAAGTTCGAGCGGATTGGGCGGCGAGTGAGCTCTGGATTGTGACTCGGCTCAATCGTTGGGATGAGTTTGAAGCGCTTTTGGTCCACAACCATAGTTTGCTTATGAAGTTTCCAAGACCTCGATGCCTCATTCAAGCCTGTCTCAGCAGTCGAAAGCGAATTTTGGAAAGCGATCTTCCTGAGGCTCTTCAGCTTGCCAAGTCAGCCTTTGAAACTTGCCTGAGCGAGGGTTTGGATGATCGAACAACTCTCAGCTGTCTCTCGGAAATCCTCAATGCTGCACTCGATTTGGGTGACGATGAGGAATCCAAGCGATGTGCCAAGATCTATCAAGAACTTCTTCGCACAAGAAAGCTGAAGAGTGATGGAACCAATTTCGTGAATCAGATTACAAGTCTCTACAATCGATTGGGGCATTTTCCGCAGACTCTGCAGCATACCCTTGTTCTCAATCAAGTCGATCCCTCGGAGCTTAACGCTTTTACGGCATTTCAGTTCAGTGCCATCAAAAGCCAGTCGCTCTTTCTTCAGGGAAAAGCTCGGCAGGCTGATCAGATCTTCCAAAAGGAAAAGGGCGATCTTCTGAAAGGAGACATCTCAGAGTTTATTTTTTCCTGTTATTGGCGAAGTCTTCCTTTTCGCCTTTCAGTAGGAGCCGTGGTTGAGGTTTTAGATGCGCTTCAGGCGATGTGTCGATCCAAGCGACTTTCGAATGATTATCTCGTTTTGGTCGAAGCATTCCGGAATTGGCTTCAGGCGGTTGCCAATGGAGATCCGACGGATCAGCTGAGTGTTCCAGAGTTTGCTCTAGACTTGGACTGCCTCGAGTTTCTGACTCCCCTCCTTGAGTATCAGTGGATTGATCATCGTAGTTTGAGTATTGACCCACGAATTGAAGAGCGCTTGATGAAGATTCCCGAGAAGCGCTTTCCCTTTGAGCTGAGGAAGATTCAGTCCTACCGACTGATCTTTCAAGTCGCAGAGGGTAAAGAGGTTGATGACGGTCAATTGAAGGATCTCTATGATTATTTTCTCTCACAGGAGATTCATCACTTTGCCTTCAGGATGGCGATCGGTCGGATTCTCAATTCGATCGGAACTCGACAGGTCGATCGAGCCAAGGAGTTGCTTGCGGAGACCAAGACTCTGTTTAGCTTTGTTGAGAGCCCGGAAGATCAAGCGTGGTTGGTTCTGACAGAGGCGCTGCTTCTGAAAGCGCTGGGGCAGCAACAGAAAGCGTTGAGTCTTTGTCAGCTGATCGATCCTCTTTCAGGCGCTGCCAAATCAAGCTGGTATCGCCTCTTTTTAAGTCCAAGTTCAAAGATGCAGCCTTCGCAGGAAAAAGCCCGCTTATGCAATCGGTGGTCGCTTGATTTGAGATTTCTTCGACTTCTTGATTCAGAGGGAAATATCTTGGTTCAGGATCGACCTGTTTTGATCAAGCTACTGCATAGTCTACTTGTCGCTTATCCGGGATCTCTTGATAAGGAGTCCATGACAAAGCTTGTCTGGCTGGAGAACTACAATCCCCTCGTCCATGATACCAGGGTGTATACCTCCGTTCGCCGATTAAGAGAGACTCTCAACCATCTCTTTGAACTGAAAGAGTCCGTGACAGCCGTCAA
>JBEIHI010000060.1:0-11517 GCA_040381435.1 Bacteriovoracaceae bacterium | reverse complement strand
ATACCGATACATTTTTTAGCATTGTTTCCGGATCCGTCTTCATTGATCTTGCTGATGGACGCCGCATCACCATTCCAGCAGGTCAATTTTTTGGAGAGATGGGACTTGTTTCAGGAAGACGTCGTGTGGCCACTGTTAAAGTGAGTTCAGATGCACTTCTCCTTGAAACGCCTCGAAGGCAAATGCTCAAGCTCATGAAGTCTGTTCCCTCCGTGAAGACTACACTCGATGAACTCTTTGTGCTTCGAGCCCTACAATCAACGGTCTTTCCCAAAGTGGATGCGGATTTTCTCCAAACACTTGTGAAGCGAGTCAAACTCAAGTCCTTCAAAAAAAATGAGTTTCTTTTCAAAGAAGGAGATGTCGGTGATGCGCTCTATGTGATCAGAAAAGGTTCCGTCAAAATCAGCCGTCTCAATACCAAAGGCCAGAGCATCACACTCACCTACTGCCCCGTAGGTCATATTGTGGGTGAAATGTCGCTCCTGGGTCCAGAGGGCAGCCTAAGATCTGCCAGTGTTTCCGCCGCTGTGGCGTGCGATACGATTGTGATTGAACGAGGTGACTTCCTCGAGGTCCTCAAACGAAGTCCAGAGACAAAATCCACAATCGAAGCCCTTGCTTCCGCGCGCCGACTTGAAAACATTCAATCTGAGAAGCAAAGCTTAGAATCCTCGGCACTTCTTGATTTCATGATGAGCCATGGTGTGAGCGATGCCGACAATGTTTTGACCATCGACTCAAATCTTTGCATTGGATGTGATCAGTGCGAGAAAGCTTGTGCCGCAACTCATGGTGGACATTCACGTCTGGATCGAAAGGGTGGAAAATCTTTTGCCTCCATTCAAATTCCTGTTTCCTGCAGACACTGTGAAAACCCACTCTGCATGACGGATTGCCCTCCGGACGCTCTAGCGCGTCAACCAAACGGTGAGGTCGTCATCAAAGACTCGTGCATCGGCTGCGGTAACTGCGTAAGCAACTGCCCCTATGAAGTTATTCAACTCGTGCACGAGCTTGAAGAGGATCGAACACCTTTGCTGTTTAAGTTTTTAGGACTTGGATCAGCACCCAAGGAAAAGTCAGGTCCGGCGAAAGCTGCGAAATGCGATCTCTGCCACGATCTCAAAGGTGGCCCGGCTTGTGTGAGAATCTGTCCCACCGGTGCGGCCATTCGAATGAAACCCCAAGATCTCATTCAACGCCTCAAGGAGAAAGACTAAGTGCGCCAGGAGACTTTTTTTTCTCATGAGAAGTTTCGGTGGTTAAAGTTCGCTCTTATCGCGCTTGGGATTTTGATGGTCACCTATTCGCTCTTTAAGCCCGATCGTGGGGCCCACGGTGGAAGCGAGTATGGATACACCGTCGGCGTACTATGTACGATCGCCATTATTTATCTCATGTGGTTTGGAATTCGAAAGCGCTCGTACCACGCCTACCGAACCACGGTCAAAGGATGGCTCTCCGCTCATGTTTGGCTGGGACTTTTGCTCCTTATTGCTGTTCCTTTGCATTCCGGATTTGAAATGGGCTTAAACATCCATGGTCTCACTTACTTTTTGATGGTGGTGATTGTGTTGAGTGGAATCTGGGGAGCTGTGAACTACAAAACCCTTGCCCCTCAAATCGAGAGCCACCGAGGTGCTGGTAATTTCAAGAGTCTCATTGAGCAGGTTTACTCTCAGTCAAAGGCACTCGACGATCTTTCCTCAAACAAAAGCGATCTGTTTTTGAAGTTTCGAGACTCTTTTGAGCCAAAGTGGCCTCTCTCTCTCTGGCAACTTCTCTGGCTTCGTCCGGATCCCCACCAAGTCAGTGCTCCTCACCAAATGACAGAGCTTCCCGAAAGCGAAAGAAACGATGCGATCACGGCCCTTCAGATTATTGAGAAGAAACGTGAGGTCGTTGCCCTCATCGCTCGCGAAACCAGAACAGGAATCAAACTCAAAGTTTGGCTACTCCTGCATCTGCCTCTTTCGTTTGCCCTCTTGATTGCCGTGATCACTCATATTGTTGTTGTGCTGGTGTATCGAGGTTGATGGTGAAACTAACACTTACGATCGAAACACTTCGAGCCAATCACTCCCGAGACTTTCAAACTCAGGTCTTTGAGACGACTCGTCTCGTGATTGGACGTTCGCCTTCTGCAGATATTCGAATCGATGGTCGACTCGTGGGGCTCGTCCATGCTGCTCTCGTTGACCAAGACGGACAAGTCTGGATTGAGGATCAAGGAGTCCTCGGTGGAAGCCTTCTAAATGGCGCACCGTTTGCACGAAAGCCGCTTCAGACCAATGATCAGATCAAAATTGATAACTTTGTCTTTACGGTCAAATCCGTAAAACCTCATCTTGAGCTTCATCTCTTGATCGATGAATCAAGAAGTGTGGATCTCAAATCCAAGATTCGCGCTGATCTGAAAAATGTAGACGCAGTCTACCAACTCAGATGGATTCGGCCCATCAGCTATCTCGCTGTCACCGTGACGTTGATTTTCTTTATTGCTTGGCCCAAAACTCAAGCCTCCAAAACTCTTTGGAGCCCAGGCGAGATCTCCTCAGCACACAAAACACTCACCAACTCCTGCTCAAGCTGTCATGGAGATGATCTTAGCAAAGTCGAGGACGCCGCTTGTCTTGAGTGCCACGCAATCTCTGAGCACGTACCCCTTCACTTGATTGAATCTGGAAAGTCAGAAGCTGAACCCTCATGCATGAGCTGCCACTCTGAGCACCGCGGGCCTAAAGGTCATACACTTCAGACATCTGAGGCTTGCGCTCACTGCCATCAGATTGAATCCTTTGAGGTGCATCCCGAGTTCACTCAGCGAAAAGATCAGAGCAATCTCAAGTTCAATCATGCCGTTCATTTGGATGGAAGGATTCCCTCGAAAGACTCGACTAAGGAACTGGCTTGCATTGACTGTCATCAAACAACCGCCAATCGAGAGACCATGGTCGAAATCGCTTTTGAACAACACTGCCACTCCTGCCACGGGCTTCAGTTTGATGAAGCTTTAGGTGAACTCGAAGTTCCGCATGCAACGGCCGATGACGTTTTTGCGTTTATCTTGAAAACCTATCAGGCAAAGGGAGTGAGTCAAAGTCAGCCTATCCGAAGCCGTGAGATCCCAGGGCGACCCCGAGAAAATCCGCAACAATTGAGCCCTGTTGAAGCCGCTCGAAAAACAGAAGAGTTTTTGTTTGAGCAAGGTGCTTGCCAGCTATGCCATCAGATTGAAAAACGCCCCTCAGCAGCTGGCAGTGAGTCACGCTACCTGGTCGGCGATGTTTCATTTGAGTCAAGCAAGCTATTGACGGAGTATCCTATTCACTCCACCCACGAGTCCTTTGCATGTGTTGATTGCCATTCTCAAGCCTCTCAATCCAAACAAGCAAGCGACCAACTTCACCCTCAACTCAAAGATTGCCAATCCTGTCATAAGTCTCAAGAATCAAGTGAGTTCGTGAGGTCGGAGTGTAGTTTATGCCATGGGTTTCACCAATCGATCAAACTCGAGACGGAAAAGCGTCGCCATCGAAAGGCCTCTCCGTGATGCGCACGCCAGTGGTGGCTCTGCTGGTCTTGAGTCTTCTCAGCTCCTGCTCCAAAACTCAAAGTGGTCGGCGAGAAGGATTGAGCAGCGCTGACTTTGATTGCTCCGGATCTTGCTCGAGACAAAGTCTTTCCACTCAGGAAGTAACAGCCATTCTCGAAAACACCATTCGAGCAGCCTTACAAGAAAACGTAAGTGCCACGATTTCGATCGTGGATCGAGTGGGAAATGTTTTGGCGCTCTATCAAATGACAGGCGCTGCCGCAAACGTCACGATTGACGGACAGATTTCGGCTCAGGGCGGTCTCGAAGCCCAAAGTGTGCCCTCAACTCTGGCAGCGATCTCTAAGGCAGGAACCGGAGCTTTTTTGAGTAGTCAGGGGCAGGCCTTTAGTACTCGAACCGCAAGCCAGATTATCCAAGAATACTTTAATCCGGGAGAGACGAGAGCGCCTGCGGGTCCGCTCTTTGGCGTTCAGTTTTCTCAACTACCCTGTAGCGACCTCAATGTACGTCTTGCCTCATTCACTGACGGACGCGCAGCGATTTCCAAACCTTCGTTTGCAGGACTTATCGGTCCTCGTTCTCTGCCACTGGGTCTTTCGGCGGATCCAGGAGGCATTCCCCTCTACCAGGAAGGTGATGTTGTGGGTGGTCTTGGAGTTGAAATCAATGGCACATACACACTCGATCGAAATGTATTTGATTTCGATGATCAAATTGAGGAGCGAGTGGCCCTGATGGGCAGTGTTGGATTTGAAGCTCCTTCAATGCGAGTCGCCTCAAATATCAATCTGGGAAAAAGTCTTCGATACTCAGATCTTCTTTATACTGATCTCAGCCCCATCACTTCAAGTGCCGCTCATGATCCAGCCCTTCTTGTGGCTTTGCCCGAGTATTTTGATGGAAACATCAAAGCAGGCGCTGAGTTTGGGACTGCGGCTTCAGGTGTTTTGCTAACGACTCGAGCCGAAGGCCCATCTCAGATTCTGGTGAATGATGTCGGCGTCAATCGCTTCCCGTCTCAAAATGGTGCGGCACTGGGCGGCGCTGAACTAACGAGCGTAGAAGTTGAGGCACTCCTTGATTCAGCAATCCGAGTGGCTCGACGCACTCGTGCTGCGATTCGACGACCTTTGAGTTCTCCAGCCGAAGTGAACATCTGGGTGGTCGACCATCTCGGCAATCCTTTGGGATTTACTCGAACGTCTGACGCTCCTGTCTTTGGTATCGATGTCGCGCTTCAAAAGGCTCGAACGGCCACACTCTTCTCAGCGAGTGATGCGGGAAGTTTTTTGACGGCTCAGGGACACACAGATTCAGTCTCGCAAACTCGCGCTGTCCTTGGCGACAAGGCGCTGACCTCAGAGCTCGCAATCAGCGCTCGAGCTGTGGGAAATTTGGCGAGACCCTTTCTGCCGGATGGAATTGCTCAAGAATCGAATGGCCCCCTTTCACTTCCATTTCCAGCATCAGACTCCGGCTCCGACTCATGGAGCCCGTTTAATACAGGACTTCAGTTTGATTTGATCGAGGTGAACCGCCTGAATGCTCTTCCGGGTGGAGCCTCTGTCAACTTTCCAGATGACTGTGGATCACCTCGCTATGGCAATGGGATTCAGATTTTTCCAGGAGGCGTTCCCCTCTATCGAGGAAGCACTTTGATTGGTGGAATCGGAGTGAGTGGCGATGGCATTGATCAAGATGATTTGATTGCGTTTTACGGTGCTAGTCGATTGGGCCTCGATGAGGCCGATCACACAGCTATTGGCGATTCCACTCTTGGATTTTTGCCAGCACGCAGCCTTCGCGCTGATCAAGAGCGTCTCATCGATCGTCGCCTACGACTAAGATTTATCAGCTGTCCAGAAAGTCCATTTCGAGGGGAATTGATTCAGAATGTCTGCACGAATCTTTGATTTCACTCGAGTCTCTTTGGCTCTTCTCGTGCTGATGGGCGAGACTTCCGCCCAACCCTTGTCGCGGCCTTCGCCACAAAAAAAACAAGAAATTCAGGACAGCTTTGATCTGCAAAAAAGCCAAGATGAGTTCCAGACAATTCCCAATCGTTGGAAGCCTTTTGTCAAAGACAACCTCCTGAATCCTTATCGCACAAATATTCTTAAGGGCGATCTTCCCCTCTTTGGCAGCATGAGAAATCCGTGGTTCTTGGAGATTGGCCTCACTTCCACAACAGCCGCAGAAATTTTGAATATTCCTGTACCCGTCGGAGGAGTCTCAACCGAAAACTCAAACTCACTTGATCTCTTAGGAGATGGACGGATTATGGGCGGCGCTCAAATCCTTCAAGCCTCGTTGGCCTTAATTCAAGGGAACACAACATTTAAGCCCCCCAACTTTGAGCTTCGATTTTCTCCGGCCTTTAACTTGAACTATGCGCAGGCTCAAGAAACGGGCGTTTTAAACATCAATCCGGAGCGAAAGCCCAGTCGATGGGATCATTATCTGGGCGTTCAAGAGCTCTTTGTAGACTATCATCTCGCTGACATCTCCGCTCGCTATGATTTCATCAGCTCTCGTCTGGGCATTCAGCCCTTCAATGCTGATTTTCGAGGATTTTTGTTTATCTCCCATGAGCCGGGCCTTCGATTTTTTGGAAGTGCGGACAACAATCGATTTCAGTACAATCTGGCATACTTTAGGCGCCTCGAAAAAAACACCAATTCAGGTCTTAACATCATTCACGATGATCGCCGTGAAGATGTTTTGGTGGCGAATGTGTATTTTCAGGATGCAATCGTGCTTGGTCACAGTCTTCAAGCTGTTTTGCTGCATCGACAAGATCACGGTGAGACGAATCAACGATTTAATTCAAATGGCTTCTTGGTCAGACCCGCTTCCATCGGCGATTTAAGATCCAAGTCTATTCGCTCAACCTATCTCGGACTCAACGGAGACGGGCATATCGGACGCTGGAATCTGACACATTCACTTTATGGCGTCTTTGGAGAGGAGTCTCACAACGCGATTGCAGGACGAAAGGTCGACATCCTTGCAGCTCAGGCAGCCGTCGAAATCTCCTACGACATTAACTGGTTCAGACCCAAAGCATCGTACTTTTTTGCCTCGGGAGATAAGGATCCCTTTGACGATCAAGCCACAGGCTTTGATGCCGTTGTCGAAAGTCCTCAGTTTGCGGGCGCTGACACATCGTATTGGAATCGGCAGTTTATTCCTTTCATTGCAGGTGGCGGCGTTGGGCTCACCAACAAAAAATCATTTCTGGCCAATCTCAGCTCCGGTCGAGAAGAAGGTCAGGCCAATTTTGTAAATCCAGGAATTCATGTGATGAATTTGGGATGTGACTTTGAGCTCACACCCAAGCTCAAGCTTGTTTCTAATCTCAATTATTTGATGTTTGCCCAAACGGAGACTCTTGAAGCACTAAGACAACTGGACTCGATCAGTCGATCTATTGGATGGGATTTTTCTGCTGCGATTTTTTATCGGCCTTATCTCAATAATCACGTGAAAGCCAAAATGGGTTCTGCCCTTTTTGTCCCCGGCAAAGGCTTTGAGCAACTCTTTGGAAATCGTCTGCGCACACAGGCCTTTGCTGAGTTGGTGCTAGCGTATTAGCTGGGAATCTTTGAACGATCGACCTCATATTCGAGTAGACCTCGACCCCGGTCTGTCAGTTAATCTTAAGTGATTGATGGTGTGGGGAGCTTTTGTATCGAGTGTTTTTGTTTTAAGCCTTGCTGGGCTGAAACCTCAGGACGCCAAGCAAGCAAGTCTTGGATGTCTTGACTGCCACACTCAGACAGACGCTCATACCATGCATGCCAGTGAGGCTGTGGTTCTTGGTTGCACTCACTGCCACGGAGGAGATGCCTCGATTCGAGCTAAGGGGCTTGAGCAAAACTCGATTGAATGGATCGATCGTCAAAACAAAGCTCACATTCTCCCCTCGCAACCCGAGATTTTTGTCAGTTCAGCGAATCCGCCCAATTCTTATGCCCGACTCAATGACGAATCGGCGGAATACATTCGATTCATCAATCCCGGAGACTTGCGGGTTGCTCGAGAGGCTTGCGGGGACTGTCACCCCCATGAGGTCTATGCGGTCGAGCGAAGCCTCATGACCACCTCGGCCATGCTTTGGGGAGGTGCGTCCTACAACAACAACATTCTCCCCTTTAAAAAATATATTCTGGGAGAGAGTCTCACACGTGATGGCGAGCCACGCTCGATTTCTGATCCTCGCTGGAAGGAAGTCGAGTCCAAAGGCGGCCTCGAAAAACTCCTCCCCTTGCCCGCATGGGAGATTGTGGAGCCAGGCGATGTCTTTCGGGTCTTTGAAAACGGAGGGCTCAATATCAAAACCACATTTCCGGAGATTGGAAATCCCAATCCCTTTGAGGAATCCGGAAAGCCGGATGTGCGCGCATCGAATCGAGGTCCTGGAACAGGCTCGCGTATTGCCGTTCCCTTGATCAACATTCACAAGACACGACTCAATAATCCGCACTTATCATTTCTCGGAACCAATGATCATCCTGGAGATTATCGCTCATCGGGATGTACGGGATGTCATGTGATTTATGCCAATGATCGCGACGAGCGCCACTCCGGTCCTTACTCCAAGTTTGGGCATGAAGGGAAAACGCAAACCATAGATCCGATGATTTCGAAGACCGAATCAGGTCATCCCCTTAAGCATGTTTTTACGCGCGCCATCCCGACGAGTCAGTGCATGGTCTGCCACATGCATCAGCCGAATATGTTTGTGAATACCTACCTCGGATACACGATGTGGGATTATGAATCCGACGCTCCCCATCTTTGGCCCAAGGAGCAAAAGCTTCCAACTCACGAAGAAACCCGCGCGATTTTAGAGAAAAACCCCGAGGGCGCTGCGGTTCGCGGGCTTTGGTCAGATGATGAGTTTCTCAAGAACGTCAGCCAACTCAACCCCAAACTCAAAGACACTCAGTTTGCGGACTATCACGGACACGGTTGGAACTTTCGTGCCATCTACAAAAGAGATCGAAAAGGAAATCTCCTCGATGCCAAAGGAAACAAGGTTTCCTTTGATGATCCTCAGAAATTCAAAAAGGCTGTTCATCTTGCGGACATTCATCTCGACAAGGGAATGCACTGTGTGGATTGCCACTTCTCACAAGATGCTCATGGAGACGGCCATATCTATGGCGAAGTCGCTCAAGCCATTGAAATTGATTGCGTCGATTGTCATGGAAGTGCCAAAGCCCGAGCGAATCTCAAAGCATCGGGGCCCGCGGCCAAACCAGGTCGAGACTTTGCCATGACCAAAACACCTTTTGGAGAGGCGAGATTTTTTTGGAAAGGTGACAAACTTTTTCAACGATCCAGCCTGAAGGAAGATGTCGTCTGGCCCGTTGTTCAAGTGGTCGATACCTTGAATCCACGATCTGAGGATTACAATGCGAAGGCCCAGCGAGCGAAACAGATCAAGTCCGCATCGGGCAACTACGCTCACGGCAATGACAAGATGACTTGTTTTTCGTGTCACTCCTCTTGGATGACCACCTGTGCTGGATGCCATTTGCCCATCGAAGCCAACTGGAAAACAGACACCAAAGTCTACGAGGGCAAGACCACTCGAAACTGGGCGACCTACAATCCTCAAGTCGCACGAGACGATGCCTTTCAATTGGGCGTGCACGGCCCTGCCAAAGATGGCCGGATCGCTCCTGTTCGATCGTCAAGTGCGCTGATCCTGAGCTCTACGGATATCAATCGACAAAAGATTTACATTCAACAGCCCCCTACTGCGGCTTCAGGACATAGCTCACAAGCCTTTGCCCCGCACTTTCCTCACACCGTGAGAACAACCGAAACCAAAGGTTGCACGGATTGCCACGTCTCCGAAGCTGAGGACAATAATGCGATCTTGGCTCAGTTGTTTTTGCTGGGCACTCAGTTTGTCAATTTCATGGGTCATTATGTCTGGGTGGCCGAAGGTGACGGAGGCCTTGAGGCGATCAAGGTCACTGAGTGGGATGAGCCGCAAGCGGTGATTGGAAGCTATTTGCATCGCTATGCGTATCCAAAGTTTTATGACGAGCATCAAAAACGCGGGCTAGAGTTGGAGGAAGCCCATCATCACTCTGGGGGCGGTGGATCGATTCAAGCTATTCAATTGCGTGGTGAGTACCTTCACGCGGTCGCTCAAAGTGGAGGCTATCGTGTGTTTGATGTCGCCAATATTGCCAATAAGGGATTTTCGGAACGCATTGTCACCGCTCCCGTCTCTCCGCTTGGACAAGACACACACATTGCGAGCAAGGACGCGAGCGGTCTTGCTCTTCCGACGACCATGCCGATTGCTCCCTTTCGAAAGCAGCTTGCCGAAAACCTCGAAACGCCGCTTCATCCGCTCTATCATTATGCGGCCATTGTCGATGCCAAAGAGGGCCTCATTCTCGTGGATGTCGATACACTTCAAGATGGAGACCCTACGAATAATTTCCTTAAGAGGGCTTTGACGTGGAATGAAAACGCCGTGCTATCAGGTGCGCGCTCCATCACCTTAGCCGGATCAATCGCCTATGTGCTCACAGAGACTCGAGTCGTGATCTTGGATTTGGACAAACCCCTCGCCCCACGAGTAATCACGACTTTACCATTTCAAAATCCCAAGGCCCTTGCTGTTCAGTTTCGGTATGCCTTTGTCATCGACGCGCGAGGCTTACATACCCTTGATGTGACCAATCCTCGAAAGCCCGAGCTCGTGAAAGGATCCTTGGTTGAAATCAAAGACGCTCGAAATCTCTATCTTGCGCGAACCTATGCCTATGTCGCTGCTGGAGCAGAAGGAATCGTGATTGCGGACATCGAACAACCTCGACGACCCAAGATGTTTATGATGTTTAATGGCGATGGTCAGATCAATGACACCCACGATGTGAAGGTCGCTTCAACCAACGCATCTCTCTTTGCCTATGTGGCTGATGGAAAGAACGGGCTTTGGGTTTTGCAACTGACCGATCCTGAGCGAGTGCCCGGCTTCTATGGATTTTCACCTCCCGTCAAACCCAAGATTATTGCGCACAGACAGACGCGAGGTCCCGCACTTGCCATCTCAAAGCCACTTGATCGCGATCGAGCCGTTGATGAGACAGGACATCAGGTCAGTGTGTTTGGTCGTATTGGCTCTCGACCGTTTACGCTTGAGGAAATGCAGCGTTTCTTCCTGCGCGCAGATGGATCCGTCTACAAAGTCCGCGACTAGATTTGGGGTCACGTCTCATTCCTGCACTTCCTGGCACCATATCACGGCATCTTCATCCGCCTTTGAAGAAGACCGGCTAGCTGTGCTGTGAGTTCAATCCAGGAATCCTGAGACGCCTCCAGCTCGGCACGAAGTTTCTCCTTTCTTCGACACCACTTGCCGCAGAGCTGAGCTTCTTCAAAGTCTCCTGAAGTCTGCCCGATAGGGGTGCGAGTCTGCGAGCGGCATCGATGAGGCTCTGAGGCACTTCGGTGAACCGGTTGTGCGCAAAACTCTCGCCGGCCTCAGGAGGCACACCATGACTGCAGAGTCCGTCAGCCTCTCCTGTGGCGTGCTCAGCGGGGATGCTCAATGACTCGCACGTTGGCGGTCTTCTTCAAAGGCGGATGAAGATGCCCGCAAGGTCAGCAAGAAGCTCTGCTCCAAAATCTACTGACATTGCCCCCAAGCGGCCAAAACAACTCCCAAATCAGTCCCGTCCACAAATCGATCCCCCGAGAGATCCTTGGCACAACAACCCTCAGCAGGACAAAGATCCCCCCAGCTTTCAAACAAAGCGACAATATCTTCAAAACCAATTGAACCATCTGCATTGAAGTCGCCGCGACAGGTGCCGAAGTTCAGGTTTGACCAATAGGCAATCTCACCAGAGTAGTAGCCCCAAGAACCCCCTACGACTTCAACCTCGCCGTCCTGATTCAGATCACCAACAGCAATTCCATGT
>JBEIHI010000059.1:0-11601 GCA_040381435.1 Bacteriovoracaceae bacterium | reverse complement strand
TCAAGCCCTCACCGACTCCCCGCCTCTAAGGGTGTGGGCACCGCACGAAAAATAGGATGCGACTTCGCGGCCTGGTTGCGAACGCGCCAAAAATCACAGTCGCCTTTTATTCTTTCAACGGATGCTGATGCCGTTTTGCCCGAAGATTATCTTCAGGCACTCCAAGACACCTCTCCCAACATCAGCTTGGGGCACTACTCCTTCTTGCACCGAACCGAGGGTTCCCGCGCACAGCAAGACGCCATGAGGATTTATGAGCTTTGGCTTCATGATTATGTGGAAGGCCTTAAGAATGCGGGATCCCCTTACTGCGTTCCTGCACTGGGAAGTATTTATGCCATTCATGCCGACTCTTATATTCAGGTCCGTGGATTTCCCGAACGTCTCGCGGGTGAGGATTTTTATCTCATGAACAAACTAATGAAGCTGGGTAAAGCAAAACAGATCCCCACTCGATCCCCCATTCAACTTGCAGGTCGCATCTCCCACCGTGTTCCTTTCGGTACTGGCCCCACTGTCGCTCGATGGACATTGCTCGAAGACCTATCCTCCGAAAAGATCTTCTACCATCCACAATGTTTTGAGATTCTTGGCAGCTTTCTTCGAGGCGATCTCATCACACATCAAGCATTCATTCCTAATTCGGCTCTTTCCATCTTTAAAGCTGCGCAAAGCTCTAAGGAATTCCACGAGCAATTCGATGCCCTCAAAACTCTTCAATTCATTCACTATCTTCGCGACCACCATCTCCCCAACTTGAGCCTTCGAGAGCTTAAGCGTGGACCACAAGCTGCTTAACGTAAGGCTCTAGACCGCTTATATTGAGGCCCTGCCCCCCTAGATTTTTTTCGCAGATCGCCTAGATTGGGCCTATGGCAGAGACAGTTATTGTGAACCTGGAGTTTACTCCAAATCCCGACACGCTCAAATATTCGACCAATATGATTCTGATTCCCTCGGGAGCGATCAATTTTGTGACGAAAGAAGCAGCTCGAGGAAAATCTTTATTGGCTGAAGAGCTTTTTAATCTCCCCGAAGTTTCTGCCATTATGCTCGGTAGAGACTTCGTGACTCTGACCGTTAAGAACCAAGAGAAACTCATGGAATTGAATGAAGTGATCATCAAAACCATTAAGGAGTTTCTTGAGTCTGGCAGACAGATTGCCGTTCCTCAGGAGAAATCCGCCACTCCTTTGAGTGAGATCGAGAGAAAAATCGTTGAGATTTTGGACAATGAAGTTCGACCGGCAGTGGCTATGGACGGCGGCGATATCAGTTTTGAAAAGTTCGAAGACGGCTTCGTATATCTGAAAATGCAAGGCTCATGCTCAGGATGCCCCTCATCATTGATGACTCTCAAAATGGGTGTAGAGACCAAGCTTCGCGAGGCCATTCCTGAGGTTCAAGAAGTAATCCCGGTCTAGACTGACCCTCGCTGACTATAAATCGTTTGAGTTTACTGAAGCCCCTGGGAAGTCTCGCAAATTGGGAGCAAGGCCGCCCACCAAAAACAAGTCTAAGATCTTGATAATACTTGAATAAACACTCTAGTGGCCGTGCTCAGACCTGACCAAACGATTTCGTGCCTTTTTGACAACCTCTGCTATAAGGCTGTCCTCATATGAAATTGGTCGTTTTGGTCAGCGGTGGACTTGATTCATCCACCCTCATTTATGATTTGAAGAAGCAGGGCCACGAAGTTGCTGGCCTCAGCATTCTCTACGGCCAACGCCATGACAAAGAAATCAATGCGGCCCGACTCATCTGTCAGGGTCTTCACGTGGAGCACCAAATCGCAGACCTCAGCGGCATCCAACAGTTTCTCGCAGGCAGCTCGCAAACCTCCACTGATATAGAAGTGCCTGAAGGTCACTATACGGAAGAGTCGATGAAGCTAACGGTGGTTCCCAATCGCAATATGATTTTGCTCTCCGTGGCGATGGGTTGGGCGATCAGCAAAAAATTTGATGGTGTTGCGTATGCGG
Organism: Bacteriovoracaceae bacterium; assembly: GCA_040381435.1. Lineage (GTDB taxonomy): Bacteria > Bdellovibrionota > UBA2394 > UBA2394 > UBA2394 > JBEIHI01. The sequence goes on along the minus strand of JBEIHI010000059.1, from coordinate 9,616 downwards.
CTCATGGAGGAGATCACGCGATCTATCCAGACTGTCGACCCGAATTTGTGCAAAAGATTGCCGAGATCGGAAAGATCTGCGATTGGCATCAAATCGAAATCATCACGCCCTATGTTCGATGGACGAAATCTCAAATCGTTGCGCGCGGATCGGAGCTTCAGGTGCCCTTCAATCAAACATGGAGTTGCTACAAGGGCTTAGAGGCTCATTGTGGCAAATGTGGAACCTGTGTGGAGAGGCGCGAAGCTTTTGAACTCGCAGGGCTCACGGATCCCACTGTTTATCGGAGTGAGAAGGCAGCATGAGTTGGCGATTAGAAAAAGAGTTTCGCTTTGAAGCCTCTCACCAACTCCCTCATCATGACGGCAAGTGCCAAAGACTTCACGGACATTCCTGGGTGGGTCGACTTGTTTGTGAGGGATCAGCTCTTCACGACTCTGGACCGAAGCAAGGAATGCTCACTGACTTCTCCGATATGAAGAAAGCTATTCATTCTTTGGTGGAGGAGTACCTCGACCACTGGCATCTCAATGACACTCTCAAAATGGAGAGCCCCACTTCCGAGGAAGTGGCGCGGTGGATTTACAATCAAGTCAAACCTCGCCTTCCGGAATTGACCGCTGTCATTTTGGAAGAGACGTGCACCTCTCGATGTGAGTATCGACCATGAGCCGCCAAACCTACCGAATCAACGAATGGTTTTACTCGCTTCAAGGCGAGGGGGTTCGAGCGGGGACTGCAAACTTGTTTTTGAGATTTTCCGGCTGCAATTTGAAGTGCACCAAAGAAGACATGGGCTTTGATTGCGATACTGAATTCAGTTCAGGAAAGGATTGGACGCTTGCTGAGATTGTTCAAAATCTCAAAGAGACTGCGCCTGAGGCTGATTGGGTGATTCTGACCGGAGGCGAGCCAATGCTTCAAGTCGACGAAGCTCTCATCGACGGCCTCCATGAGGCTGGATTTAAGATTGCCGTTGAGACCAACGGCACGAAACCCGTAAGCCCGAAGATCGATTGGATTTGCGTTTCTCCCAAGGGCGCAGAACATACGCTCCAGCAAAAATTCGCGCATGAGCTCAAATATGTTCGGTCCTACGGACAAGGCATTCCAAAGCCCACCATTGAGGCCCAGCACTACCTCATTAGCCCCGCTTTTGAAGCCGACGGCCTTCCTCGAAAGAACCTGGACTGGTGTCTTCAGCTGGTGAAGGAAAACCCTCGCTGGAGGCTTTCTCTTCAGCTTCATAAGTTCATGAATATTCGATAGAAAACTCGGCTTTTTGGGCTTCACGCAGGGCTTAAGCTTTTGTAAGCCTTCGCTATGACTCGATTTGCTTATTCACTGCTCCTTTTGTCGTCCATAGTCTTGGCTGGATGCTCGCGATCTAACAGCACCAACACCCTGACTATCTACTCCTCCATGGATGAATCCATGACTCAGAAACTCACTCAAGCCTTCAAAGAAGAGACCGGCATTCACGTTGAGTTTGTTCGACTTACAACGGGAGAAGCAGCTGCGCGAATTGAGGCTGAAAAATCTAATCCTCAAGCGAGTCTTTGGCTCGGGGGTGTTGGACTTGGACACGGAGAAGTCAAGGCCAAGGGCTTGACCACTCCCTACAACTCTCCAGCAGCCACAAAGATTCCCAAAGAGTTTCGAGATCCCGAAAACTACTGGACCGGAATTTATACGGGCGTTCTAGTTTTAGTTTCAAACTCCGAGCAGTTGAAAAAGAAAAATCTCGAGGCCCCCACAAGCTGGAAGGCTTTGACTGAGGCTCGCTTCAAGGGACAGATCCAGTTACCCAATCCAGCAACTTCTGGCACCTCCTATAATCTCATCACCGCACTCGTCCGAGCGAATGGAGAGGACAAAGCTTTTGATTATCTCAAAGCTCTTCACCAAAACATCTCTCAGTATACGAAGTCCGGGGCAGCTCCGACCAAGAACGTAGCGCTTGGTGAAAGCGTTGTCGCCGTAGGCTATCAGCATGATTCTGTTCGCCTCGCTGAAGAGTCGAAGGCCCCTCTCTTGATTACATATCCTTCAGAAGGAACAGGCTTTGAGATTGCTCCGATTTCTATGCTTAAAAACGGAGCTACGCCGGAGTTAGGACATAAATTTTTTGATTGGATTTTTTCTGCCAAAGCTTCACAAATCATGGCTGATTTCTACTACGTTCCTCTTCTTCGCGATGGAGTGAAAATCCAAGAGAAAGCCCTCCCTCCGAAAGGCCTGAAGCTGATCGACGTGCCCGTGGACTGGGCTGGTGAAAACAAACAGCGCTTAATCGACCTCTGGAATGTGAAGATTAACACCTAAAGAGCTTCGGACGCGATCGATGAAGAAAGACCCTTATGTTTTGATCGCTGCTAGTCTCCTGATTGGCCTTCTTCTGTTTTTCGTCGCCTTCCCTCTTTTTAAGACGTTTGAGTTATCCTCGATCGCCTCTTACGTTCAGATCTTCGAACGTGAATGGCTTCGCCGAGCTTTTCTCAACTCGATGATTTTAGGTGTCTTATCGGCAACCGCTGCAACCGCAGTCGGCTTTTTGTTTGCCTTCTTGGCCTGCCGAACTTCCATCAAGGGAAAATGGCTACTGAGATTCATGGCGACACTTCCCATCATCTCACCACCCTTTATGCTTTCGCTCTCTGTAATCTTGCTGTTTGGAAAAAATGGTTTCGTCACTCGATTCCTGGGACTCGAAGATTTCTCTATCTACGGACTTCCTGCCCTCGTTCTCGTTCAAACAGTTTCGCTTTTTCCTCTGGCCTATCTGACGATCAGTGGGATTCTTCAAAGCATTGAGGGCGCTGTCGAGGATGCAGCCTTGAATTTGGGAGCTTCCCGTTGGCGAACATTCTTTGATGTCACATTGCCCTTAGCACTTCCTGGTATCGTTTCAGCATGGCTTCTTTCTTTTGTAACCTCACTTGCTGACTTCGCCACACCTCAAATGCTTTCAGGGAAGTTTGAAGTACTTTCCACTCAAGCCTATTTGCAATTCACAGGGACCGGAAATCAGTCGCTCGGCTCTGCCTTTTCAAATCTCTTGTTGATACCCTGTGTATTCTTTTTTCTTTTGCAGAAATATATTTTGAAGAAAAAATCCTATGTCACCGTCACAGGAAAACCTCAAAGACTTGGACGTGATTTGACCAACTCATGGGCCCGTCTTGGTTTGGGCACCCTGGCCTACTCCATCTCTGCTTTTATCGTGATCCTCTACGCAACAGTGCTAGCGGGCTGCTTCACCAAGTCGTGGGGCATTGACTATACGTTGAGCCTCGAAAACTTTGAGTACGTCTTCAATGTCGGCTGGGATTCTATCAAGGACACAACATTCATGGCGGCCATTGCAACGCCGATTGCTTCAATTCTGGGCCTGGTCGCAGCCTTCCTGATTGCTCGGAAAGTCTTCTGGGGAAAGCGCTTTCTCGATCTTTTAGCCATGCTTCCCCTTGCTCTTCCTGGAACAGCGATTGGAATTGGCTATGTCCTCGCCTTCAATCCCGAGCCCTTTTGACTCTCAGGAACAGCGTGGATCATCATCATTTCTTTTGTGTTTCGAAATCTTCCTGTGGCTCTTGAGTCAGCAAAGGCCTCATTGCTTCAAATCGACAAATCAATTGAAGAGGCCGCCACAAATTTGGGAGCTTCGAGTCTTCGTGTCTTTACCGAGATCACTCTCCCACTCATTAAGCCGGCGATTTTCACAGGAATGGCCTATGTGTTTGTTCACTGCATGACTGCGGTTTCAGCTGTAATCTTTTTGACATCCGCAAGCTGGAATCACATGACAGTGTTAATCCTCAACCAGACAGAGATTCTGCGATTCAGTGCAGCCGCTGTTTTGTGTCTTGTTCTTATCGTCATTGTTTTGGTCGCGTTTGCCCTCTTGAAATGGATCCTAGGTAGAAATCCTCTCCAAAAGGAGATCGTCACATGAGCTCGCAAGTTTCGTTTCAGAATATCCGAAAGGTCTTTAAAGATTCTCATTCGCAGAAAGACGTAGTGGCTGTGGATGACTTCAGTATTGATTTAAAACCTGGAGAGCTGCTCACGTTGCTTGGACCCTCTGGTTGCGGAAAGACAACTGTGCTTCGAATGCTCGCCGGGTTTGAGAGCCCTTCTGCGGGAGATATCTTTCTGGATGGCAAAAAGATCACTCATCTTCTTCCCAACCAAAGAAACTCAGCGATGGTCTTTCAATCCTATGCCTTATTCCCCCACATGAATGTCCAAAGCAATATCAAGTACGGTCTCAAGCTGAGAAAACTCACGCCCGATGAAATTCTCAATCGTTATCAAAAGATTATCGATATTGTTGGGCTTCGGGGTTACGAGAATCGCCGGCCCAATGAGCTCTCAGGAGGCCAGCAACAGCGTGTGGCACTTGCGAGAGCTCTTGTGGTTGAGCCCTCTTTGCTTCTGTTTGATGAACCTCTTTCCAACCTAGACGCGAAACTTCGAGAGTCCATGAGAGTTGAAATTCGAAGAATCCAAACAAGACTTTCGATCACTTCATTTTATGTTACTCACGACCAGCAAGAGGCCATGAGCCTCTCCGATCGAATCGTTGTCATGAACAAGGGCCGTATCGAACAGATCGGCAGTCCTCAGGAAATCTACCACGCCCCGAAGACCCAGTTTGTCGCCGACTTCATGGGTGTAACCAACTTTTTTGAAGCAGAAGTCACCGGAGAAACGGCTTCACACTACCGCGCATTGACAGCGGGTTTTGAGATTGAGATTCCTAAGCGGACTGACTTGGAAAGCCCTACGGGAAAAAATATTACCATCCTTGCTAGGCCAGAGGAGATTGTCCTCGATCAGGCCTCCTCGATTAAGGCTGAGATTCAAGAAGCAAACTACCTGGGTGAGCGCTGGGAAATTCAGCTCAAAATGAAGAACGGGATCAAGATTGTCTCTCGCTGCTCAGCGGACCCTAAGGCTGTGCGCCCTACTGAAGGTCAGATTGTGGGAGTCCGATTTAATGAAAGCAAAGTTACGTATCTTGCCGCTTAAGCCAAACAATGTAGTTTGAGCTGTTATCGATGGCGACAAGCTTAAGAAGCCTTTGAGAATCGATCAGCGATTGTAGAGACTCTTCATCATAAGTTTGAACAACAGGATTTAAAAGAGCATCAGCAATGCCTGCCGAATGGGCCAGATCGCCGGAACGAAGGACGCCCTTCTTCGTGATCAGCGCCTTAATCTCTCTCATCGAGATGATCTTCTTTGCCAAAACCTCTGATCTTAGATCTTCGATCGTTTTTCGAGCCTCTCGAGAATAAACCATTAGGCGCAAGACCCCGCCCGGCCGAAGCGCCCGAGCAAGTCGCTCCAAAGCAAGCTGTGGCGAAAATGTATGGTGGATGACTCCGTAGCAGTCAATCGCATCAAAAGATTCCACATAGTGAGCAAGCATGATGTCCTCTTGAACCGAACGGACATTATGAGTGCCATGCAACCAAAGTCGCAATCGAAGGCGCCTCAAAGCTGAAGATGACAAATCAGTCGCCAAGAAAGAAATCCGAGGATTTCGTCGGCCAAACATCAAGGGAGCAATCGTGCCGCAACCTGCTATCCAAACATCACGCACCGCACGCTCCATCGGCCAAGTTGATAGATCAACGCTCTGCAATTGCGCCCAACCCCCAAGACCAAAAAGCGGATACGACGGATAAGGATACTTTTCGTAATGATCGGCAATCTGCTGGTGATAAGGCGAGATCATGAGAGCCTTGATTTAAACTCAGAAACGCTTCGAAAGGCTGAGTTGTATGCGGTGATGATGGAGCCCCCCGTTTTCCCAGCCACGAGATCCCCAATCAAATAAAGGTTCTTGATGTTTGTGGATCCCGAGTCGGAGTAAATGGGCCAATCATTTTTGCAGTCCACTCCCGCGGTCCTCAGGAAATTGATCGGCGTTGTTCCACCGATCGCAAAGACCACTCGATCAAAAACCTCGTGAGGCATCTTTCCTTCATCTTTAAAAAGAACTTTCGGTCGACCCTCAAACTCCTCAATACCGATGGTTTCCACACCCAAACAAAGGCGAGCTCTCTTCGCATCGACAAGCTTCATTAGAGCCTTTTGGTTGATCTCCATCATCCGAGAAAGATCATTACCTCGACAGACAAGCGTCACATCGTTTCGTTCTTCCGCAAGAACCTGGCAATACTCACTCGATGTATCGCCCCCTCCCACGATCAAAATCTTTTGACCCTCAAGCTTCTGGGAGGTGACATCAAACAAAACATGGTTTCGAAGATTCGTTGGGATCTTGTAAGTGGGCTTGTTCGGTCTCCCGAGAATTCCAATTCCAATACACACAACATCAGACGAAAGCATCTGCTGACCAACGAGCGTTTTTAAAACTCCCGCCTCTGAACTAACCTTGAAGGCCTCTGCCTTGTAGCGCACCTGTAGCTTATAACGGGAAATCAGTTCCTCAAAATAACTCAGGGTCTGTGGCTTCGTCAGATCAGGAAAAACGGGCAGATGACCATGAGTCACCGTCGGCAGTCCCTTATAATTGGCGAGGGTCATTTTTTTATCCGGGTAGAACTTACGGATCGCATCCGCGCAGCTCTCCCCCTTTTCTAAAATGAGAACATCTTGGGGAGAAAGGCCCGCTTCCACGCATTCAACGCCGACTGCGATCCCAGCCGGTCCACCCCCAATCACGATGACCTTAGAGTGACTTCCCACCCTCAAAAGGTACCAGGATTCCAAAAATTTATCGATTAGTGCCGCTGAATCCGTTTAAGTTTTTTCCATGAAAGCAATTCTCATCGTTCTCACATCAATCGCAGTCTCATCTTGCGGACTCAAAGAGGCTAAGCTTCGCGACGAGAGAAATATTAAGGAGCTCATCGCGGAGCGGGGCCCCGAACTCAACAAATGCTACGAAGCGGCACTCAAAAAGAACTCCAAACTCGAATCCGGCTCTATTACAGTTCGAGCTGATCAGCATATTGATGGTTCGCTTCACTCGACTCGACTCATTCGAGGATTTTCAGCCTCGAATGAGATTCTCGAGTGTGTCACGGACAAAGTAAACTCTTGGAGAACTGAAGCACCCTCCACACGCGGTCCAGTGACGATCACTTGGAATTTTAGCAACCATTCGCAATTTGCAGCTGAATCTCGCAATGATTTCGAAGCAAAATTCAAGCAGCACGAAGAGGATTTCAAAAGTTGCTACAAGCAATATGTAAGCGCTGAGAAGAATCCTGAGTGGGGAAAGATTCGATTTGCCTTTGTCAGAAGTCAGAATGGAAAGGTCAATGGGCTCAAGAAAATCGAAGGCTTCCGAGGATCAGACCAAGTGTTTCAGTGTATGAGCCGAATCATGGAGTCTTGGCAATTAGCCGAAACGGGCTCAAACCAAAACATGACATGGTCCTACCAGTTCCGCCCTGATTTCAACTAGAACCTACTGAAGAGGCCGAAGCTCTGAGCCGACTTCTTGGTAGCAGCGATCCGTTTTGGGACATTTCCATCGAAGGCTTTCGCTACCCTTGACTAAACGAACTCCAAACTCACCCATCCACCCAATTTGACGAGCAGGATTTCCCACCACCAAGGCGTAGGGTTTGACATCCTTGGTAACGACCGCTCCAGCGCCGATGAAGGCGTACTCTCCGATAGTGACTCCACAAACGATCGTGCAATTGGCTCCGAGGGTTGCGCCCCTCTTCACTCGGGTTTTTAGAAACTCCTCCCGACGAACAACTTCCGAACGCGGATTAATCACATTGGTAAACACCATGCTCGGCCCGCAAAAGACATGGTCTTCCAGGGTCACACCTTCATAGATCGAAACATTGTTTTGAATCTTCACGTTGTTCCCGATTTCTACATGAGGCCCAATAAAGACGTTTTGACCAAGAATACAATTCTGGCCCAGTCGAGCGGATCCACACACGTGAACAAAATGCCAGACTTTAGACCCTCGTCCAATCTGAGCACCCTCATCGACAATGGCTGAGGGGTGAATCACGACTTCAGGAAAACTAGTACTCAAGAGGCAAGCTCACCTTCCGCCCGTCTCTGGCCGACAGATAGGAGGCAATCAAAAGCTCAAGAGAGCGAAGCCCCTCTCTTCCATCCGTGAGAGGCGCTTCCTCGCCCCGAAGAGAACGAATCACATTACCGTAGTACGGCGTGTGGCCCTTTCCATAGACAGACTGAATTTGGTAATTCACTTCCTGAATCTTTTTGTCCTCGTCTCGAACGTCAGCAAACTCCCAATGTTTGATTTCATTAAGTGCCTGACCGCCCACGCGAACAGTGCCCTTTTCACCAATGATGGTGATTGAACCTTCAAAGTTTTGTTTATACGTAAGCATCGTTACATTGGCAGATCCCAAAGCACCCGATCTCCACTTCACTTGCATAACGGCCGTGTCCTCGACTTCGATGTCTCGAGCCAATGTGGCAATTGAAGATTGAACCGATTCTACGGGACCGATCAGCCAATCCATTAAATCGATGTAGTGACTCGCCTGATTCATCAAAGCCCCGCCGTCAAACTCCCAGGTTCCTCTCCAGCGCGCACTGTCATAGTACTCTTGCGGTCGCGACCAAAACACGTTCACTGAAACCATAAAAATTCGACCAAATCTCTTTTGGTCAATGGCCTTGCGAACTAACTGCAGAGTGGGGTTCAAACGATTCTGCTTCACAACAAACAAATGAACTTTTGCGCTGTCACACGCCTCCACCATTTTCAAACCATCCTGCCATCGAGTCGCCATTGGCTTTTCGGTCAGAACATGTCTTCCTGCTTTGGCAACTTCAATGGCTTGTTGGGAGTGGAGGCCGCTCGGCGTAGCCAAAACAACCACATCGGGTTGAGATCCTGCCAAGAGCTCGCCAAGGTCCCGAAATCCTTTGACGCCTAAGCTTTGAGCCGTCTGCTCCAACGCGGTTGGGACGACATCGCAAACCGATACCAGCTCGGCGTCAGCCGAGTGAGCTTTAATCGCTTCAAAGTGATTTTTCGATATCCGTCCGCAGCCAACCACGGAGAATCTGATCTTGCGTCCCGTAATACGGTGAGAAATCAAATGCATAAGGAAGCCCAACTCTACAAGTTTTTGGCTGAGTCTTTAAGAGAAATAGCTGGCGCGAGGCCTATCAAAATGGGGAATTTTAGCTTTCCGGGCCCCTGGAAAGCGTGAGATAGTGTTGTGGGATTTTAGGCCATGACAATGTATTTAAGCCTTTTTTTGATGCTTTTGGGCGCTATCGGACTGGCGGCAGTTTTGCCATTCCAACTCATCCCAAGAATCATTCGAAGAGCCCCAGAGTGGGGAATCCTCGACTACCCTGACAGCAGAAAGCCACATGTAAAGCCCACTCCAAGACTGGGCGGCCTCAGCATCATGCCCTCGATTTGGCTGAGCTGCTCACTTGCTCTCCTTCTCAGTAGTGCTTTTGATATCCACGCTCTCAGTGCCAATCTATCGCTGTTTACGAAAACAGTGATCGGCTTTTTGATTGGATCAACGGGGATCTTTCTGTTGGGAATGGTCGATGACTTTCGCCGCCTCTCGGCCACTCACAAACTGAGCGCGCAAGTTCTCATCGCGGCCAT
>JBEIHI010000058.1:0-11660 GCA_040381435.1 Bacteriovoracaceae bacterium | reverse complement strand
TTTCGCGGTGAGTTTGAAGAGCGGCTCAAAGCTGTTCTTCAAGAAGTGAAGCAGTCAGATGGCCGCATCATCATGTTTATTGATGAGCTTCATACGATTGTGGGAGCAGGAAAAGCCGAAGGTTCCATGGATGCTGGCAATATGTTGAAGCCGATGCTTGCGCGAGGTGAATTGCATTGTATTGGTGCCACGACTCTTGATGAGTACAAAAAATACATCGAGAAGGATCCTGCGCTTGAGCGAAGATTTCAGATGGTCTTGGTTCCTGAGCCGACCGTTGAAGATGCGATCTCGATTCTTCGAGGGCTTCGAGAGAGATTTGAAGTTCATCACGGTGTGAAGATTCAAGATAATGCTCTCGTTGCTGCTGCCACACTTTCTCATCGTTATATTTCCGATCGATTCTTGCCCGATAAGGCGATTGATTTGGTGGATGAAGCTTGTGCGATGATTCGAACAGAAATTGATTCGATGCCTTCGGAGTTGGATGAGGTCAGCCGCCGGATCATGCAGCTGGAGATTGAAGAAGCTGCCTTGAAGAAAGAGAAAGACAAAGCCTCGAAGGAGCGGCTCGAGGCTCTCAAGAAAGAGCTGGCTGAGCTTCAGTCAAAATCGTCTGTGATGAGAGCTCAGTGGGAGTCTGAGAAGAAGGGTATTTCATCTCTACAAGGGATCCGTGAGCAGATTGAACAGGTGAAGTTCCAGATTGAAAAAGCTGAGAGAGATTATGATCTCAATAAAGCGGCTGAACTCAAACACGGGCGTCTTCCTGATCTGGAAAAGAAGCTCAAAGACGCTGAGGTAAAGCTTCAATCTGGTGAGCAAGCCAATCGCTTGCTTCGAGAAGAAGTCACTGAGGGGGAGATTTCAGAGATTGTTTCCAAGTGGACAGGGATTCCCGTGACAAAGCTCGTGGAAGGTGAGCGAGAGAAGTTGCTGAAGCTCGATCAAATTTTGCATGAGCGAGTGGTGGGTCAAGATGAAGCAGTTCAATTGGTGTCCGATGCGATCATTCGCGCTCGATCAGGGATGAAGGATCCCCGACGGCCGATTGGATCGTTTATTTTCTTAGGCCCGACGGGTGTGGGAAAAACCGAGCTTGCTCGGACTCTCGCCGACACCTTGTTTGACTCAGAAGATAATATGATTCGAATCGATATGAGTGAGTATATGGAGAAGCACTCCGTGTCTCGCTTAGTCGGAGCTCCTCCCGGCTATGTGGGTTATGAAGAGGGTGGGCAGCTGACCGAGGCGGTTCGTCGCAAGCCGTATTGCGTTGTCCTCTTTGACGAGATTGAGAAAGCGCATCCGGATGTTTTTAATATCATGCTTCAGATTTTGGATGATGGTCGTGTGACAGACTCGCAAGGTCGAACTGTTGATTTCAAGAACACTATTATCATTATGACTTCCAATATAGGTTCACCTCATCTTCTGGAGGGTGTGAATGACAAGGGTGAGATCAAGGAAGCAGCTCGCGATGCGGTCATGAAAGAACTGCGATCTCACTTTAGGCCTGAGTTTTTGAATCGCGTGGATGATATTGTCTTGTTCAAACCTCTGACCTTGAAAGAGATCGAAACTATCGTGGATCACTTGGTCAAAACGATTTCTGCGCGCCTCTCTGAGCGGCACATCACGTTGACGCTCTCACCTGAGGCCAAGACGTTTGTTGCTGAGGCGGGTTATGATCCGGTTTACGGTGCTCGACCTCTCAAGCGTTATCTGCAGCGAGAGCTCGATACCAAGATTGGCCGAGCGCTTATTGCGGGTGATGTGGAGGACGGAACTGAAATCAAGGTCTCCGTCAAAAACAAGGCGCTGCAGTTTGAGTTTCTCAAAGGAAAGACTGAAAGCTCGAAAAAAGCTTCGTCGCGCAGCTAAATCTCGTTAACCTGAAGAGGTGAAAACGAAGATTGGCGTTGTCGGAGTGGGGCGTTTGGGTGAAGCAATCATTCGTGGATTGCTGAGAAAGTCCGGGCGTTCGTTTGTCGTTCAGGGTTCTGTGAGAAATCCAGCGCGAGCCTCGAGGCTTGCAAAGTCGATGGGCATCTCCGTCGTCACAGACAACCGTCGAATGGTTTCGGATTCTGAGATTGTATTGCTCTGCGTGAAGCCGCATCAAGCGGAGAAAGTTTTGAAGGAACTCAGGCCGAAGCTGCGCAAATCTCAGCTTCTGATTTCTGTCTGTGCTTCGATTACCTTGAAGCAACTTAGATCGTGGACCGGGAATCGATGTCGTTTGCTTCGCGCAATGCCCAATCTCCCGTCGTTCATTGGACAGGGCATGACGGTTCTCGCTTATACGGGTGAAGCGCAAAAGCAAGATCTCGAAGCCGGGCGAAAAATTTTTGAGAGCATGGGCGCCGTGCTCACTCTCGATGAGGCTCATCTCGATGCGGTGACAGCTCTTTCCGCCTGTGGGCCAGCTTTTGTCTTTGTGATGATTGAAGCTTTGTCGGATGCAGGTGTGAAAGTAGGGCTTCCTCGAGATCACGCGATGGCTCTTGTTCTTCAGACTATGGTCGGATCTGCGGAAATGGTGCGAATTCAGAATCAACATCCCGCTCGTTTAAAGGATCAAGTGACGACCCCTGGCGGATGCACAATTGATGGGCTCTTGGAGCTCGAAAAGGGCAATCTAAGGGCGACTTTGATGAAGTGTATTGTGGCCTCTGCTCGCAAGGCTTCTCGCCTCAGATCTCGATAATCGTTGACTCGGCGCGTTAAGGTTTCTTACCGTCATCCCATGGGATTTAGGGTGAGGGGTTTTCTTAGTACAAGTGTCATTTCATTTTTATTTTTTGCGGGAGCCGTTTTTGGCCTGCGGGCGAATGAGGACTGCCGTCAGCGGCTAACGACTCTTTCGGCGTTGACGAGTATCGTCGAGAAAAATCTTTCTGTTCTTCAACAAACCAGGCAGCTCATTTTGCCATCATTCAATGATTTTCAGCGTGAAATTGAAGCGAGCAAAACCTGGGAAGGGGTGCGCGCACCTCGCATGATTCAGGAGTTGCTCCCCGATGGAGTTCGACTCATTGATCACAGTTTGATTTCCGCCAATGAACCCGGCCTCGTCAAAGATCACGGCAGTGGAGAGTTTCTCTCCATTCGCGCCTCCGCGCAGGGCATTGGTACGAATATGGGAATCTTGCGCCAGAGTCTGGTCGACAACAGTAAGCGCTCGGAAAAAAGCCTCGTCCGAAAAGATGCCAAGGCCGTGATCTTGTTTGGTCACGGTGGAGGGACTCGAACCACGGGTCATCATGTTGTCATTAATCTCATGAATCATTTCGCACCCCTTGGAGTGGATGTGATTTCGTTCGATCAGCCCTGGCATGCCGAAGGACCTCGCGTTCACTTTCGAGATGCTCGTGAGTACTACGAGTGGCTGCGCGCCTTGATTCGAAGACATCTGTCTCCCGCAGGTGTCCCCATCATTGTGGCGGGTCACTCGATGGGAGGAGAACTTGCGGACGTGTATCGTCGTCTCTATCCGGGCGACACACTTGTTTCTGGAGTGATTTCTCTGTCGACTGTGGTCGATCCCACCCCGGGTCTTTCCATGGAAGAGCGAATCAAATGGTCAGAGGCTCATGACGCTGAGATTCATTCGGATAAGTCTCCAACACCTGAAGATAAAAAGCTGCTCGAAGATCTTTTGAAGTCAGGCAAGACCTCAATCACGGCGAGTTTCTTTGAGGGAGTTTTGAATGCTTCCAATTCATGGATTGTCAAAGAGGAAGACAAAGAGCGGCTGCTTCCTGCCCTTTATGTTTGGGGCTCCAAAGACTGGTTGTATTTGGGCAATGAAGCCGTGATTGAAAAATATTTGAAGCCCTTGCCAAAGACTGAAGTGGCGGTCTTTGGGCGTCGCTATGATTTTGATCTTAAAATGGACGTTGATATCGGTCATATGATCTTTGATCACTATCGACCCGGCACTCAAGACATTGAGACTTTTGCACTCATTCGAGAGTTCTTGCAAAAATACTATGGGATAGAGTTTTCGAAGGGCACAAAAGGTGATCCGGAAGATCTCATTAAAAAGGTCGTTCAGGCCTATGCCAATGTCTTGAGTTTTCGTGAGTTCGCAAAGACTGTGTCTGTCTCGCGTCGAGTGGCCAATCCTGAAAAAATTAAGGCGTTGAACGAGCGCATTGCCGCGTTTGGTCCTGAGGATCGATCGCCTGAGCGAAAGCGCCTGACGGAACTTCGAAAGGGTTTCTATTTGCCAGAGGGGCTTGACGGTGATTTGGGTCGCCAGTGGCATGCGGAACTGAACGAAGTGAAGCAGCAAGAGTTAAAGCTTCGAAAGCGCCGTGACTCCGTGCTGAGAGTCGAGCTTGAGAGCCTGAGACGACGTCAAAAGGCACTTGAGAAAAGTTTAGAGGCTGCTTCGCATCAGATCACTAACTCTCCTTTGAATCAGCTGGGAAAGCTTGAGGAGCAGCTATTTGTTTCGCTCAAAGGAAAGTATGACGAGATCAATCAGTTGCTTGGTGATTATTGGATTCGTCGAGAACGAGGAGAGGTCAATGAGCGTCCGCCGGAAGGTCTTCAAAAACTGATGAATGAGTTTGAGGAGATTCAGCGAAACTATCAGCATTCGAAGATGAAGATTCAGCAGCGGCTACAAGAGGATGCTTTGTCGGGTGCTTTTGGACTTGAGATGCGAGCGATGGCGGTTGAGCTTTGGGGTGAGGCTAAAACACATCAAGGAGAGCGAGCGTCTGCTGGTAGTTTGGTGTGGAAGATGGAAAAGCTTCAGGATGAGATCGATGCTGTTGAGGATGAAATGAGTCAGTATCAAGAGCGCTACGAGTTTCTCCAGCGAAGTCTAATCGATCGATATTCTGATGGAGTTTTCTCGGTTGAGACGTACTCCCTAGCCGACATCTTGGAACGTCCCTATGCCGATTGGGAAACCTATATTAGTTTCATTCAAGATGCTTGGTCCCGATGGCAGGTTCTTTGGAAGGAGCGACCCGCTGTCGGCAAGGCGAGCTTCTACTGATATCGTGGGAGCGAAACCGCTCGCTCAGGTTACAGCCGAGCCTTTTGATTGCCGCTTCGGATATTAAATGTCTCAATGAGCCAGTGAAAGAGCCCTGGAAACCAGGACTTGAGAATTACCCCGAATCGTCCGTGCCCCGTCAAAACGAGTTCGCGCTTTCGTGAGGCTGCCGCTTTGAGGATCTTTTGAGCGGCGACGGTTTTAGGCATTTTGAGCCAGGGAGAGACGGGATCTTTGAGCTCAGGGTGAAACTTCCCACGATTATCGACCTGACGGATCTCGCTTTCCACGAACCCCGGACAGATCAAGGTGACTGAAACGCCTAAAGGCTTCCATTCATGATAGAGGGCCTCCGCCAGAGCTCGAACGGCGTATTTGCTCATGGAGTAGGGGGCTGACCCCCCAAAGGCCAGATAAGACATAATGCTGCCCAAAATGACCAACTGGCCCTTGGATTCCTGAAGCGCCTTCATGGCCGGATAAATCGTGTTTAAGACTCCGAAAACATTAGTTTCAAACTGCCCTCGAAAGGCCTCAGGATTGAGTTGGCTCAAGGTGCCTGAGACGCCGCGGCCGGCGTTGGCTATCACAAGGTCTAAGCGGCCGAAGCGATTGAGAGTCATTTCAATGCTTTGACGCATCGCAGCTTCATCTGTCACATCGCAAGTGATGGTCATGACGTCAGTCAGATTTCCCAGCTCGGCTTTAAGCGCTTCCAGGCGTTCAGTGCGCCTCGCGATCAGACATAGTCTGGTTTTGCGGAGGGCAAGTTCACGAGCAAGTGCTTCGCCAATGCCTGAACTCGCGCCTGTGATGAGTGCAATTTTGTCGTGAAAGTCTTTATCCATGTGAAATCCGCGACTTCTAGAATAGCAGCGTTTTGATTTATGCCAATTGTCAAGCAAGCGCATCTACGCCTTTGGTTAGATCAACCATTTCAGTTGAGATCAATTCTTGGGCGTGTGAGCGCATCGATTACAAGATCAGGTTTTTTTTCTTGAAAGATGCGCGCCGAAGAGGTGTATTTTTCGGCATGTTCTCTAAGGGAAAATTAGAAGAAAGTTTAGTTCGCGAATTCGGAGATTACCTCAAAGAAAAACGTGTGAAGGCAAACTTGAGCCAAGCAGAAGTTGCGGAAGAGCTTGGTTACTCGAGCCCTCAATTCGTTTCCAATTTTGAGCGAGGACTTTGCACTCCTCCTCTCTCTGCTTTGAAGCAAATGCTCAGCCTTTATAATATTTCGAAAAAAGAGATGGTTGAACTTTTGGTCAGACAAGAGCGCAAACACATTGAGTTGGCGTTGTCGACAAGCGGCAAAGGCAGCAAAAGAGTTCATTGATCATGTCAGCGGGGGAGATTTACGACATTGAAGTTCGGACGATTGACGGGAGACCCGTCAAAATGTCCGAGTTCAAGGGTAAGACTCTCTTGATTGTGAATGTCGCCAGTCGGTGCGGATTCACTCCCCAGTATAAAGGTCTGGAGAATCTCTACCGCGATTTCAAGGACAGGGGTTTTTTGGTTTTAGGGTTTCCCTGCAACCAGTTCGGTGCGCAAGAGCCTGGCTCAGATGAAGAGATTAAGTCCTTTTGCTCCGCCAAGTATGAGGTGAGCTTTCCGATGTTCAGCAAAGTAGATGTCAACGGAGACTCCGCTCACCCCCTCTACAAACTTCTCAAAAAAGCTGAAAAGGGAATCTTAGGAACGGAAGCCATCAAGTGGAACTTCACCAAGTTTTTGGTTTCCCCTGCTGGAGAGGTCCTCAAACGATTTTCGCCAACAACGGCCCCCGAATCTATTGCGATTGATATTGAGAAATTGTGTTCGTCTACGAAGTAAATCTCGAAGTTCAAGGCTCTGTTTCTGGTGAGTTTCGGAAGTGGCTCCCTGAGCACATCAAACATGTGACGGACGTGGGAGAGTTTCTCGGATCAGACTGGTGGGAGCGAGACGGCTCGGATTCAAAAGTTTCGCTTTGGACGGTTCGCTACTACACCAAGGAGCGCGATGTTTTGGATCGCTATCTCACAGAAAAGGCTCCAGCACTCCGGCAGGCAGCAACTGATCTGTTTGGAGATCAATTCAAAGCAGAGCGACGTATTGCTCGTCTCATTGAAATCTTTTGATCGTCAAGGCGCTTTCCATATCTTCTGCCAAACTTCACCAAGACGTTTGGCTTTAAGACTCGACTCTAACCGTTCGGGCCGAATGGCACTCCAATGAGGGTTTCCGTAGGTAGCCACAACATGTCGAAACACGTAATCGGGCTCAAATCCCATCCTCAAATCCGTGATGATGAGTTTGTCTTGCTCGACCTCTGCTCGGACGAATCCGTTCGCAAACCAGCTAAGCCGCTCCACCGCTGGAATCTCTTGATTTGATTTCAGCTGGGCACTCCCGCGCGGGTGTGAGGAAAACTCGATCAAGCCGTCATTGGTAGCGATGGAATCAAAGCCCTCAAAGTATTGGTCCTCGTGAACAGCAATAACTCGCCAGAGCAGCGTATTGAAGGGGGACGGGGTCACAAATACTGATGGGTGCAAGATCCCCATCTCGCTGAGCGATCTCCGCGCATTCGAGAGGACAATCTCGCGAGCTGTCCAAGACCAAGCTACATAAGCAGTGCTCAAAACCAATCCTGTCGCAAGCCAACGTCTCGTCATATGTGATGAGGGCCAGAAAAATACAGCAAGTGCTGCGACCAGGAGTGGCAGCGAGTAGACAGGATCGATAATGAAAAGAGTCGCCCAGGCCGTTGGCGGGGGATTGAACGGCCACCAAAGTTGAGTGCCGTAAGCGGTGTGAGCATCAAGCAAAGTGTGGGTGGTGAGTGTTAGTGAGATTGCAGCAAGCCATGAGCGTGGGCTTCGGCGGACTGGCTCCCACCATTTTCTCAAAAGAATCCAGATCAAAAAGCTTAGTGGGATCAAAACAAAAAGCGAGTGGCTGAATCCTCGATGCATCGTGAAGTTTCTGACTGCATCTCCAAAGTCAATCGCGACATCAAGATCAGGCAGTGTCCCGAGGGCGGCACCAATGACAATAGCTCTGCGCATTTGTTCACGCGGAACACACACTGCCGTGACACAAGCCCCAAGAGCCATTTGAGTGAGTGAATCCATTTGGGTTCCTCTCATTCTGCCGAACAGAATAAGTAAACGAAAGCTCAATCATTTTCGCTGCTCATTGCTTGGTTTGAAAAGTCGTGTTTCAATGACGTGTGTCTTCGTGGGCGGCAATCCAAGATTGGACGGAAGATTCACTGAGAGGCAAAAGCTTTTGGTTTCGGCTCGTACTCTTGCTGTGGACGCTGAGAGTCCTCCTCTTTGTGGTTAGGAATGAGCAAGTGCCGGGAATTTGGAATCCGCTTTGGACTGCTTCTCATGGAATCCATGAGATTGGGCATTGGCTGACGGGTGCGTTTGGTATGTGGGTCAGTATCAGTATGGGGAGTATCTTTCAGTTTTTCTTTCCCTTTGTCTTTGTCTGGGGGTTCATCAAGCACCGGGACCCTCACGCGGCCTTTTTGATTCTGACGTGGCAGGCGGCCTCTTTGATCAATATGGCCCATTATGCTGGTTCAGCAGCTTATGCGGATTTGGTTCTTGATACCCCTCATTTTGTGACGTTGTACCATGATTGGGTTTGGATGCTGAGTCATGCCAATGCTCTGCACTGGGCAGGGGCAATTGAGAATTTTTTCTGGGGCTTGGCGGTGGCCTTTGGTCTGATTTCTGCCGTGGGGCAGATCTACTGTCTCGCCATCATACGAAAGACTCAGGCTCATCATTCTGAGGCTTAGAGTTCTTTTTGGTTTGCCTCAATCCTCTCCATTTGTAATATCTGGCGGATGAATCAAAATCTTATGATCGGTCTTCAAATTGTCATTGCCCTAGGGTTGCTCAACGTCTGGGTTGTCCGCTTGAAAAAGAGCACAGCCTTTCGGGGAGGTGAAGCCTCAAATCTTCGTGAGGAGTTTCAGGTTTATGGACTTCCTGTTTGGTTTTTCTTTTTGATTGGTGCTCTTAAAGTTGGCTCAGCGTTTTGCTTGCTGGCGGGATTGTTTGTTCCCGGAGTTGTTCAGCCAGCAGCAGCCATGGTGGTGGCTTTGATGCTTGGAGCATTAGTGATGCATGCCAAAGTGCAAGATCCTCTGATCAAGTATGTTCCTGCCGCTTTGATGCTTTTGATGAGCGCTTCTTTGTTGGCTCTGTCCATGAGTCAGCCTGTCTTGATCGAAGTTGTTCCGATGTAAATTTCAAATCGTGTTGTGCTCGAGGCTCATTCCTCTGAGGGGTGAGCCTTGTTGTGCTGGATCGATGCCCAGAATGAAAGGCCAATGAATCCAGCTCCCACAAGGCCCGTGATCACCTCGGGCACGTGTCGATGGGTTCCGATGAACATCAAGGCTGCTAACGCGCCAAGAGCATAGAAGGCGCCGTGCTCAAGATACCGAAACTTCGCGAGTGCGCCTTTCTCCACGAGATAGATCGTGAGACTTCGAACAAACATAGCTCCCACGCCAAGACCAATGGCGATGATGAAGAGGTTGTTGGTGATCGCAAAGGCGCCAATCACTACGTCAAAGCTAAAGGATGTATCCAGAACCTCGAGATACAGAAACATGCTGAAGCCGCCGGTTTGAAGGGCAGCTTGAGTTTCTTTGGGAGCTTCCAAGAACGCGCTCATACCATCCACAGCAATAAAGGTCAGAATTCCGAACATTCCCGATATGAAGAAGTCATGCTGAACTTCTTGAGGGAGAAACTTCATGTTGAAATAGAGAACAAGAAGGGTCAGTCCGATTTCAACCGCCTCGATTTTACCGAGCCGAATAAGGGGTTTTTCGATGACAGAGATCCAATGGATGTCTTTGCCTTCATCAAAAAAGTATTTGAGGGCGACCATCAGCAAGAACGCTCCTCCAAAAGACGAAAGGACCACATGAGAGGAGAGCATCATGGCGGCGTATTCCTCGGGACGCTGGGCGGCGAGCAATAAGGCATCGATAGGGCCCATGGATCCGATGATTCCAACGATCGCAAGAGGGAAGACGAAGCGCATTCCAAAGACGGCAATCAGGATTCCCCAGGTGAGGAACCGTGCCCTCCAAACAGGGCTCATATAACGAAGGACCGTGGCGTTGACGACGGCATTATCAAAAGAGACTGAAACTTCGAGAATCGTCAGGACGAAGCAGAGAAACATCATGGTCAGAGCGCCTGCCCAGGTCCCGCTAAAATAGAGGCCTACAAGGGCTGCCAGGATGAATCCAAGAAGTGTGACGAGAAGGGAGTTTTTAAAATAAGATAAGGTTGACCGATTCACGCGACCCAGTGTGGCAAAACTCGATCAACTCGGGAAGAGAAAGGTGGGGGCTTATCTCGTTGAATTTTCTGAGATATAATGAAGATAGGTGAGGGTTTTTTATGTGGATTCCGCCTATTGATCCCAAAGCTTTGCCACCCATTCGCAAGAAGCGAGATGCGGAGGGCGTTCAGAGAAAGAAGCCAACTCCTGAGGCTGAAGAGAAGTCGGAAGCCAATGTGTTAGAGGATGTGGCCTCCGATAATCTCGAGTATGAACACGACGTCATCTACCATCGACCCAAGCATAAGCCCAAAGATCCGAAGTGACACTTGCTTATCGGGAGTCTAATCGCGATCAAAAGAAACAGCCCTAACATCCTTGCGGAGGTTCGGATTCCCTAATATCAATGGCGAGCAAGGAGAACCCTTGCATATGCTTCGGATCCAGTCTGTGGCTAGTCTCTCTGGCCTTTGTTTTTCGGTTATTTTGAACTCCAGCTTATCAGTCGTCTTCGGACAATCGCCTCCCGGTGAGCACGACTACGATCGAATCGTCTCGGAAAATCGAAAGATTTTGCATGAAAGTCGACAGGTTGAGATCGGCCGGCTCATTCGAGAAACGAGCGATTGGACGACACAAAAAGTTCAAATCGATCAGATGTTTTCTGATCTTGAATCTCAGTGGAACAAAAAGCTGACGGATTTTAAAGAAGGGATTCTTGAGCAGAAGTCCCTAGGAACACTTGAAGACTATCTCTTGATGGTGGCGAAGAATCGCCTTGCAGAATCAAATGATGATCAGGAATCCAAGCCGACTGAGATGTCGACGGGCGAAGCCATGATCGGTGAGGTGAGCCTTCTGGCAGAGATCCATGATTCTGACTGGCTTGAGACGGAGATCTCTAGATCCAAGATCTTTGAGGGTGGAGCCACTGATAGGCCCTCCAAAGAAGCGCTTGAGTTGCTGAAGATTCAGATCGTGACGACGGAGCTTTATTCAAAAGCTGTTTCGCAACTTCTGAATCTCAAAAAACGCGACCTTGAAGCAGACTGGCTCAAGAACTCAGCTCAGCCGAGTGCCTCGCTGGTCTTTGAAGATGTCAGAAGTTTTCTTCATGAAGACATTTTGAATTTTGTTGATGAGATTCAGCGGACCCATGGTCCTATCAAGCTCAGTGGTGATCTTTCATCGATTCCCGAGCCAAGCGATGTGGTTTTTGATCCTTCCCGACTCTCCCCAGAGGATGCTCGGGCCTTTCGCTTCAACTATCAGTCGGGATCGTATTTAGGAGTTCATCAAGAATGGGGTCTTGCGAATGACGATGTGTTTAAAC
>JBEIHI010000057.1:0-11739 GCA_040381435.1 Bacteriovoracaceae bacterium | reverse complement strand
TTCATCATCTTCTGCATTTCCCCAAACTCTCGTAAAAACTGGTTAATTTCCTCAACAGGAATGCCGCTACCTCGGGAAATACGCTTCTTACGGTCCCCATTGATGATATCGGGATAAACCCGCTCTTCGGCAGTCATTGAGCAAATAGCGGCATCGATTCGCTTCATTCGGCCCTCGATCATCTCGGGATCGATCTTGCCCCTAAACTGAGACATCCCCGGAATCATGCCCATGAGCCCCCCAAGCGAGCCCATCTTTTTGAGCATTTTCATCATTTCCTGATAGTCGACCAGGGTCATCTCCCCCTTGGTCAGTCGCTTGATTTGATCCTTTTCAATCGGCTTCTCTGTTTGAGCGACCTCTTCAGCCTTCTCAAACAAAGACTGCAAATCGCCTAAACCCAAAATTCGTGAGACCCAACGATCGGGATGAAACACATCAAACTGATCGATCTTCTCGCCAGTTCCGACGAATCGAAGAGGTACTCCAAGAGCTTCTCTCAGCGAAAAGGCAACCCCGCCTCGGGTGTCTGCATCCGATTTCGACAAAACAGCGCCCGTAATTCCAACTTGAGAGGCAAAGCCGGATGCGACTTGAAGACCCTGTTGACCACTCATGGCATCAGCCACGTACAGAAGATGATGAGGAGACAAACCAATCTTGAGAGACTTCAACTCATCCATCATTTGTTGATCAATGGAGAGCCTTCCCGCGGTATCTACAATCAACAGATCTAGCCCGTAGGTCTGAGCGTACTTCACCGCCTGCTGTGCTCGATCGAGAGGATTCATCGACGTCGACGAAAAACAATCAATCTTGGCATCCTTCGAAAGCCGCTCAAGTTGCTCAATCGCTGCAGGCCGAGTCACATCAACACTAACAAGCAGAGGCTTTCGCTTGAGCTTCTTTTTGGCATAGAGAGCAAGCTTCACGGAGGACGTTGTCTTTCCTGAACCCTGAAGACCAATCATGAAAACAATCACGGGTGGCTTAAAGGAAAGCTCGAACTCATGAGCATTTCCAAGAACCGAAAGCATTTCCTTTGAAAGAATCTTGAGAAACTCCTGATAGGGGCTAAGTCCCTCAGTAATCTTTGCACCGAGGGCTCGCTCTTTTGTCTTTTCCAAAAATCGCTGGGCGACTTGATACTGAACATCGGCCTCAAGAAGGCTTGTTCGAATCTCACCCAATGCCTCCTCAACGTGAGCAGGCTTGAGCTTCGCCTCACCTTTAAGCTTTTGAAGCGTCTTTCCTAACGCTGACTGAATACCTTCAAACACGTGTGCGACCTAAGAAGAGCGCGCCATCGAAGTCAAAAAAAGAGAAGGCCCTCACAAGAGGGCCTTCTTTAATCAGTTCACAAGAATGCCAGGGTCCTACCAGTCGAATTCTAACTGGCCGTCCTGGTCTCGATCCACAGGACCCGTTTCCAAATGCTCATTGCCAATCTGATCAACTGTGGCATTGATTTGCATTCGTCCATGGCCGAAGGAATCATCCATTCCCTGTTGGCCAAGATCCTGGCTGGTCTTAGTGATCAAATCACGAACCTGCTGAATCGTCAGGTCAGGCTTGATTTGATAAAGCAAGGCAATCGCTCCCGTCACATGAGGTGTAGCCATCGAGGTCCCACTCCACGCTTCATACTGTCCATCTGGCAGTGAGGAATAGATATTTACACCAGGAGCTGAGATATCTGGCTTGGTGTACTTGGTGCGCTTTCCATCGATGACCATTTCAACAGGGCCTCTCGAAGAGAATCGCGCGACCTTATCGGCATCATCCGTTGCACCCACCGCGAAAGCATTAGGCAAACATCCAGGACTTCCAATCGTCTCTGCACTGGGCCCCTCGTTTCCAGCAGCAAACGATGGAAAAATATCCATCTCAACCCAGGTTTGAACGGCTTGATAAAAAGGATCATCCTTAACGTCTGACTGAGCGCCACCACCCCAGGAGTTGTTAACCACGCGAGGTCGATCGTTAGTTTTGGGATCGCCGTCGGGATCAACAACCCACTCCATCGCTCGCAGCAATCCACTCAAGGTCGCCGAACCCGAGGCAGAGAAAACTTTTGCGATGACCAACTTCACAGAAGGAGCAACTCCGATGTGAGTTCCACTGGCATTGCCGCCAGCAATTGTTCCCGCAACATGTGTTCCATGGCCGTGCTCATCTGAAGGTTTTGTGCTGCTTGAGGTAAAATCCTTGTACGCAATCATCTTGCCCTTTACATCCGCATGCTCAGGATCAATTCCTGTATCTAGAATTCCTACGATCACATCTTTTCCTGTGATTTCGTTTCGGCTTGCTCGAAGTTCCGGAATTCCAATCTTCTCAAGACCGTAGGTAAACTTGTCAGACTCCACACGTCCAGCGACTCGGCGAGTAGGAAGCAGCTTAATTGTTCGATCCAAATGAATCTTCTTCACCTCGGGTCGGTCGGCAATTTCAACAACCGTCTCAGGTGTTGCCTGCGCCATAAAGCCGTTCATATTCCAGAAAAATTTATACTTCGATAGAGACTTCTCACCCGTCAACGTTCTCTGAGAAACTCGCTCATTGACGAACTCTCTCATCGCACTTTGGCTGCGAATAGCGCGCTCTTTAATAAGCTTCTGTTTTTGACTAATGGTGAGCTCGCCCATCAATTGAGTGGGCAGTGGAAGTACAGGTTCCATCATCACGACGATACCCACACTCTCATCCTGCTGATTCAAGGCTCGAATGAGGTCATTTGAAAGTTTGCCCTCCAAGCTTGAGGCCAAAGCACTTGAGACACTCAGGCTCCATCCCAAAAAGCAGACGCTAAGACTACGTAAGATCACTTCGAAGATACACTTCGAACTCCATGAAAGATTCATGTTTCCTCCCCCCGTCACGATTTTAGATTTTTAAAGGCGAAAGATTAAGAAATTTCGGAAGCTTGGAAAAAATAGATTTCGCGCATTGCACTATGCAATGGCGCGTCAAAAAAAAGGGAGAGCTCGCGCTCTCCCTCATGGAATCTAGACTTGGTGAAGTGTCACTTCTTCTTTGTTGCTTCCGCAGCAACAGCTACCGTTTGAGCGCTCGAGTTTCCCGAGAATTCTCCTCTCTTAATACCCAACTTGGAATAAATCACCTCAGCAATTTGAGAAGCTATTTTGTTGTTCTCCTTTAAAAACTGAATGCAATTGTCTCTTCCTTGGCCGATTTTCTGATCGTTGTAGGAATACCAAGCTCCAGACTTCTCAATGATGTTGAGATCAGTTGCCATATCGACAACTTCGCCCAATCGAGAAATCCCATGCCCAAACAAAATATCAAACTCCGCTCGTTTAAACGGCGCTGCCACTTTGTTTTTAACAACCTTGACGACAGTTCGACTTCCAACAACTTCCTCTCCCTGCTTAAGAGCCGTCATTCGGCGAATATCTAAGCGAACAGAACAGTAAAACTTGAGCGCATTACCACCCGTTGTTGTTTCAGGGTTTCCGAACATCACACCGATCTTCATTCGAATCTGGTTAATGAAAATCAAAATTGTTTTAGATTTAGAAATGCTTCCAGTCAGCTTTCTCAGGGCCTGACTCATCAAGCGCGCCTGAAGCCCCATATGGCTATCGCCCATATTGCCTTCGATTTCAGCCTTGGGAGTTAGTGCAGCGACAGAATCGACGATGATCATATCGACCACACCTGATCGAATAAGAGCATCAACAATCTCGAGAGCCTCTTCTCCTGTGTCTGGCTGAGAAATCAAAAGATCCTCAACGTTCACACCCAATGCACGAGCGTACGAGACGTCAATCGCGTGCTCGGCATCAACGAAGGCGCAGATGCCTCCACGCTTTTGGCATTCGGCCACTGCGTGTAACGTCAGCGTTGTCTTGCCTGATGATTCTGGTCCAAAAATTTCCACGATACGACCTCGGGGCAAGCCACCGATTCCTAGTGCAATATCAAGACCTAATGAGCCGGTCGGAACGACATCAATAGACGGAACCAGAGCAGATCCAGCTCCAAGTCGCATGATGGAGCCCTTTCCAAACTGCTTCTCAATTCCACTGACTGCAGCCTCCAGCGCCTTCGCCTTTTCATCGCTCATTTTGGGGGCGGGCTTTGCTACTGTCGCAGTCGTGTTTGTTTTGTTAGGGGTTGTTGTTTGATTCGTTGCCATGTTTCCTCCTTAGCAGACCGATAATCTCACCGATGCCTGAAGGAAACCGCTTAGAAAGCGTTCTGTAAAGACAAGATTGGCAGGCTCAACAAAAAAAATTGACGCAACGAACTATCGATCGTCGTCTACTTCTTCTTCTTGAAAGCCATCACCAAATTCATCCTCTTCTTCGTCGTCATCAAAAGAGTCGGCCGAGGAATCGTCTCCTCCCGCCTCTTCATCATCTCGATAGTCATCCTCATCCAAGTCATCTTCTTCACCGGACGAAACGGGTCCGAGCTCATCTTCCATTTCGGCTCGCTCTTCGTGCCAGCGCATCTGAATACCCTCTAAAAGGCCCTCTGAGGACTTCTTGGGATTGTCTCCGAACTCGGGGAGACTCGTGATGTACTTATGCAAATCAGTAAAACGAACTCTCAGGGGATCCACGCTCGGATGAGCATCAATGAGTCGAAATGCAATTTCCTCTGTATCTGTCCATTTGAGCTTCTGCTTGGCCATATGATCCCTTTCAACGCTTAATCTGGTATACGCACAACGACGACACCGTTCTTAATACGAGACTGACACCCTAATCGACTTTTTTCGTCAAGCTTGTCGTTGGACTCCAGAAGAATTCGCTCGTCCTCAGACATAGCATTCAAGTTTACCATACCATCCTCGACAAACACATGACAGGTCGTACACGCACAGTTTCCGCCGCAATCGTGATCGAGAGGCAAGTTATTCTCAATCGCACATTCCAACACGGAGGTTCCTGCGGCAACTTCAAAAGATTCATTCAAATTTTTAAAAACGATCTTTGGCATGTCTTTAGATTACAAAGAATGCGGGGGAGCGATCAACCGACCTTTTCGACAGATTGATCGACAAGCTGGGCGCGTACCGAGCGATTCATGATTTCCTGAGCAAGGCTCTGCGTCAAATGATCCAATTCCTGGGTCCTGACACTAATCAAATCCGATTTCTCGGATTTCATATCTTCCTCAAGCGCCTTCATCACGGGGCCCAAGAGCTGCCTTTGAGTAGCACGATAAAAATCATCCAAAAGTGGATTCAAAAGAGCCTTTTCTGTGGCTCGCAAGAGCGTCGTCGCCTTATTTCGAGCCTCCACCAAAACACGCTTGCTCACGTCTTCCTCAGCATGAGCCCACGCATCCGAAAGCATTTTTTCAATCTGGTCGTCCGAAAGTCCAAAGCTCGGCTTCACCTCAATCGATGCCGACTCCATTGTCTTTTGATCGACAGCAGACACTTTCAAAACGCCGTCAGCGTTTAAATCGAAGCTCACCTGAACCTTCACCGCTCCTGCGGGAAGTGGAGGGACTCGCAGTTTAAATCGAGCTAAGCTTCGACAGTCCGAGACAAACTCTCTCTCACCCTGAACAATATGAAAGTCGAAAGCGGTTTGCTTGTCCGCGTAGGTGGTGAAAGTTTCCGTTGCGGCTGTGGGAACTGTGGAATTTCGGTGGATGATTTTGCTAACAACTCCACCCATCGTTTCAAGACCCAGAGAGAGCGGAACAACATCCAACAACAGAGCGTTTCCAACCTCTCCCGACATAATCGATGCTTGAACACAAGCACCGAGAGCCACAGCCTCATCGGGATTCAAAGAAGCGTTTGGCTTTCGACCAAACAACTTTTGAAGTTCATTTTGAACCAAAGGAACTCTGGTCGAGCCCCCGACGAGCAAAATATCTTGAATGTCAGAAATAGAAAGATTTGCTGCCTGCAGCGTCCTTTTCACAATCGAAATCGTCCGATCAACCAATGGTGCCAAAACATTTTCGATTTCCGATCGAGTAATCAAGCCCGACCACTGAACCTTGTTGGCCCAATGCAACTGGACAGACACTTCCTGTTCTTGCGACAACAACTTCTTGATTGTCTCCGTCTGACCGATCAGGAGAACTCGATCTTCCTCGGTCGTTGGAGCATGCCCGACCTTGGAAATCAAAAGGTCCATGAGCGCTTGGTCTAAGTGATCACCCCCGAGAGCTGTATCACCATCCGTCGCAAGCACTTCAAAAATCTGACCGCTCACCTTAAGAATCGAGATATCAAAGGTACCGCCACCAAAATCATAAACAGCAACAATGGACTGCTGATCCGACTTTCCAAAACCAAACGCCAAAGCTGCCGCCGTAGGTTCGTTTACAATTCGAACGATCTCAAGGCCCGCCAAACGGCCTGCCATCACGGTTGCCGACCGCTGAGCATCGTCAAAATAAGCAGGAACAGTGACCACAGCTTTCTTAACTCGATGTCCGAGAGCATTTTCAGCAACAAAGCGACAGCGCAACAAAATCGCTGCAGCAACTTCGACGGGCGAGACCATGGCCTTGCCCACCTTCATGCGAATGATCTGATCGGTGGATGGAGAAAAATCAAAAGGCAAATCCGAGGCGATTTTTTCTAAATCAGCCTTTCCACGCCCCATCAGACGCTTGGTGGAAAAAAGAATTCTCTGGGGATCGACAATCTTAAGAGTTTTTGCTGCATGGCCAACAGACTGAATGCGCCCCTCTTGATCAAACCCAACGACAGAAGGAATGAGCGGCGACTCACCATCGAAAAGAACCGTCGGGCGACCGTCTTTCATAACTGAAACGAGCGAATGAGTCGTTCCCAGGTCGATGCCTAAAATCACCTCTTGAAGGCTCATGCCGCAAGAGCTCCCAAACGTTGGTCAATATCTCGAAGCATGGAGTTGCAATAAGTATTTTCGAGAACAAGATCCTGAAGACCCTTAAGGATGATGAGCGCCTCGGAATTCTGAGGATCAAATGTTCTAAGTCCGATTTGATCAAAGTTTTCAAAAACCTTTGTCAGCTTTGCACTTCTTTCGACTCGATCCTGAGCAAGCAAGGCCCGCAGAGTCTCAAGCTTTGAGCGGTCATTGAGATCCTGCAACTCAAAATAAGCATCAGCGAGAGCGGGAGGGATCTTGGAGCTCTGAACTAAACCAAACTGGCCTAAAACATAGAGGCTTCTTGTCCAAGGATCTCGCAGGACTTTGTAGGCCAAATTGATTTCAGCGCTCATCTTCACTGACTGCACCGAGTTTTGATTTTTGTCGGGATGATTTTTTAACGAGAGCTCATGAAACTTGGTCTCAAGTTCGGTAGAACTAAAGCCCAATCGAATGGGAGAGATCCCAAAAATTTCAAAGTAGGAGCTCATGCCGAGAAACTCGTGCCACACCCACAAGATTTCTTCGCGTTGGGATTATTGTAGGTGAATCCGGCTCCATTAAGGCCGTCCTGATAATCAACTTCAATGCCCCTCAGAAACAAAGCCGACTTGGGATCAACCAAAACTCGAACGCCTTCAGAATCGTAGGAGATCACTGAATCTCCATCGGCCGACTTTTCTTCAAAAGCCATTTTGTAAGACATCCCTGAGCAGCCCCCACCGACAACGGAGATGCGCAAAAACGAATTCGCTTTATTGTCTCGCTGCATGAGAGAAGCCACATGGCTTCTTGCTCGAGGGGTTAGCTCAATGACATTTTTTGCCTCAGACATTTCTAGGCTCCCTGCTTGTTCTTATAATCCGAAATGGCCGCCTTGATCGCATCTTCAGCCAACACTGAGCAGTGAATCTTCACAGGTGGAAGGCTCAATTCTTCGACGATCTCTGTGTTTTTGATACTCTCAGCCTCAGAAAGCGTCTTGCCCTTCAACCACTCTGTCGCAAGAGAGGATGATGCAATCGCACTGCCGCATCCAAAGGTTTTGAACTTAGCGTCCTCAATGACACTGGTCTGAGGATTCACCTTGATCTGTAACTTCATCACGTCTCCGCATTCAGGAGCACCCACAACTCCCGTGCCGACCTCTTTGGCCTTACCATCCAGCGAGCCGACGTTTCGGGGGTTTTCAAAATGATCGATGACCTTTGATCCGTATGCCATAACTTCTCCTTTAATGTGCCGTCCATTGAACGGTTTTTAAATCAATTCCCTCTTTGACCATCTCATAGAGTGGGGACATTTCGCGCAACTTACGCACAGCCTTGACTGTTTGCTGAACAGCCCAGTCCACCTCTTCTTCAGTGGTAAATCGTCCTAAACCAAAACGAATACTCGAGTGAGCAAGATCCTCACCTACACCGATAGCCTTCAAGACATAAGAGGGCTCAAGGCTAGCCGACGTACATGCAGAGCCTGATGAAACGGCGATGTCTGGAATCGCCATCATGAGCGCTTCACCTTCAACATAGGCAAAGCTCACATTCAAATTGTTCGGAAGGCGTTTGTCTGGATGTCCGTTCAGTTTGACTTCATCGAGCTCTTCAAAAATCTTCGCTTTCATTCGATCTCGCAGATTAGCGATCCGCTTTGACTCTTCCTGAATCGTATTCACAACAATCTCAGCTGCTTTGCCGAAACCCACAATGCCTGGAACATTCAATGTTCCCGATCGCATTCCTCGCTCGTGACCACCACCCAGCATCAAAGGGCTCAAGCGAACCCGCGGGTTCTTACGTCGAACATAGAGAGCACCCACACCTTTGGGGCCATAAATTTTGTGAGCGGTTAAGGACAAAAGATCGACATTCCAATCCTTCACACTCACGGGAATGCGCCCCACCGCTTGGACCGCGTCTGTATGAAAAATAATTCCCCTTTGCTTAGCCAGGGCACCAATTTCAGCAATAGGATTGATTGTGCCGATCTCATTGTTGGCAGCCATAATCGAAATCAAAATTGTCGAGGGGCGAATAGACTTCTCAACAGACTCTACACTCACCATTCCAAACTCATCGACTGGAAGAATCGTGACTTCAATTCCCTGTGTTTCCAGATACTTTGCCGTATCAAGAATGGCCTTGTGCTCAACTGCTGAGACAATAATGTGATTTCCCTTTTCTCGGTACATTTCGACAACGCCACGCAAGGCCAGGTTATTTGACTCAGTGGCGCCTGAAGTAAAAATAATCTCTTTCGGATCGGCATCAAGCATGCGCGCAATCCACTGACGTGATTGATCCACAGCCTCTTCCGCACTCCAACCGTAAGCATGATTTCGGCTTGAAGCGTTTCCAAAAATTTCTGTGAAATACGGAATCATGGCCTCAAGAACTTGAGGGTCAACGGGAGTCGTGGCGTGATTGTCCAAATAGATCACGCGTCGTTTGGAATCAAAGAGCTGCTTAACGTTTGACTCATTTTTTACCGACATCATTTAATCTCCACGGGGCCCATGTTTTAGCTTTGTTTGCTTGAACGCGCCCCTTCTTTCCTTTAATTGAAGAGGCTGTTACGGCCGCTGAGCCCCACCTTAATAGGATTAAAGTTAACGTCAACGTTAAGATTAGACTAACATAGGGAAAGTGGGCTTAAAAGGCCTTAAAATAGACTTATAAGACTTTTAGGCTGAGTTTATGGCAACAAGATCTTCCTCCAAAAAGACCCCCCTAAGGCCCTATGTTGAGCAGTTTCAGTCCCTGCGCTGGGGGGAAGCCAAGGCCGCTCGGATACCTGAGCCTGCGGTTTTAATTCATGGAGGATTAGGAGACCAACTCGCCCGAAGACTTCAAATTGTCCGAGCCCTTCAACGAATCGGCAAAGCCATCCAACCTCTTTTGAAGTCAAACAAGGAAGCTGCTGAATTGGCCGTCTCTGCTGTTGGCCATTTAGAAAATGAACCCATCTTCAACTCTGGCTGTGGTGCAAGACTTCAGCAGGATGGGGTGCCTCGACTTTCTTCCTCCGTGATGGATGGGGCGCGTCGTCGCTTCTCTTCCGTTTCGAATATTTTGTCTCAGCGACACCCAAGTCTCATTGCTATGTCGCTTCAGGAAAAACGCGATCGCAATCTGTGCTCACACGAAGCCTCTCTTTATGCTTACTCTCAAGGCTTTGCTCCGGAACATGTGGAAACTCTCGATCGGGTTCTTGAGTATCGGCGAAAGCTCGAAGGTCAAACAGGAACTGTGGGCGCCGTCGTTCTTGATCGCAATATGCAAACGGCAGCATGCACGTCCACAGGTGGACGCGGCTTTGAAGTTCCCGGCCGAATCTCTGACTCTTGCACTTCAGCTGGAAATTTTGCATCCCCGTTTGCAGCGGTTTCGTGCACGGGAGTTGGTGAAGAGATTGTTGAGGCCGCTCTCGCCTCCAGCATTGTCATGAGAGTTGAGGATGGATTCGATCTCTCCGAAGCTGTGACTCGAAGTTTTCGAGCGCACCAAACAAAGACCTTCGGAGTCATTTCTCTTGATCAGTTTGGCAATGCTTGTGTTTACGCGACAAAAGGAGCGCTATCTTTTGCCCTGATTACTCGCGATCAGGTTTCAGTTGGCCTACTTCCTCACGATTGGGCTCGAATCTGTCGCAAGAGCCGATGATGAGAAGAACCGGTGTACGAGCGGAAGCCGTCGGCCAATTCCAAATGCTTTTTTTGAAACCTTGAGCCCGAGCGGCATTTGATATCTTTTGTATTCATTGCGCTCAATCCATCTGAGAACTTGATTGACCTCTGACTCTTCAAAACCACGCGCCACAAGATCATCACCCGTTTTGAATTGCTCAAGAATCAGCTCCAACATGGAATCCAAGCGGTCGTAGGGCGGCAATGTATCCTGATCTGTTTGATTCAGACGAAGTTCAGCGCTCGGCGCTTTGGTGAAAACACGCTCTGGAATCCGATCTGAACGGCGATTAGCTTCACGCGCCAACTCATAAACCTGTGTCTTGTAAACATCAGCAATCGGAGCGAGGCCCCCGTTCATGTCCCCGTACAACGTGCAATATCCAGTCGCTAGCTCGCTTTTGTTACCCGTGGTCAGAAGTAAACAATTAAACTTGTTCGACAAACCCATGAGAATCATCCCTCGAGCTCGCGACTGGAGATTCTCCTCGGCAACACCTGGCTGCGTCCCCTCGAAAGCTTTCTCCAGGGTGTGAAGAGAAGCCGAAAAAATAGCCTCAATAGGAAGGAAATGAATGGGGTTCTGCAGCTTTCTAGCCATCTGAATCGCATCCTCGTTGCTTGCCTGGGACGTAAATCGAGAGGGCATTAAAACGCCGACAACATTTTGCGCCCCAAGAGCATCAGCAGCCAGGCACGCAATCAGCGCAGAATCAATGCCCCCACTCATCCCAAGAATCACGGAATGAAACCCCTGCTTCTGACAGTAGTCTCGAATGCCCAAAACAAGCGCATCATATAAGTCAGCGATATCTCCGGAAGGCATGACGGCCGCACTTCCAGGCCGCTCGGAATCAATGACCACATTGGCCTCCTGAAAGGCTGGAAGGAGATCCGTTATCTGACCACTGGCCGAAATGAAGCAGCTGCGTCCATCGAAGATGAGGGAGTCGTTAGCCCCCACTGAATTCACATAAAGAAGAGGCACCGAGTGCCGCTGAGCCAATCCCGCTAGCATCTTTGCTTTCGCTGAAACTTTTTTCAACTCATAGGGTGAAGCTGAAAGATTAATATGCAAATCACAGCCCTTCACTTCACTCAACGGCTGTTGATCGTATCGATTGTGCAAATGAGTCTGAACTTCATCGTTCCAGATATCTTCACAAACTGTGATGAAAATTTTCTTTCCATTCAAAG
>JBEIHI010000056.1:0-11885 GCA_040381435.1 Bacteriovoracaceae bacterium | reverse complement strand
GATTTCAATAGCTTATATGCCCATTGCACTTCGCTGGGTCTGGGCTATAGTGCGCCCCATGTTATCCGGGTTGGCTGCGATATTACTGGCCGGAGCGGCGGCTCCGACGGTCAGAGATTGTGCGTCGTTGATGAGAGATCTCACCGAGTTCAGTCAGTCGCCCGTACTCCAGGAAACCTTTCAGGAGATTTCTCAATCTCATTTGTTTGTTTGGGTGCCAGCCAAGTTTTTGGGAAGGCCGCCTCAGATTTTCGCAGAGCAATCGGGAGCACGACCCTTCTTTGCAAGTTCTATCGGCACTCGAAGATTTTTATCTCAGCTCGCTCGCTCCAAGAACGCTCAACTGAGACGGCATTATCGTCGCATGCTGCCATCAAGAATGTTCTCGGCTTGGCAGGAAGCTGAAGGAAATCTTGATCGAAATTTTTCTCATGACTTTTATATTGTCCGTCGAGAGGGCAGGAGCTTTCGAGTCGTTTTTCATCTTAGGCTCTTTGAAGCTGTTTTCGATCGTTCCTCAGCAGTTCCTCTTCCTGCGGAAGTTCTTGAGAAGTCTCTAGGTGGGCAGTCGCATGGTCAGGTTCTCGCCCTTGCTCGAGCTTTTCGTCAACTGAGTTTGATGAAGCATGAGGATTTGAAGGCTCGAGGAGAGTCGTTTGTCGAGCTCGGACAGTATCTTGTCGATGCTTCCCCGGAGGAAGCTGTTGCTCTTAAGCAAATGGCTGTCAGCTTTTTGATTCAGTTGTTTTTTAAGGAGAGACGGGATCGTCTGTTTGTTTTTGTTCCAGCAAGCCCACTTCATGAGCGACTTTACAGTCGAGATTTTGGGTTGAAGACGAGGCAGGATCAGTGGGGACATTGGGTGAGGGGGCAGGATTTGATGCAGGGCTTGAAGGAATTCCTGAGACGTTCGGAAGTGCAAATCAGTTTAAAGCGAAAGAGAAGGTAAGATTTATGCCCAGAATCGTAGTCGATCGACCGCCTGAAACGAGAGAGTTGATTCTCGAATCCTTTATCAATCTTGTTGAGGAGCGCGGTGCGTTTCAGATTGTTTTTCAGGATATTGCGGATGCCTCGAAGATGAGTTTGGGCTCGATTCGTTACTACTTCAAAAACTATGATTCTCTTGTGGAGTCGGCCATTGCCTACGTTTTTCAGAGAGCCCAAGTGGTGATTGAGGAAGATATTATGCGCGTACGATTGTCTGGATCGTCAACGCAGATGATCCGATCTTATGTGGAGGCTAACTTTCGTTGGATGGATGCTTATCCGTCGCACGCAGCTTTTCTTTCGTATTTTTATCATCTCTGTTGTACCCGTGCTTCCGTCGTCGGGCGTGATTTTTGGCAGAGGGGCCGCAAGCGAGTGGAGGCTCTGATTTTGGAAGAAGTGGCTCGGACAAAGTCAAAAGGCCCCTCAGATGTGGAGGCGGCTGCACAGATTATTCATAGTTTGATCTTTGGTTCTGTGGTGACGGCTATGGCTGAACGCTCGCCAGAGTCATCCAAGCAGCAGCTGAAGGTTCTCGTTGATTCGCTTCCCAGTATCTTACTTTCGGTGGCTTCGATTGAGTCATAAGCTATTGAAATCATGAGCTTTAATCGACTGTTTGCGAAATTTTACAATTAATTTGACAATTTTGTTTAACGGGCTAAGAGAGTCTCAAAACTGGATTTCCCTTGGAAAAGTGGCCAGGTTGAACTCTCTCTTGATTGATTTGAGGCACCGCAGCCGACGACCCATCAACTGATGAAAGGGTCGACCTGGTCACCCTTTTCGCTAAAATGCCAAGTCATGGCGCGACCCACTCTCGATCAATTTTTTAATCAATTTTCGAAAGAAAACATGAAGGTTCTGTCTGATTTCTATCATCCGGATATTCAATTTTTGGATCCTCTGGTGAACCTGAAGGGCCTCTCAGCGTTGACCCAGTACTACGCAGATCTCTACGAGAATGTGATCTCAATTCGATTCGACTTTTCGAAGGTTCTTCAATCGGGATCAGAAGAAGTCGGATTTTGGAAAATGCGAGTTCGTCATAAGCGGTTGAAGGGCGGGGATGAGATTGTCGTGGATGGAAACTCGCATGTCATTTATGAGCCTCACTCTCAGTTGTGTGTTTACCATCGTGATTATTTTGATGCAGCAGCGATGCTCTACGAGAATATCCCCGTACTCGGTTTCGGGGTGCGGCAAATTAAAAATAGAATTCAAAGGCAACATGAAAAATAGTTTTGGCCGATTCGTGGTCGGCTTGCCGGTGATTTTAGGATTATTTGTTTCCAACCCCATCTTGGCTCTCTATATTTGAGAGGCATTCGATATGGATCGTTCTCAGTTTGAAAGACGCACGCACCACACCAGCTTAGGTGTTCTTACTCTCGGAGCCTTGGGGGTTGTTTTCGGTGATATCGGAACGAGCCCCCTTTATGCACTACGAGAATGCTTTGCTTCTCACACCGGTGCTGTTGTGAATGAAGCGACAGTCCTTGGCGTTTTATCTCTCATTTTCTGGGTCCTGATTTTGGTCATCTCCATCAAATACATGTTCATCATCTTGAGAGCCGATAACAAAGGTGAGGGCGGACTTTTGGCACTGACGGCGCTCGCAAGCGAGGGAACTTTGAGAAGCTCGAAGACGGCCATCTTTTCGGTGGTCGGGCTTGGAGTTTTTGGAGCTGCTCTTCTCTACGGGGATGCGATGATTACACCCGCGATCTCGGTGCTTTCTGCAGTGGAGGGGGTTGCTGTTCGGTCTGAGGGATTAGAGTCTTTTGTGATTCCCGTCACCCTGGTGATTCTGACAGCTCTCTTCATGACTCAGCGATTTGGAACAGGAATTATTGGTCGAATCTTCGGCCCAGTGATGTGTATTTGGTTTTCTGTCATTGGAACCTTGGGTCTGATGGCGATCATAAAGAATCCAGAGGTTCTTCGGGCGATTGATCCACGATATGCGCTTGATTTTCTGTTCACTGACTGGGCGGTTTCTTTCGCGGTGATGGGGAGTGTTTTTCTGGCGGTTACGGGTGGGGAGTCTTTGTACGCCGATATGGGGCATTTTGGGAGATCTGCCATTCGCTTGGGCTGGTTTCTCTTAGCCATGCCCGCATTGCTGCTGAATTATTTTGGTCAGGGCGCGTTGGTTCTAAGCAATCCTGAAGCTGTTCGAAGTCCCTTTTACCTGCTTGCGCCTGAATGGGCTCAAGTGCCCATGGTGATTTTGGCAACCACGGCCACGGCCGTTGCTTCTCAGGCGGTCATTGCGGGAATTTTTTCGATTACGCGTCAGGCTGTTCAGCTTGGATTTCTGCCTAGGACTCAGGTGGTGCACACTTCAGCGGGAGAGATTGGGCAAATCTTTGTTCCTAAGGCGAATCTGTTTTTGTGGGTCTCTACAGTTGCGCTGGTTTTGTCTTTCAAGAGCTCGAGCGCTTTGGCAGGAGCCTACGGTGTGGCTGTTTCAGCCATCATGATCATCACCACCTCGATGGCCGGCTATATTGCGTGGAAGCGATGGAAGTGGAATCCTATCGTTATTGCCGTTCTCGGAATTGGATTTTTGGCAATCGAAGCGCTTTTTCTATCGTCTAATTTGATGAAGCTTGATGAAGGAGGTTGGATCAGCCTTCTTATTGCCGCTCTCATTTCAACCTGCATGCTCACCTGGAAGCGGGGGCGCGAGATTCTGATGCAGCGCCTGCGTGAGAAGCGAATGACCCTCACTCAGTTTATTGATCAGGTTCGTGAGAAACGTGTTTATCGAACAGAGGGAACGGCCGTTTTTATGACCTCTGATCCCAATGGCTTGCCTGTGGGTCTCTTTCAAAACTTTCTTTTGAATCATGTGGTTCATCAGCAGGTGATCATCATGAACGTACAGTTTGAAGAGATTCCTTTTATTCCTGTTCAAAATCGAATTCAGATTTCGAACCTTGGTGAGAACTTTCATTTTGTGACAGTTCACTACGGCTTCATGCAGACGCCCAATATTCCGCGAATTATCGAAATGTGTCGCTTCGATGGAGTCCCGGTCAACAAAGATGATGTGACGTATTTCTTTGGTCGCGAAACCATCATTGCTACCGACCGAGTCGGAATGCAGAAGTGGCGAGAGCGCCTGTTTATTTTGATGTCTAGAAACTCTCAGACGGCCATGGAGTTTTTCAAAATTCCCACTGATAAGGTGGTTGAATTCGGCATTCAGGTCGAGATCTGATCAAGAGTTGTCCCCGCGATTTGCTCCTGCTAGCGTTGTCTTTATGCCGACGGAATCAAAACCCATTGAATTAGGTACTCCTTGTCCTTCCTTTGATCTGCTTGCTGTGGACGGCAAGCGATATACACGAGAGAGTTTTTCACATTCGAAGCTGATGGTGGTGGCGTTTACCTGCAATCACTGCCCCTATGTGCAGGCTTATGAGCAAAGACTGATGGATCTTGTGGGTAAGTTCTCGTCGCAAGGTGTCGCCTTCGTTTGCATCAATGCCAACGATTCAAAAACGTATCCGGAAGATTCCTTCGAGGGGATGAAGGATAGGGCGAAGAAGTTAGGATTTAATTTCCATTATTTGTGGGATGAGTCTCAGACGGTTGCCAAAAGTTTCAATGCGGCCTGTACTCCGGAGTTTTATGTTTATGATGCCGATCGCAAGCTTCGATACCATGGGCGTCTTGATGATAATCACAAAGATCCATCGGCTGTGAAGGAGCGTTATCTGGAGTCTGCTCTAGATGCGTTGCTCGCGGGACAGACTCTTCGGACAGCACAAACGGCTGCGATGGGTTGCAGCATCAAGTGGAAGGTCTAAATGAAAAGAGTTTTGTTTCTCATTGGAGGTCGATCGGGAGAGCATGAGATCTCTTTGATCTCGGCAAAGTATGTGCTGCAAAACTTGGATGCACAAAAGTATTCTCCTTTGGTTGTTGTCATCCAAAAGTCGGGCGCCATGACGTATGTTGAGCCGGCCACGTTGGCTCAGCTGCCCAACAATCCGTTGGAGGTCAAAACTCCACAGGGCGTTCTTGTTGAGATTCGTCCGTACTCAGCCCAGGGGTTAAAGCCGTGTTTGGTGATTGAAGGACAACGCAAGGAATTCGATGTGGCGTTTCCGCTTCTCCACGGACCTGGTGGCGAGGATGGCACAGTGCAGGGGATGTTTGAGTTTGCAGGCATTCCTGTTGTTGGCTGTGGAGTCAAGGCCTCGGCTTTATGCATGGACAAGGCAATGACGAAGAAAGTTTGCCGTGACCATCATTTGCCTGTGGTTCCCTTTGTTGAAGTTTATAGGGGGGCAGGAATTCCTCAGCTGCCGTGGAGTTTTCCCGTCTTCGTGAAACCGGCGCATCTGGGAAGTAGTTTGGGAGTGACGAAGGTCAAATCGGCATCCGATCTTAAGGCGGCAGTGGAATCAGCTCTGTCCATGGATGTGAAGGCCATGATTGAGCCTGCGATCGTGGGCCGTGAAATCGAAGTGGCCGTTTATGGTAGGCGGGGTCAGCTGACCGCAAGTCCTCTTGGGGAAATCAAGTGCAAGACAGAGTTCTATTCCTATGAAGCCAAGTACGTTCATGCGGATGCCGCTGAGCTGCTTTTGCCGGCACCCGTGACAGCCGATGAGTCGGCGCGGGCTCAGAAGTTGGCCAAAGATGTTTTTGAGGCTCTTGATTGTTCGGGAATGGCGCGAGTGGATTTCTTTTTGACCCCGCAGGGGGAGCTCTTTTTGAATGAGGTGAACACCATCCCGGGATTTACCCCAATTAGTATGTATCCCAAGATGATGAATTTGGCCGGAATACCCTATTCTGAGCTCATTTCGGGGCTTATCGATTTGGCCTGAGGAGGACCTTCTTTGGGGGCTCCAAAGCTTGTTTAAGCCCCCAAAGAATGCTTAGATGCCCTCTGTGCCGAGGCCTTTAAAACCAGTTAAAACAGCCCCTGGGACTACATCGGAGTCGCCGACGCTGAAGAAGCCGGAGTGGTTCAAAGTCAAACTTCAGGAGTCAGACAACTACAAGACCATTGAAGGTTTAGTCACTCAACACGGCCTGGCAACTGTTTGCCGAGAAGCTCGCTGCCCCAATATTTATGAATGCTGGAATTCCGGAACCGCGACCTTCATGTTGATGGGTGAGGTTTGCACTCGGGCTTGTAAATTTTGTCATGTCAAAACGGGGAATCCAAAGCTCGTTTTGGATCCGATGGAGCCTCAAAAGATTCAGGACAGCGTTCGCCTCTTGAATTTGAACTACGTGGTTTTGACGAGTGTGACTCGGGATGATTTGCCAGATGAAGGCTCGGCTCATTTTGCGGCCACGGTTCGAGCGATTAAGCAACTGCCGAAGCATGTTTACGTGGAGACCCTCACGCCGGATTTCCGTCGGACTCAAGAGGCGTCGATTGCAAAAATGATCGAGTCGGGCGTCGATGTTTTAGCTCACAATGTAGAAACGGTTTCGCGTTTAGTGCCGTTCATCCGAGATGCGCGATGCAGCCATGAGCAGTCCCTTCGATTTCACCAGACTGCTAAGGAGCAAAAATCAGATTT
This sequence comes from Bacteriovoracaceae bacterium, assembly GCA_040381435.1. Lineage (GTDB taxonomy): Bacteria > Bdellovibrionota > UBA2394 > UBA2394 > UBA2394 > JBEIHI01. The sequence goes on along the minus strand of JBEIHI010000056.1, from coordinate 5,337 downwards.
GATTACAAAATCTTCTATCATGGTGGGTCTCGGTGAGTCTGAGGCTGAGGTGATCGAGACCATGAAAGAGTTGAGAGATGCGGCTGTGGATGTCGTGACTGTCGGTCAGTACCTGCAGCCAACGAAGAATCACCATCCCGTGATTCGGTATGTGACGCCCGATGAGTTTAAGAATTACGAGCGAATAGGTTTAGAGCTCGGCTTTCGATTTGTCGCTTCAGGTCCCATGGTGCGAAGTAGTTATCGAGCCGCGGAAGTTTTTATTGAAGGAGAGCTGCGAAAGCGAGCCAACGCTTAAGCGCTTACAACGATAGGAGAGAACGAATGTTCACATTTAAATTGCCAGAACTTGGAGAAGGTCTTTCAGAAGGAGAGATCGTCGCGTGGAAAGTCAAAGAGGGCGATACCGTTCGCCAGGACCAAACCTTGGTGGAGGTTATGACTGATAAAGCCACGGTAGAAGTTCCAAGCCCCCGATCTGGTGTTGTGAAGAAGCTCTATTATAAGGCCGGAGATCTCGCCAAAGTTCATTCAGCGATTTGCGATATTGAGGAGTCTGGATCGGCAAGTAAAACGGCAGAGCCCGTCAAGACTGCCGAGTCGGTGAAGGCCTCTGAGCCTGCTCGAGTCGCGAGCGTCGATGTTGCAACTTCAGCTAAGGCTGCTCCTGCGGTCGTTGTACCTGCAAAAACATCTGGATCAAATAACGAGCGAGTCCTTGCTTCGCCTGCAGTGCGCCGAATGGCGAGAGAAAAAAACATTGATCTCGCTCAAGTGAGCGGCAGTGGAGATCGAGGCCGAGTCCTGCGGGCAGATCTTGAAGTGACAACGACCACGACAACAACCACTGTAACAACGTTTAAATCCCAGTTGCCGCAGCGGGAAGAGCGAGTTCCCTTCATTGGAATGCGACGAAAGATCGCTGATCGATTGTCTGAGTCGGCTTTTACCGCCGTTCATTTTACGCACTTTGATGAGTGTGATTTCACTGAAATCATGAGGCTTCGAGATGATGCCAATCGTGAAGCTGAGCGAAATGGCTGGCCTCGTTTGACCTATCTGCCTTTTTTCATCAAAGCCTCGATTGCCGCGCTCAAGAAGTTTCCGATTTTGAATTCATCTTTGGATACGTCGACAAATGAAGTGGTGATTAAGCACTACTACAATTATGGGATCTCTGTTCAGACGGACAACGGACTCATGGTTGCTGTCGTTCGAGATTGTGATCAGAAGAGTATTTTTGAGCTCGCCAAAGAGATCAAAGAAGTGGTGGATCGCGCCCGTTCAGGCAAAGCCAGTATGCAGGATCTTAGCGGATCAACCATTACCATCACCAATGTTGGTAATATCGGTGGCTTGTATGCCACTCCGATCATCAATCACCCTGAGACAGTGATTTTGGGAATGTATCAAATCAAGAAGCGCCCCATCGTGAAAGAAATCAACGGCCAAGACCTGATTGTGTCGAAGCCCATGATGTATACGAATATTACGTGTGACCATCGAATCATTGATGGAGCGATTGCTGCGGGCTATCTGCGCACCTTCTGTGAGTACATCGAAAATCCTGCAAAAATTGCATTCATGTGAGAGTGAAGGAGAGTTTTTATGAAGAAGTTTGATGCCATTGTCATTGGAGCTGGTCCTGGTGGATATGTTTGTGCGATTCGTCTCGCGCAACTGGGCAAGAAAACGGCCTTGATCGACCGAGATGCTCTCGGTGGGACATGCCTCAATTGGGGATGTATCCCGTCAAAAGCGCTCATTCATGCCGGCCATGTTTACGAAACCATTCAGCACTCGGCTGAAGAGATGGGAATTAAGGTCAAAGGCGTTGATATTGATTTCAAGAAACTTCAGACCTGGAAAAATGGCGTCGTTCAAAAACTGACGGGCGGAATTGCCGGTCTTTGCAAGCGCCACGGCATTGAAGTCTTCATGGGGACAGCTGAGTTTAAGTCTCCGCGCCAATTGGAAGTCACGATGGTGGATTCCAAAAAGAAAGAAACCCTTGAGTTTGATCGAGCTGTGATTGCAACAGGTTCTGATTCAGCCTCTATTCCTGGCGTGGTGATTGATCACAAGGTCATCGTCACCAGTAAGGAAGCATTGAATTTGCCCGAGATTCCCAAGAAGATGATTTTGATTGGTGGAGGAGTCATTGGTTTAGAATTGGGTAGCTTTTACTCAATGCTTGGAACTGAGGTTCGAGTGCTTGAGTATGCTTCTCAGATTCTTCCTGGTACCGATGCTGATCTTGTGAAAGTCGTGGAGAAGTCTTTTCAATCTCGTGGCGCTTTGATTCACACAAACTTTAAGGTTTCTTCTGCCACTGTGAAGGGCAAGAAAGCCACTGTGAAGGGAACCAACTCGAGCGGTAAAGAAGAGAGCTTTGAGGCGGATATCGTCTTGGTGGCAACCGGTCGTCGGCCTTTCTCTCAGTTTTTGGGTTTGGAAAAAGCGGGTCTCAAGGTGGATCAGCGTGGCTGCATTCCAGTCAACCGATCCATGCAAACATCGGTTCCTCATTTGTATGCGATTGGGGATATCACTCCGGGCCCCATGCTGGCTCACCGTGCTTCGCATGAGGCGGTGATTGCGGCGGCCCATCTGTCGGGCGATTCCAAGGCTCAAGTGGATTATCGAGTCATTCCCGCAGCGATCTTTACTGATCCTGAGATTGCCTCCGTTGGAATTTCTGAAGCGGAAGCAAAGGCCAAAGGACTCAACGTTAAAGTAGGCAAGTTTCCTTTCGCAGCCTTGGGTCGAGCGCTTTCAAATAATCGCTCTGAAGGCTTCTGCAAGGTGATTGGCGATGCGAAAACCAATGATTTGCTCGGCGTTCATATTGTTGGACCTGAAGCGGGTAACTTGATCGCAGAGGGTGCGCTCGCGATTGAGATGGGTGCCAGCGTTGAGGATCTTACTTTGACGATTCATACTCATCCCACTTATCCCGAAGCTATCATGGAAGCTGCTGAGAGCTACTATGGTCACGCGATTCATGTGTTCCAGGGCGGACATGCCACTCGAGGTGAGAATGTCGCTCGCGCGGGCTAGTTCATCGGCGGGAGTCGCTCTGGCTCCCGTAAAGATTGCACCCGTCGAGCTGGTGGATTTTCTTTCGGTTCGTAAGCCCAATTATGAGTCCATCTGGGAGTTTCAGCGTCAGCGTGTGGAATCTATTGCGTTGGAAGAGTCCTCGGAGTGCATCATTTTTTGTGAGCACGAGCTCGTGGCGACCAAGGGACGCAGAGCGAAGGCTGAAAATATTTTAGACCCTCAAGTGTCACTTTTTGAGATTGAGCGTGGTGGTGATGTGACTCTTCATGCTCCAGGACAGCTCGTGATTTATCCTCTCCTGAAACTCAAGGGGACTCACTTTCCCCTAGGGTTGAATGAGTATCTGCGCTTTTGTGAGACCGTCCTCATTGAGTTTTTAGCGGGTTGTGGTTTGGAGGCGGGTCGATTTGGTCCCACAGGAGTTTGGATTAAGCGATCCAATGGTGAGGTCAAAAAGATTGCCAGTATTGGGGTGGCTGTTCGCCGATGGATTACTTATCACGGCATTGCTTTGAATGTGTGCAACGATCTCGAAGACTTCAAGCGCATTCGGCCCTGTGATTTTGAATGGAGTGTGATGACGTCGCTTCGAGCCGAGGGCCTTAAGCTCAGTGTTCATCAGACAGCCGTTGAGCTCAAAAAACTTTTCACAAAGCATCTCAAATCGGGAGATGACCTAGAGCGCTGAAGCGGATTTGGCCCATTGAGATTTGGGCGGCAACTCAAAAGAGCCCAGCTCGTCACTCACTTTTTTCAAAATACTTTCCATGAGTTTCACAGCGACAGAAGGCGTGTTTCGCTTGATTTCTAGCCAGCGCTGAGCGCTCAGAACGTAGGCATTCACGGGGGTGATAGCCACGGCCGAGACTCGCTTTTGAGAGGGATTGATCAGCGAAAGCTCTCCAATCGAGGAGCCTTCAGAGATCTCAATAGAATAGGTTTCAGCACTTAGTTTGACCTTCCCGCTCGCAATAAAGACTAACTCAGCGGTCTTCGAGGTCCGGTCAATCAGTGACTCGTTCGCTTGATAAGATCTGGTCTCTAGGAAGTGAGCGAGCGCGGAACGTTCGTCTAATGACCAATTTTGAAGCATTCGGCAGGTATCGAGAGTTACAAATTTACCCATGATAGACAGCTAAGCCAACGAGGGTGATCCTCGTCAATCAGGACCGTTCGATCCCCAAAACCCAACGTCGGTAGGGGATGACAAGGAGGGAGCCGAGTACTCCGCCGAGGCAGTCTGCGAGAAAGTCCCCCAGCTCAACAAATCGGCCAGGAGTTTGCGATTGATGGACTTCATCGAGCGCACCATACACACATACAATCAGAATCGAAATCGCTATAAATTTTCGAAACTCAGTCCAGCTGACATGATAGCGATGAGTCGCAGTAAGGGCTCGAGCCACCACGAGGCCTAAAACAGTATAAATAAGAAAGTGCGCTAGTTTGTCGATGAAAGGAAAATCAAGCGACGGAAGCTCGTTCTGGGGAAGGCTCGAGAGATAATGAATCGCTGCAAAGCTGAGAAGAACGGGAATCCAATAACGAGCTAGCTTCATCAATTTCCCCTAGCTGCCAAGAATGTGTGGCTTCGGTGACTTTGGCAAACAAAATCTGACCTTCATGAAAGCCATTGCGTGGAAGCAGATGCACCAGTCGATTTTTACGAGATCGCCCCGTCCACAGATCGGGATTCCCTTTCGAAGGTCCCTCAAGCATGACCTCAATGGTTTGATTGATATCTTCACGATACTTCCGAGCTGAAATCTCTCGTTGGACTTTGAGAAGTTCAGTGATGCGATCAGTTTTCACCTGAGCACTCACATCGTCTTCCATTTTCGCTGAGCGAGTGTAGTTACGAGTGCTGTACTTGAATGAATACACGTTATCGAATCCAACTTCTTTGATCACCCGCATGGTCGCTTGAAAGTCTTCATCAGTTTCGCCTGGAAATCCAACAATCACATCTGTTGAGAGAGAGATGTCGGGTCGATACTTTCGAACCAAATCCATTTTTTTCAGAAAGGTATCGGCTGTGTAGAATCTTCGCATTCGACGAAGGACAGAATCTGAGCCGGCTTGAAAGGGTAGATGCAAATGCTCACAAAGAATAGGAAGCTCGGCAAAGGCCCGAGCCAGATTCTCATCAAAATCTCGTGGGTGAGATGTCGTGTATCGCAGTCTGGCCAGCCCTTTTAAAACTCCATCTTCTGATTCGTGCTGAAACATTTTGAGAAGGTCATAGAGAGAGTGAAAAGCGCCAGACTTTGATTT
>JBEIHI010000055.1:0-11910 GCA_040381435.1 Bacteriovoracaceae bacterium | reverse complement strand
GATAGCGAGGAAAGCTATATGCAGCTTTACCGAGTACGATTCCCCAGAGAATCCATTCGAAATCTCAAGGATTTTGTTTTTCACATTTCAGGCCTTCGCGGATCTCTCGAGTTTGCGTTTAAGAACGATTCAGAAAGCCCTAGGCCTTGAAGATCTCGCCCGTCATCAAGCGCTCTGATTTCTATTTGATTCCCAACATCATGAGCGTCAGCCGCGTCTTTGCGATTCCACTATTTGGAGTTTTCATGCTCTACCAAATGAACTTTTGGGCTGCTTTGGTTTTTGCTCTCGCAGGACTCTCTGATTACGTCGATGGATGGGTCGCTCGGCGTTATGGCTATGAATCTAAACTCGGAATGTTGCTCGATCCTCTTGCAGACAAAATCATCATTGTCTCCGCCATGATTCTGCTCATGCATCTGGGGCGACTCGACTTTAGCTACCAGGATTGGAATTTGAGCTGGGTGGCCCCTGCCCTGGTCATCATTACCGCGGGTCGAGAGATTGGCATTACAGGCCTTCGCTCGATTGCATCGACCGTGGGGGTGGTGATGCCTGCAGATCGATGGGGTAAACTCAAAACCTGGATCCAGTTTTTTGCGATTTTGTTTTTGCTTTTGAACTGGCCCCCACTCTTTCGAACCGGCCAGATCTTGCTGTTCATTTCCGTGATCACAGCTCTGGGCTCAGGTGTGGGCTATACGGTGAGATTTTTGAAGTCCCTTCCCGATTGATGGGGACTCGTAGGATAAGTATTTAAGATCATTCAATTAGGCCTCAAACACCACTAATACCCAGTTATTTCGTATACTTAAAATAGTGACAGACCCTTGGTTTCGGCTTACTTAATCGGGAGATTTTATGAGCAAAAAAGCGCAAACAATTGGCGATAAAGTGAAGTCTCTTTCGGATGCTCTCATCACCAAAATGCAGCCATCTCTTTTGAAGGAAATGCATGAGGTCATGGTGCGAGCTCGAATTCTGGAAGAGCGTTTGATTAAAATGTCCAAGGGCGGCGACGGATTCTTTTGGATCGGCGGCCCCGGAGAAGAAGGCTTTAATGTGCCACTCGGACTTCAGGTCAAAAAAGGCCAAGGCCTCGACTACGATTATCTTCATTTGCACTACCGATCGAGCGCCATCATGTTGGCGATGGGAACGAAGGAAATCGATACCATTCGTCAAATGAAAACGACCGCGACGGATCCGTACTCTCGCGGACGAAACTTTGTGAACCACTACGCGATTCCCGAGTGGAACGTCATGCCAATCGCACCCACGATTGAAACTCAATATTCTACCTGTATTGGCTCCGCAATTGCGCAAGCTCGTCATGGTGGAGATGGCCTGACGATCGTCAACGGCGGGGATGCCGGAAGTGCTGAAGGTGACTTTCATTCCTGTTTAGTGTGGGCAAACCGTCCCGCTCTTCCCCTTCCTATTTTGATGATCGTGACCAACAACGGCTTCGGAATCTCAACGCCCTCGCATGAGCAGCACGGCGAGGAGCGAATTTCCGACTGGGCCAAGGTGTTTCCTCAAATGCCTGGAAAGACCATCAATGGAAATGATCCGATTGAGTCTTGGTTTGCCCTGCAGGAAGCAATGAAGTACGTGCGAACTCAGCGCAGACCCTATTTGCTTGAGGTGATGACCTCTCGTTTGCATGGCCATTCATCTTCATCAGGAGCCAATCGAGTGGATGAAGCCGATTGTATTTCTATTTTTGAAGAAAAGCTCATGGCTCGAGACATTCTCTCGAAGTCGAAGATTCAAAATATCTGGGATGAAACTCGTCGATCCACTGACGCTGACTTTGCTCAGGTTAAACAAGAGCCTTATCCAGAGGCCGATGATATCTGGCACGGCGTTTTCGCCGAGGGACTGGATGATACATATCCCAAGAAAGGTGGAAGCTAAGTCATGGCGAATATGGCCCAGGCCATTCGAATGGCCCTCCATTACGGAGAATCGAATTTAGGTGTAACAGAAATTTTTGGTGAAGACGTAGGTGCTCCGCTGGGTGGGGTCTTTACGGCAACTCAAGGCCTCAAAACGGCATGGAACTCTCCTCTTGATGAACGAGGAATTGTGGGAGCTGCCATCGGTCTGGGATGGGCGGGACAACGCCCCGTGGCTGAGATTCAGTTCGTCGATTATATTTTCAATACGATTGATTTGCTGAAGCTCGCCGGAAACTCTCTATGGTGTTCGGGTGGAAAGTTTCCATGTCCGATTGTCATCATGACTCCCACGGGATCAGGAATTCACGGTTCAATCTATCACTCACATTCCTTTGATTCGATTGCATCAAAGATTCACGGAATGAAAGTTGTGTGTCCTTCAACGCCGCTCGATGCTTACGGCCTGATGCTCTCCGCAATTAAAGACGACAATCCTGTTTTGTATCTGAAGCCTAAGGCCCTTCTTCGAACCAAGGGACGAGACTTAATCCCTGGGGAACCTTCTGATGAGAAGGCTCTCAAGGATATGATTGATGCCCCGATTGGTGATCGTTCAAAGTGGAAAGCCAAGTGGCCGAAGCTTGAGGATTACTCGATTCCTTTGGGCCAAGCGAAGATTTCGAAAGAAGGATCCGATCTCACCATTGTGACCCATGGACGTATGGCTCCGATTTGCTTGGATGTGGCTGAGGAAATGAAGGCTAATGGACAAGCCGATGTGGAAGTCATCGATTTGAGAACTCTGATCCCCTATGACTGGAATGCGATCAAATCTTCGCTTCGAAAGACGGGTCGGATTCTCTTCGTGAATGAGGAGACCGAGATCTCTAACTTTGGAGAGCACCTGTTCCGTCGAGTCGTTGACGAAATGTTCTATGAACTGGCCGTTCGACCCAAGCTGCTCTGTGGAAAAGCTGTGCCTGGAATTGGACTCTCTCCTATTCTGGAGTACAACTCCGTCCCTCAAAAGGTCGATGTGGAGCGAGCCATTCAAGAGCTGCTGGCTGAATCGGCCTAATTAAATCCTGTATTTTCAATGGGATAGCAATACTTTTAGAATCATTCTAAAAGTATTGCTATTTTAATTTTACCTGCTATTCTAATCTCATGGCAGGCGCTCTCTGTGACAATCTTCCCCTCCTCAGAGAAAAGCTTGAAGGCGGCGGCATTCAAGCCTCCGCTCCTCGGCTAGCCATTGCTCACTACATCTTCGCAACGTCCGATCATCCCACAGCGGAAGATGTCAAAGTGAATGTCGAGAAGTACTTCCCCACCGTAAGTCTTGCGACCGTCTACAACACACTGAATCTGTTTGTAGACAAAGGCCTCCTCAAGACGTTTCGCGACCAGCGCTCCGATCAGCTGCGCTATGATCCATTGTTAGAGCCTCACTTTCACTTTATCGATGAAGAGTCCGGAAAAATTTTCGATCTGAGCACGGAAGCTCTTCACATTTCAAAGAACGCTCAGGTACTAGATGAACAGTTCATGGTTTCCTCTGTTGAGGTCATTGTTAAAGGAAAATTGCGGAAAGAAGCCTCATCAAAGGGAGTCAAGGAAACTCAAACAAAAAAACCTTCTAAGAAAGGACGGTAAACATGTCTACCTCAACAACAACAGCTCCCTCACACGGAATGCTGACAATCGGTGATAAATTCCCCGCTTTCTCTCTCGAGGCCTGCGTGGCCATTGATAAGAAAATGGATGAAAACTTCAAAACCATTTCTTTGGATGATTCCAAAGGAAAATGGCGATGCGTTTTCTTCTGGCCTCTGGATTTCACCTTTGTGTGCCCCACTGAGATCGCTGAGTTCAACACCCACCTCAAAGATTTCCAAGATCGCGGATGTGTCCTCTTGGGCGCAAGCTGTGACTCCAAGTTCACTCACCTAGCCTGGAGAAAAGACCACAAAGATTTGAAAGGTCTTGGTTTCCCGATGTTGGCTGATTTCAAAAAAGAACTCTCAACAGCTCTTGGGATTCTTCACAAGCAAGCTGGCGCTCCTCTTCGGGCCACCTACTTGATCGATCCCGATGGAATCATTCGTTGGGTTTCTGTGAACGATCTTTCTGTTGGCCGCTCGATTCCCGAAGTCATTCGAGTGTTGGATGCTCTGCAAACGGGAGAGCTCTGCCCTTGTGGATGGGAAAAAGGCGACGACACTTTGAAAGTTGCTTAAGTCGTATTGAGTCGACCACGGATGAGGCTTAGCCTCATCCGTCTGGCTCGGTTTTTAAAACGATACAACAGCAACAAGCGCTTACTATCTTGTTGTTCTTCTATCTTTTTAAAAACGAAAGGAACCTCCTATGGATATTGACACTCTGTTTGATGGCTTTAATTCCAAAAACCAACTCGATTTGAAACTCAACTTTAAAAAGTTTTTCAATGACTCCCAATTGGGACCCAAAAATGCGGGCCTGATCACTCTAGCTTGCGCAGAAAGTCTCAATATCAAAAAACTCTCTGACTTCGCGTCAGCTCACCTCAAAGCCAATAGCGCAACGGATGAGGAAATTTCTGAGGCCAAAGACGCCGCCTCGGTGATGGGGCTTCTCAATATGTATTACAGATTCCGACATATGGTGGGCAAAGAGGCCTACACCAAGCCTGCAGGCCTTCGAATGAATGTGCTTGCTCGTCCCGTGGTCGGCAAAGGCCCCTTTGAAATGATGGCGCTTGCCGTCTCCATTTTGAATGGCTGTGAAATGTGCATCAAAAATCATGAAGAAAGCGTTTTGAAACACGAAATCACTGAAGACCAAGTTCATGACTTGGCGCGATTGGCCTCCATCATCAAAGGCCTTGAAGTGGCATTTCGACAAACGGCTTAACGTCTAGAGCTCTATCGAGGCGGCTCTTCTCGAGTTGAAGAAGGGCCGCTTTCACTTTCAATCCACCAAGATATCCACCCAGCTCTCCGCTTGAGTTAATCACGCGATGACAAGGGATGATGATCGGCAAAGGATTTCTCTTGTTCGCCATACCCACGGCGCGAACGGCTCTTGCCTTTCCAACACTCAAAGCGATCTGCTGGTACGAGAAAGTTTGGCCATAGGGGATCTCGCGAAGCGCCTTCCAGACCTTCAATTGAAAATCCGTTCCCTCTAGATCGAGGGCCAGATCAAACTCACACCGCATTCCTCTGAGATACTCCTCGATCTGATGACTGGCGCTTTCGAGGTGTGAAGTCGCAAGACTTCGCGCCTTAGCTGTTGAGGCCGCCAACGTTGGCTGGATCCACTGGACCCTTCGCAAGCCCAAATCGCTCGCCAAAAGATAGAGAACCCCCAAATCGGTCTTTAACTGTCTAAGATGAAAAGGCATTGAATATCAGGAAAAATGGAGCGGGAGATGGGGATTGAACCCACGACCTTTTGCTTGGCAAGCAAACGCACTACCGCTGTGCTACTCCCGCTCAATCATAAAATTTTAGTTTTCAAAACGATCCCCTTTCGAGGACCTCAAAAATTCATACACTCTCAAGCAAAACAATCAAATGATTCTTTAAAGTTAGAGCCCAAAGCCCCTAAAATAAGGGAATGATTCTTACAAGCCTAATGGCCCTCCAAATCCTTGTTTCCGACATGACCAATCAAGAGAGAGTCTTTGGCAACCTCTCGGGGGCCACCGGGATTATGCGAACAACCTCCGCCCAGCCCAATCAAAAAGGCGTTTTTGGCCTGTCTATGCATGGGAGCTTTTTCAGCAAAGATACATTCATCACCGACCTCAAAACCTCCCGAAGCCACCTTCGCCTGAGTGGCAACTATACGGTGAAATGGGGAATCCCCATCGAGTTTTACGGAGGCTTTGGTTTTACTTATACCGAGCGATCCTCAAGCGGCAGTTCCAATACCATGACGACCTTGTTTGAGAATGCCGAACTCGGCTACAGGCTGGGATTTTTGACGGGCGGCAAAACACTCTATCTCGGCACCTTTGGACATATCACTGCCCTGTCGGGTTCACAGTCACAGCGAAACACGTCCGGCGTCAGCAGCCTAAAATCAGGTCCTCCGGTGAGTGGCACCGCAGGCTTCTCCCAGACCCTCAATCTCACTCAAGGCGAGCACAAACGCCCCTTCCGCCAACACTTTAATCTGGCCTACCGAGCTCCCAATTCCGATATTGCAGGTCAATCAGGCGCTGAATTTCAGAGATTTGGACTCAACGCCATCAACTACCACTCTCTCGTCTACTCAGTGGCAGGCGAAATACTTTTGTCGAAGTTCACTCCATTTGTTGAGTATTCGGGCGAATATGCCTTTCCGGGAACGAACTCAAGCCCCTCCTTAGGTGACAACAGAATGAAGGCGACCTTGGGAACACGATGGAGCCCGATCGAACCCTTCGCCGTGATGCTTGGTTTGGATGTCGGCATTGCCGGACCCGTTGAGGCCTCAAGCATTCAAATTCCGCGCAACACCCCGTGGGATGTCTGGATTGCCGTGAACTTTCAGTCGGACGGACTCACCGCGCGAGCTTCCACTGACGGCGGAGTGCAAGGCTCAGTTCTCGATGATCGAACAGGTCTGCCCATCGATGGCGTGAAGGTGACTCTCGTCTCCGAATCCCAGCTTCCTCAAACCACGGATCTGTCGGGATCATTTCGATTTGGCAAATTGCCCGTTGGTGATTATGAAATGACCTTCATCAAAGTCGGCTATGAGCCCGTGCGCCGCCGAGTCACAGTACAAGGAGGTAAAGAAGCGGTTCTCGAAACTCGAATGCGAATCATCGGCCCTAGCTACGGCGCTCTCATGGCTCAAGTCCTCGATCAGGAAACTCGCCAGCCTATTGCCAGAGCCTTTGTCTCGATTTCAGGCATCGAGCAACCAGCGGCGACCGATGATCAAGGTCGATTCAAGAACGAGCAGATTCCTGAGGGCACACAGACCGTCAACGTTGAAGCTCCGGGATACAAGTCACAGAGCTTCCCCGTTGAGATACCACCGAATGGTCAGGTGCAAACGGAGTTTCTTTTGAGCAAGGCCCCTCCCTCAATGGGAGTCTGCTCGGGTATCGTCAAAAATCCCGAAGGCACCCCCCTGACAGCCGTGATCACTCACGAGACGGATGCAAGCGTTTCTCCGTCGGGCACAAACCCTCTTTCGGGGGAATTCAAAGTGAGCCTTCCTCCGGGAAGACACTCGCTCAAAGTGACGGCCGAAAACTATCTCCCACAAATGGTGGAGTGTGAAGTCGAAGCGGGTCAATCAACAGCGCTGGGCGTGACTCTAGAAAAACCCAAAGAGGCGGTACTGGTCGAAAACAAGATCATTTTGCCCGACGCCATTTACTTTGAGTTTGGTTCTGCCGAAATCAAAGAATCTTCATTGGGAATACTGGATCAAGTGGCGGAGATTCTTCAGACGAACCCCAACTTCCAACAACTCAACATTGATGGCCACACGGATGATGTAGGATCTGAAGCCTACAACACAAAGCTTTCTACGAGACGAGCAGCCAGCGTGAAGACGTATTTGGTTCGAAAGGGACTCGACAGCTCCAAGCTAGGAGCTCGAGGATTTGGAGAATCCAAGCCGATCGCAACAAACCTCACGCCGGAGGGCCGGGCCGAGAACCGGCGGGTTGAATTCAATGTCCAAGCCGCGGAGTAGATGGGGCTTATAATGCATTTAAATGGGGGATAGACCCCCTTAAATGCCAAACTTTGCCCGTGTCGATCGGCACTCTTTGCGGTAAGAAATCCGGATGATTTATTGGGATCACAATTCGACCTCTCCTCTGCGCCCGCGGGTCAAAGAAAGAATGATTGAAGCGATTGAGTCTTATCATGCGAACGCAAGCTCGGCTCACACGCTTGGACAGAAGTGCCGCGTCGCGATTGAAAATGTTCGAAAGAATCTGGCGGACGTACTGGTCGTGGATCCTTCCGAGATTGTTTTTACGGCATCCGCAACCGAGTCTAATTTGATGAGCCTGTGGGGACTTTGGTTCTCACGCTCCAAGGCAAATCCCAAGCACAAAAAAATTCTCACGAGCTCTATTGAACACAACTCCGTCTACGAAAATATCATGTTTCTGAAAGAGCGTTTTGGAGCGGAGGTGGAACTACTCCCTGTTTCAAAATCAGGAATTGTTGATCTCACCGTTCTCGAAGAAAAACTCAAAGATCCCTCGATTGCCTTTGTTTCATGTATTGGAGCTCACAATGAATTGGGAGTCATTCAACCCTGGGAGCAAATGGCTGAGATGTGTGCGGCCCGCCAGATTCCGTTCCATGTGGATCTTGTTCAATGCCTCATGCGTCAGCCCCTGAACCTCTCCCAGTCCAAGGTTTCGCTCGCGACTCTATGCTTTCACAAATCAGGTGGCCCCAAGGGGGTTGGATTACTTTACTGGAGATCTCAGCTTCCTCTTGAATCGGTGATTCGAGGAGGATCTCAAGAGAAAAAGCGTCGAGCAGGGACAGAGAATATTGTCGCCATCATGGGAGCCGGTGCTTTAGTGGAAGAAGCCAGTACTTTGTACTCGGCCTATGAAAAAGACATTCGACCCGTGAGAGATTTTTTTGAAACGGAACTTCTGAGTCGGGGAATTCCCGCTCAGATTGTAGGAGCAGGAGCTAAGCGACTACCCAATACATCCTACATCATTTTTGACGGCTCCAAATCGGATGTGACTCTGATGAAGTTGGACATGGCCGGGATCTGCGCGAGTAGTGGTGCGGCCTGCTCATCGGGAATGGTCATCCCCTCTCGCGCGCTTTTGAACTTGGGCTACAGTGAAGCCGAAGCGACATCAGCGGTTCGATTTAGTCTGGGCCAGGGAAACAGCAAAGCCGAAGCAGAGAAAGTCTTGGAAACTCTTCAAAAGAGCTTTTCCAGAAAGGTGGCATGAGCGCTATTGACGATGTGATCGCTCACCTCTCTCGCCTACCCGGTATCGGCGAGCGAACGGCAACACGATTGGCCTTTTATCTTTTGAGAGCGAATCCGGCGTTTCGAGCCGGACTTGCCCAATCTATTGATCGGCTCTCAGAGATTCACCTTTGCAAAGATTGCTTTACAGTGACCGAGCGAGAGACCTGCAATATCTGCTCCTCTCCTGTGAGAAATCATAAGATTCTGTGCGTGGTTGAGAAGCCCTCGGACATCTACTCGATTGAGCGAATGAATCAATACAAGGGCGTCTATCATGTCCTTCACGGACTTCTCTCCCCGCTGGAAGGAATTGGCCCTCAGGATCTGAAACTCAATGAGCTTGTGGCTCGAGCCAGCAAGAATGGCTTTGACGAGGTTATTCTGGCACTCAGTCCGACCGCTGAGGGAGATGCCACCAGTCATTATGTGGCCAAAATGCTGGCCGCCCAGTCCGCTGTGGTCAGTCGGCTAGCCTCAGGACTCGCCATTGGGTCGGATTTGGAGTTCGCAGATCAAATCACCTTAGGAAAAGCCTTTGAAGCTCGGATGCGAGTTCGCTAGCATAATGACATGGTCGTTAGTCGGCAGTTTACAAAATCTCGAAGGGTTAGAGTCGAGGGAATGGATCGCGGTAGAACCTCATGAGCTTCATCAATTATTCCAATCGAGAAATTAACTGCAAGATCGTCTATTACGGTCCCGGTATGTGCGGAAAGACAACGAACCTCCAGTTCGTTTACAAAAAAACCGCACCCAACGCGAAGGGCAAAATGATTTCTCTCGCCACCGAGACAGAACGTACGTTGTTTTTTGATTTCTTGCCTCTCGCGCTTGGAGAGATCCGAGGCTTTAAGACACGGTTTCATCTTTATACGGTTCCTGGTCAGGTATTTTACGATGCCTCTCGAAAGCTGATTTTGAAGGGTGTCGATGGAGTGGTTTTTGTGGCGGATTCCCAAAAGGATCGGATTGATGCCAACCTGGAAAGCCTTGAGAATTTAAAAGTAAACCTCAAGGAACAGGGCTATTCGTTGGATGAGATGCCCTTTGTGATTCAATATAATAAGAGAGATTTGCCAAACGTCTCTCCTGTTGAAGAGTTGAGAAAACTCCTTAATCCCAGTGGAGTCCCGGACTTTGAGGCCGTGGCCTCTCAAGGCAAAGGCGTTTTTGAGACACTTAAAGCCGTCGCCAAGCAGGTCTTGCTCGAACTCAAAAAGACCAAGAAATGATCCCTCAGGGGCGCGCCTGAAGCGCCCTCCAAGCCCTAGTAAGCATTTGCTTCTCAAAAGAATCTTTTGTAGGAATAATGACTAAGTCGATTGGGCATTCATTCAGATTCCCAGGTAGCTCAGTCGGTAGAGCAGGTGGCTGTTAACCACCCTGTCGGGGGTTCGAATCCCTCCCTGGGAGCATTTTACAGCGAACAAGTTGCTATCAAGATCAGGTCGGAGCTGGAAAGCTGCGCACACCTCGCTTTCCAGTCCCTGGGAGCATTTTATATCGAAAACTACCGACGCTGAACTAACATGACGCCGTCTCGCAGCGGCAGGAGGCAGCACACAAGATCTGCCCGATTCGAAATCTTCTCACTCAATTGCATAATCGCCCGAGTCCCCGAGTCAACCGCATCGATACTTTTCAAGACTCGCCCATCTCTCAGACAATTATCCAAAACAATCGCTCCCCCAGGAGAAAGAAGCTCTAGCGCTCGATCAAAGTAAACAGGATAGCCCTCCTTATCGGCATCAATAAAAACTAAATCAAAGTTTCCAGCTAACTTTTGAAGGGTGTCCGCAGCAGCACCAAGCTTTGAATGGATCTTTACTCCATGGGGTGACGCATCCCAAAACTTTCGCGCAAGAGCCGTGGTCTCGGCATTCACATCACAAGTCAAAAGCTCACCATCACTCGGCAGATGCTCAGCCATGCAGAGAGCCGAGTAGCCTGTGTAGGTTCCAATTTCCAGAATGCGCTTTGCCTTGAAGGCTCGAACCATCCAACCTAAGAAGCTCCCCTCAAGAGGTCCCACCAACATCTCTGACATCGGGACATGAGCTCTGGTGTGAACGGCAATCTTTTCGCAATACTCAGACGGCAAACTACTGTGATTTCGGCAATAATCCTCAATACGTGAGTCTGTCAGATTCATAGCCTCTTTGGCTTAGCGTTGATCCAAAACTTCAATCAAGCATATACTCAAGAGCATGGCCGCTCAGACCTTAAGTCTCTGTGTGATCTTTAAAAACGAGATGGACTATCTGCCCAGCTGTCTTGAATCCGTACAGGGTCTTTGCGATGAATTTATTCTTGTTGATTCAGGATCAACGGATGGCTCTCAAGTCTGGGCCAAGGATTGGGCGTCCAAGACCAAAGGCGCTCAGTATTTTTCACAAGCATGGCCTGACAGCTTCTCGACCCAAAGAAACTTTGCTCTTTCCAAAGCCACAACAGATTGGATCTTATTCCTCGATGCGGACGAAAGGCTTGAAGCAAAATCAAAGAGCCGGGTTCAGCAGGCGATTCAAAGCTCAAAGGCTTCTGCGGTTCAAGTCAATATTCGCAACTATACCTTTGACTTTCAGGAATGGGGATACCAACCGCCGGATGTTCAGTTTGAAAGCTACACCTACGGCTTTATTGAAACCAAGCTTCATCGACTGTTTCGTCGCGATGAGAGGATCCGCTACTCTGGGATTTTACACGAAAAGATTGAGCCACAAATTTCAAAACATTCGCTAGCCACCGAGACTTCCGAAATCATCATCCATCATCTTGGTAAACTCAAAGAGCGAGAGCTCAATCTTCAAGGCCAGCGATATGAATTTTATGAAAAGCTTGCCTCCAAACGCGCTACTCTTGAGCCGAACGATCCCCAAGCTCATTGGGAGCTGGGAGTCATCTTACAAAAGCAGCGTCGCCTCATTGACGCGGAACAGAGCTTCGCAAAGGCGCTGAACCTTGCGCCCCAGTCTGAGGAACTAGAATCCGCCTATCTCCTAAGTTTGTTTCAGCAAGGTAAGTATTCCCGAATTCTCTCCTTCAATGCCCAGTC
>JBEIHI010000054.1:0-11980 GCA_040381435.1 Bacteriovoracaceae bacterium | reverse complement strand
TCGATTCAGAATCGAGCAGATGCAAAGTATTACCTTCCGACTCGGCTTTGAAAAACTGATAAACTGATTTCACCTGCATCCAAGATTTTGCTTCGACCTTCACTCGCTCCAACGCCTCGGCAATTTCGAGCGACTTTTGAAAATCCGGATCCACCAAAAATTCTCTGCGCTTCTTGGGATCCTCAAAGGCGCGAATGTGGCTTCCCTTAACTCCCAAGTGACGACCCAACAACATCAGCGGATTGATAAACGGCCAAACACGCTCCAACGGGATCTGCAAAACATGCCGCTTTAAATCCGGAGGAGATGCGGGCGATGCTTGCGGCGGAACTGAATCGCTTCTGATCTGAACTTGCTGTGCAGAAGCTGTGGAGGAAATCGACTTCTGCGGCATCTGTCGACGTCTCTCCTCCACGACGGAACGCAAAGTCTTGAACGAATCCAAATCCACAATCTTCTTGGATAGCTCAAGACCATCCATGGCATCTTTCGCGTACTCAACAAAGCCCTCTCCGTAGGCGGGAGCAATCTTTCGATCGGTAAATTGTCGTGTCAGTGCTGCCCCTCCCACGAGAAGCGGCGTGTGAATTCCTACAGCTGCCAGATCGGATGCCGTTTCCACCATCTGCTGTGCGCTCTTAACCAACAAACCCGAAAGCCCAATCACGTGAGGATTGTATCTTTTCGCTGCTGCAATCAATTCTTGCGAGGGAATCTTGATTCCCAAATTAATCACTTCAAAGCCATTGTTGGACAGGATGATATCCACAAGATTTTTGCCGATATCATGAACATCGCCCTTCACTGTTGCGAGAACAACGCGCCCCCTCAGCGCCGAGTCAGATTTCTCCATGTGAGGCTTCAAGAAATTGACTGCCGCCTTCATCACTTCAGCACTCTGCAGAACTTCAGCAACGATCAACTTGTTCTCATTAAACAAACGACCGACCTCATCCATGCCCTTCATCAAGGGACCATTGATAATCTCAAGCGGCAGCTTGCCCTGCATGGCTTCTGCTAGATCATCAAGCAAGCCATCTTTGGATCCCTCCACCACAGCTCGAGCCAGCCGCTCTTCTAAGGGCAAAGACTCACGCGGTTCGCGCGTCTTTCTTTCTTTCTTCCCGAAATAAAAATTAAACTCATTCAGAGGATTCTCCCCACGATTCCAAAGAAGATTTTCGCAGAGAGCCTTTTCTTCCTCAGAGATCTCAGCAAATCGCTCAAGCTTTTCCGTATTCACAATAGCCATATCAAGACCCGCTTGAGTGCAGTGATAGAGAAAGACGGAATTCAAAACTTCACGACCGGCTTCTGGCAACCCAAAGCTAACATTCGATACTCCGAGAACCGTCTTTGACTTTGGATAGAGCCGTTTGAGCTCACGCACCGCATCCATCGTGTGGATAGCTGATCCCACATACTGTGGGTCTCCCGTTCCACAGGGGAATACCAGCGGATCCCAAACGATATCTTCCGGCAGGACTCCGTATTTCTTCGTTAGCGAATCAAACGAACGCTCAGCGATTGCCAGCTTCCGTTCGAGACTAACGCCCATGCCCTGCTGAGGATCATCATCAATGGTGCCTACGATGAGGGCAGCACCAAATCGTTTCGCGAGCGGACAAACAAATTCAAAACGTTCCTCACCGTCTTCCAGATTGATCGAGTTGATAATGGCCTTGCCCTGAGAGTACTTGAGCGCCGTCTCGATCACCTCAGAGTCCGTTGAATCAATCATGATGGGTGTCGAAATCTTTTTCATCACCACATCGAGGAATTTTTTCATGTCGGCAAGCTCGTCTCGATCCGGATTTGCTAAACAAATGTCGATGATCTGAGCCTGATTTCGAATCTGAGCACGAGCGATTTCAGAGGCCTCATCCCATTTTTCCTCAGAAATCAGCCGCTTAAACTTTCGACTTCCAATCACATTGGTTCTCTCACCAACCAAGACCGGTCGCACATCATCATTCACTTCGAGCAACTCAATTCCTGATAGAATCGACGAATCACGTCTAAGAGGCTGATGAGGCTTTAGGTGCTTCGCTAACGCCACAAAGGCTTGAATGTGAGCAGCCGTTGTTCCACAACAACCCCCAATGACATTCAACCAACCGCGCTCTCCAAACTGATTGAGCACGCGCGACATCATTTCTGGGGTCTCAAGATATCGCCCGTCCTCATCCGGTAAACCCGCATTGGGAGCACACGCAACAGGAAAACTAGAAAGCTGCGCCAGTGTCCGAATATGATCGGTCATAAACTCAGGACCGGTTGCACAATTAAGACCCAAATAGAGAAGATCTCGATGCATCAACGAAGCATACAAAGCATCAACACCTTGGCCCGCAAGCATCGTACCCATCGGTTCAATCGTTCCACTCACCGCAATAGGCAACTTTAACGGCCTCTTTTCTTGCACACGATCAATCGCCTCAAGAATCGCTTTGATGTTTCGAGTATCCTGACAGGTTTCGATAAGAAAATAATCGATACCCCCGTCGTAGAGCCCTTCTATCTGAGGAACAAACTCCTCAACCAAATCATCAAAATCAATTCCACCTGTGACCGACAGGGATTTAGTCGATGGCCCAATCGAGCCCGCAACAAAGCGAGGCTTTTCTGGTGAACTCATTCCATCCGCAGCCCGCCGGGCCACTTGCGCTGCTGCGAGATTAATCGCGTAAGCTTGATCCTGGAGACCAAACTCTCCCAAGACGAGGCGAGATCCGCTGAATGAATTTGTTTTTACGATATCGGCACCGGCCTTGAGATAGGATTCAATGATCTCAAAGATGATATCAGGACGAAGAACATTGAGATTCTCACAGCAACCCTCACTAGCCTCACCGCCAAAATCATAGGCCGTTAAATTCCTTTCCTGAATCGCGGTTCCCATGGGGCCGTCCAGAACAAGCACTCTCTCCTGAAGAAGACTTCGAAGGCGCTGGATGCGCTGAGCTCGACTTGGATGATCTAAACTAGTCATGACACAACTTCTCAAACCACAGGAACGTTGGTAAGAGAGGCTCTATGATAGCGTGGATAGGCCTGTTGGCAATTGCTTTAACTCATAAGTCCACTGAGCTTGAGCTGGTTTCCATTCATCGGCTTGAAACAACGGAACGTTTCGATCTCTCAGGCATCGTTCAAGTGGATGAGAAGATTCGCAAGAATTTCAGCACTCAGGGGGATTTCTTGATTCTGAATGATAAGACGTCCTGGATTTATGATGCCAAAATGAAGGGGGACTATGTGCAAGTGACCCCTCTTCTTGATCTTCGAGACTTAGGCGTCAAGGGCGACTTCGATCTTGAGGGAATTGATGCGCGTCAGGGACAGCTCTATGTTTTGAATGAGGCTCAGGACACGGTAATGATCTTGTCTGGCAATCGTCCTCAGGATTTGAAAATACTTCGATCTGATCCTCCACTTTCACGACTTTTTCCCGCCTACCAGCTCAGCAAGAAGTTTGGACTCGAAGGATTGGCTGTTACGGACAAATCCGTGCTCATTGCCAAAGAAATGCTTCCATTAGCTGTTTTCGAGATTTCAGAAGTCTCGAAGCCCAAACTTTTTGAACGTAATCAACTTGGATCTCAAACCGATATGAAGATTCATCGCGACGACCTGTTCATTTTGGATCGGGAAGGACGATGCATTTGGAAAACACAACTACCCTTTAGATCTCAAGAGACCTGCTACTCCTTTGCAAAGGCGATGGCCCACCCCGAGCTTGATTACTGGGCCCGAGATGCCAAAGACATCCCTCAGCCGCAGTGGGGAACGGCAGAA
This sequence comes from Bacteriovoracaceae bacterium, assembly GCA_040381435.1. Classification (GTDB taxonomy): domain Bacteria; phylum Bdellovibrionota; class UBA2394; order UBA2394; family UBA2394; genus JBEIHI01. The sequence goes on along the minus strand of JBEIHI010000054.1, from coordinate 8,182 downwards.
GCCCTTGAAGTTAGTGATGATCGCTTCGTGATTGGTCTAGATAACAACGGGCAATCTTTGAAATCTCGTTTGGATTCAAGACCTGTGATCGCTGTTTTCAAACGCTAAGATCCAAGATTCTCTCGTCGATTTTCCTGAGCCTTCAACTCCTTTCGGAAAAATATTCCGAGCCAGGCTGGAAAAAATGTCACAGCTGAAACAAAGCAACATGAAAGCCCCACAATGGCCACCCACCCCAAGGATGCAATTCCATTGTGAAGCGCGAGAGCCATACCACCGTAGCCGCAGATGGAGGTCAGAGTACAAGTCGCCACTGTCGGCCCCACTGAAACGGCCGCCTCACGATCAGCATCGAGGCTCCCTTCTTCTTTCAACTCAAGAAATCGATGAAACAAATGAATGGAGTTATCGACGACCATCGCCCCCAAAGAGGCAAGAGCGACCATATTGAAAAAGTTGATACGGGTCCCCTCAAGTACGAGCACCATTCCTGTTAAAGCGAATCCAGCCAATACCGGAATCATTGTGACCGCAGCGAGAGACCAGCTTTGAAAATCAATCCAGCAAATCAAAAAAACAAGGATCAGCATTCCAAGCACCAACCATGGGCCTTCCCCAATCACTCGACTCACGATATCCGCAAAAATCACCTGCTGACCCGAAAGTATCGGAGTCTGACCGCTACTCGACTCCAGCTCCTCAACCGCTTTTTTGAACTTCATCGCCTTCCTACCATCCGGCGCTCCACCAATATCAAACAAGTAAACCATAAAGTCGCCCGATTCATCCGAAGCAATAAAGGGCTCTCGAGTCTCCGCAGGAACATCGTCCAATTGATGCGGGGTCATGTCGTAAGCTGAAGCCTTGATCTCCTTCAAAGCTTCCCGAATAACCTCATCCTTGAATCGATCAATCCATTCCTCTTCCACTTCATCCGAGATTTCCTGAAGCTTTTTGATTCGCTCCTCTTGATCGACTGGCAAAAAGGTTGAGAGACCAGATGCTAAAGCGATATCTGGATAATCTTTCTCATGAACTCGATAAAAGTTTAAAAACCTTGCAGCTTCCGGCTGGCTTTTAAAGACTGCAATGGCTGAGGGCTGAAGCCGCTCAGTAAAAATCTCAACTAACGCCTCGCGAGCGGGAGTTGTCTTTCTCGTGTTGATAGCCTCCGCAAATCCAAAATCAAACCGGAAATACAAGGCGCTCAGCACAACCCCGGTCAGCACCAAAGAAAGTGATCCCCAACGAACAAACGGCAACCAAGACTGCGGCCACCACAAGGCACGAGCTCGCTCGGAAAAAATCTGCGCAATGCTCAGAGCCCAGGGCTTGGAGTGGCCTCGTAACTTCTCTGCCAACAGAATCCATGAAGGCATAAAAATCACAAAGCTTCCGGCAGCGGTCAGGACCAAGATGATCGCGACTCGACCAAACTGAGCGAAGCCCTGAAAACTGCTGAGCGTGAGTAAGGCAAATCCACACAAAAGGGCGCTTGAGGAGGTCAGCGTTGCCCGACCGGTTGTTCTCCAAGTGCGATCCAAGGCCGATCGAAAATCTCGGCTCTGCCGCTCTTCAAGATATCGAGCCCAGAGATGAATTCCAAACTCAATACCCACACCAAACACGACAAGAACCAAAAAAATGGCAATCGAGTTGAGGTCACGCTCGAGCAACCCCACAATCCCCATTCCGATCGACAACCCCACCACGAGGGGTGGCACGGTGGTTAGAAGCGACCAGCCGGATCGAAAGTAGAATGCCACAATCAAAAGAATGAGAATCACACCCCAAACCCCGAACTTCACATCCTCGGCAATGGAATCAAATCGGTGGATGTGGGAGGGAATCGTCCCGAAAATCTCATATTTGATCGCCGGATCGACTCGAGCAAAATCGAACTCTTTCAAGTAGGCATCCAAAGTTTTCATGGCAGTTCGATTGCGTTCGATACTAAATGATTCCTGCGCAGGCAGGATCCGAATCGCCAGATACGCTCCGTCTTCCGTTTGATAGTAAGGCCTCATGTCCTTGAGGCGCTGGAGAAGCTCCTTGGCAGAATTGAGATCCTCGTCCTCTTCCGGATCAGGGCTCGCGACGGCTTCATTGGCACTCTGAGCATCTGGAACATCCTGGGTAGTTTCGCCGTCCATTTTTTCCATCGTGGACTCTAGCCCTAAGGGATCGGTGAGAGCAGCGTTGGCCTTTCTCTCCTTTTCGATGCGGGCCAAAATTGAATCAAGAGAATCAATAGGAATGAACTTATACTTGTTCGCCTCTAAGAAAGCCTTTGGCGTTCGATAGCGGACTGATCGCGCGAAGCCCTCTTTTTTCGTTTCCAAAAATTTCGTAAACTCATCAGCCGCCTCCAGGCGCTTTTCGAGAGATCCTCCGAACAGGACAACCCTGAAATCATAGGAGCCCCCAGCCTTCTCCTTGATGACGTTCATATTTTGAACGCTCGGGGCCGATCGAGGCAGCAAACTTTGAAGGTCCGAATCTAAGCGAATTCGCAGGCTAAAGATTGCCCCTAGAATAGCCAGAACGACAGCCGAAAGGATGAATACCCACCAAAACTTGAGATTGAGGTTAACGAATCGAGACAACGATCGATCAATTTGCCCTTTGTATTCGGCTGAAATGCCCGTTTCCTCCATGGAGACCTCGTGACAATAGGATGAGCGTTTTGTAAAAGTGTGGCCATGAGTTTATCGCGATTCATTCAACCTTTTACGCCAAAAGTTTACGCCGAACGTCGAAAAAGGCTCCTGGATAGACTCCTCAAGATTGAGGATTCCTTCATCTGTTTATTCTGGAGTGGTAGCGAAGTCGTGCGAAACCATACGGCCCACTTTCCGTTTCGAGCTCAATCCGACTTTTTGTATCTCACAGGATTTTCGGAACCGGATACCCTCCTCGTTTTAAGAGCCCGAGGTGGCAAGACTGAAACCCTCTTAGGATTACGACCTCGTGATCTCTCACCCAACCGCGGCAGTGAGGTTTGGGAGGGCGAAAGATTGGGCGTTGAAAGAGCTGCAAAAGCAATGCATCTGGATGACGCATTCGACATTCATCATGCTGACAAAGTTCTTCGAAGTCTGATCTCTGAAACACGCTCTGTCTTTTGGAGTGTCGGACTCTACCCTGAGTGGGATCAGAAGCTGATTCAGATGATTGCTGATTTGACTCGCAACCAAAGAGGCGCTCCATTCATCTCTTCCATTCATGATGTTCGAATTCCATTGCATGAAATGAGAAAAGTGAAATCCAAGGAAGAGATTGAGGTCATGCGCCGCTCGGGAAACATCGCTGCCCACGGCCATTTGCGAGCAATGGCTACCGCAAAACCTGGACAATATGAGTACCAGGTCGGCGCCGAGATTGAGAGAGAATTCAAACGTCTCGGCGCTCAAGCGCCGGCTTATAATTCAATCATCGCCACCGGTAACAACGCTTGTACTTTACATTACACTGCCAACAATCAGCAGCTGAAAGCGGGCCAACTCATTTTGATCGATGCGGGTGCTGAACTTCATGGATATGCTTCAGACATCACCCGAACGTTTCCCGTTTCAGGTCGATTTTCTCCCGCGCAACGAGAGATCTACGAAGTGGTTCTTGATGCCCAGCGTGAAGCTATCCGCTCCGCAAAGGCCGGCGTTAACATCACGAAGACTCATGATGTCGCGACCCGCGTTTTGAGCGAAGGCTTGAAGCATTTAGGCATCATCAAAAACACATCAGCTCAAACCATTCACAGAAAGGGGCTCTTCAAAGCCTATATGCCTCACGGAACATCTCATTGGCTAGGGCTCGATGTTCACGACGCCGGTCGATACAAACGATGGAACGAGCCGATGAAACCCTCGGAGCTGCCTGCTGGCTCTGTGATCACCGTAGAGCCCGGCCTCTATTTCCGAGCGGACGACAAGACGGTTCCGGCAAAATATCGAGGGATCGGTATCCGTATTGAAGATGACGTGCATGTTACAAGATCAGGGCCTGACGTTCTCACAGCAAAATGCCCAAAGACAGTTGAGGAAATCGAAGCAGCATGCGGTCCAAAACTCTAAGCCCGACTCTGGATCCTCGTCTTTCAAATCACTGGAAGACGTGTGCAGCTAATGAATTGAAGCGGGCTTCATCGCGCCGAGACATCGTCATCTTGAGCCATGCCGATGACGAGGGAGTGCGACTCAACAACGGTAGACCTGGCGCCGTAGAAGGACCTGAACGAATTCTTCATTTTTTGGGTCGTATGGTTTCTCAATCCAAATCGCCTTCGATTTTTGTTCTCTCTGATCGAAAGACGCATCTGCGACTCAGCGAAAGGCATGAGGCGTCTGAGCAGATCGCCACCAAAATTTTCTCGTTGGGATATCGACTAATTACTCTTGGAGGTGGCCACGATTATGGCTTCCCGGATGCCGCTGCATTTCTTAAATGCGGCGGGAGCAAGGTTCTCAATATTGATGCTCATATGGATGTCCGCCCCGTCATCGATGACAAGCTTAACTCAGGCACTGCCTTCTCTCGTTTGATTGAGCGCTTTGGTGGGCGCTGCCTTGTTGAATGGGGCATTCAATCACAAACGAATGCCGAGTCTCAGATTCAGTGGGCTTTGAAACAAGGAACAAAGATATTTTCATTTGAGAAGCCGCTTCCAAAGATCTCTGGAAAAGTTGGGTTGAGTGTTTGCCTCGATGCATTTGCTGGAATTCGCGGTGTTTCTGCACCTCAGTTCTTGGGATTAAGCCCTGTTCATGGTTTGCAAGCCATTCGCCGATACGGCAAGCGCTCATCATGGCTTGGCCTTTATGAATCTGCCCCGTCTTTGGATCCGCAAACCCAGGATTCCGCACGTCTTGCGGCGGCTTTTGCATACCATTTCATTCACTCCTAGAAAGGCCGCAAAGTACGTCTGGATGCCGCCCTAGGACGCTTTTTGCCCCATTTTAGCTCTGCAAAAATTACAGAGGATCGCTCTAAGCGGCAGAATCTTCAGGGCTCTCCGTGGCACAAAGATTGAAATGGATAAGTTAGGAAATGAGTGCTGATCCCCGAATAACCGATGCTTCTCACCTGGACGCTACGCTGAGCCAAACCCAGCCTGAGAGATCAGACCACCCCGTTGCTCAATTTTTGGAACAACTCGGCCTCGACGTGTCTACATTTCCAATTGTTCGATTCACATTAGAAACCTCAGAACGAGATATCCGCACTGGGCGAATGCACTTGCCTATTCGACTGCCTATTCAATCTGGCGTTTATTTTGAGTCCATTATTCGAATCAGTCGCGTTCTTGAAACATCCGCGGCTGACTTTCGCGGAACTCGTAAATTCTTGGAAATTGAGTGGGTATTTTCTGAATCCTCGACGATCGATGGATCCAAACACCCCGCATTTTCATTTCTCGCTGACCAAGCTCAGTGTCCGGGATGTAGCGAGCCCTTCTATCCCGAGCCGGAAGTCAAAGATCAAAATACCGTTTCTCTTGCCTGTCCGAACTGCCTCATGAATTGGTCAGTAAACGTGTCAGCGCCGGACCAGAAACGAACAATCGCAGAGCTATTGATTGATAGTTTCCGAAAGGATCCAGCAAAGCTTCGAGCCTTGATTACCAAATGGAGTGAGGGGCCTGTTGCCGGCAACGATCGACTCTACTTTAATACATTTCCATTTGATTTTCAGCCCTGGAATGAATCTGCATCCATTGATTGGCTTTTCAGTAAGTCAAAGGGCTGGGTCGCACTCAGCAATGGCTCGGCCCGAGATTTTGAATCACTCGTCCGTGGGTTCATCAATCGTCTTTCACTCGATTATTTCAAAAGCAATTTCTTCGGCTCTGTCACCAGTGAGCTAGACAAGACTGAGATTCAAAGAAAGACAGAAATCCAAAGAAAGGAAGAGGCTCAGAAGCGAGCTATTCGTGAAGTTGTTCCCTCGTTTTCAGAGCCAACTCCCATCAAGACAAAACCAGAGCTTCGTTCAGTCCCAGCTCCTCAGTTCCCCGTACCAACAACCGGCGTCATGGCATCTTTCAATACAGCCAGAAAATCTAAGATCCGAGAATGGATCAAACCGACTGCAATTGCCGCCTCTGTTTTGGCTCTCTCTGGAGCCGGTCTCTATGCCTTGATGAACGTTCAGATTCGCGCGCCCCAAAATGAGATTCTAACAGATGCACCTGCTCAGGCAGTGAATCAAGTCGCCGAGGTAACTCCTTCGGAAGACACAGTGACAAAGCAGGCTACACAGACAACCGTCGATTCAGAAAATGCACTCAGTACCGTGAAGACATCCAACGAGCCAACCGCAGAGAGCCCCACAAAGGCTGCGCAGCTGAGAGATTCGATTCAAAAGGAAGTTCTCAAAGCATCCTCGCAGGAAGTAAAAAAGGAAAAGCCCGTCGCAGTTAAGAAAGCGAAAAAAGAACCTGAAGAGAAAAGCAAAACATTGACGGCCGCCGTGAAATCAAAACCCGAGGAAAAGAAGCAAGAGCCAGAGGCTCCCGTCGCAGAAAAACAAGCTCAGGCACCATCGCAAACATCGACTGAACAGACTGCCATTCGTGAAAAAACTGTTGAGACTGCTCTACGACAAGCACTCATGCACTTGAAACTGCAGCAGTCGAAGGAAGCTATTTCTGAATTTAAAAAGGTGATCAGCCTCGACCCGTTCAACTCAGAATCTCATCGTGGACTGGGACTGGCCTATGTCTATGAGAAAGACTTTGAATCAGCCATCACCTCTCTAAGACGCTACTTAGAGATTTCCAAGACGGCTTCCGACAAATCCTCTGTTGAAGAACTCATTTTGACTCTGAAAGAGCGCATTCAAGGATCACCCTAACGAGCGGCGAAACATTTCAAAGGCGCGCCCGCGATGAGACAGCTTCCACTTCTCGGCAGATTCTAACTCAGCAAAGGTTTCGGCTTTTCCTGACGGAACAAAAATCGGATCATATCCGAATCCCTTATCCCCATTCAAAGCCGTCGCCACAGCTCCTTCACATTCTCCCCTAAAAAGCGAAAGCCGACTTGAGTCCGGCCAGTAGATCGCCAAGACGCAAACAAAACGAGCTGATCTGTTTGAAACTGATGAAAGACGCTTCAAGATCTCCTGGCACTGAGTTCGAGAATCTGCCCCGCCCATGAACCGCGCCGAATAGACGCCGGGCTCGCCTCCCAGCGCGTCGACCTCAAATCCAGAATCATCGGCCAAGACCGGGACGCCCAGCTCCTTGCCGACAAACATAGCCTTGATAGATGCGTTCTCCTCGTATGTTCTCCCAGACTCGATGGGCAAAATCTGCGAAAACCCCACCTCCCTGAGGGTTAAGATACGAAACGACTTGCCCAAAGCCGCCTGAAACTCTTTTTGTTTATGGTTGTTCTCGGAGGCGAGAACGAGATTTAGGAAATGCCCCACTCTTTTAGATACCTTCGCTGAATTTCAAACAGCTGAGTGCAGCCCGCCAAACCCAAATCCAACATTTGATCCCATTCCGAGCGACTAAAGGATCCCTTTTCAGCGGTTCCCTGAACCTCAATAAGATGCATCTTTTCGTTCACAACAAGATTAGCATCAACCTCAGCATCCACATCCTCGATATATTCGAGGTCCAGAAGCATTTGACCGCCTACTCGCCCAACAGAAACTGCGGACACCATCATTGTTTGGGGATTAAACTTGCCTGAGGTCTTCTCACGAATTTTTTCCAAGGCCAGGCGGAAGGCCAAATACGAGCCTGTAATCGCAGCCACTCGAGTTCCTCCATCGGCCTGCACAACATCACAATCGATTTGAACTGTTCGATGTCCCAAGGATTTCAGATCAACGGCCGCTCGAATGCTTCTTCCGATCAAGCGCTGAATCTCGTGAGTCCTTCCGGTGCTTCGGATCTTATCTCGGTGAATTCGCTTATCGGAGCTACCGGGCAGCATACCGTACTCAGCCGTGACCCAGCCCGTGGCATTTTGAGAATTCATCCAATTTGGAATCTTATCATCGATGGAGACCGAGCAGATCACTCTAGTATGACCCCATTCAATCATCACGCTACCATCAGGATGTTTTTGAGGGCCCCTGATCACATTAATGTTTCGAATTTCGTCGAACTTTCTTCCATTCTTGCGCATGAGGGCCCTTTCGTCTTAACTTTAAAGCATTCTATGCAGGC
>JBEIHI010000053.1:0-12064 GCA_040381435.1 Bacteriovoracaceae bacterium | reverse complement strand
ATTTACGATGCTCCACGGGTCATTTTGGAGGCTGTCTCAGGCTCCCCCGTGGCTGAGATGCAGCGCAGTAAAGAAAAAGGCTTCTGCTGCGGCGCCGGAGGCGGACGCATGTGGCTTGAGGAGAAAACCGGAACTCGAATCAACCACAACCGTGCCGAAGAGATTATTTCGACCAATGCGTCGACCGTGGCTGTTTCTTGCCCATTCTGTATGACCATGGTGACAGATGGTTTGAAGGCCAAGGGGCGCGAGGATATCGCTGTGAAGGATCTGGCGGAAATCGTCGCAGAAAATCTCTAGGACTAGACCCATCTGAGCTTTCATGAGATTTTTAAACTCTCATGATGGAATTCCGAAAAGTGAAGGGTCGGAGCTTGCCAGAAGCCTTCTATTTGAAGGCTAAGGAGCTTCCAGACTACGAAGTTTATTTCACCAAAAAAAGTGGTCGCTGGGTTGCTCAAACTTATTCTGAGATGCTTGCGACCGTTCTCAAATCAGTGGCTGGGCTTCAGGCTCTGGGTTTTAAGCGTGGACAGAAGATCGCGATTCTTTCGGAAAATCGAGAAGAGTGGATTTTGACGGATTACGCCGCTCAATGGCTGGGAGGTGCTACGGCGGCCATTTATGCAACGAGCACCGCGGATCAGATTCAGTACATTTTGAATGAGTCGGAAGCGACTGTTCTGTTTGTTTCTAATCGGGCTCTTTTGAAGCGTCTCGAGGGGCTAACATCTCTTACACATCTCAAAGCGATTGTGGCCTATGACTTGATAGACAATCCTTCGACTCCAAGAGGTGTTACGTTCGTCAGCAAGGAGGAGTTTTTGAAGAGCGCTCTTCCTGAGCAGGAGGCCGTGAAACTTCTAGACTCAGTTCAACCTCAAGATCTTTGCATTCTACTCTACACCTCCGGAACAACGGGGGAGCCTAAAGGAGTGATGCTGACTCACTACAATCTTCTCTCCAATATTGAAATGATGTTGAGAGCGATTCCAATTCGACAGGGACTCGTGACAATTTCGTTTTTGCCGCTTTCTCATATTTATGAACGTTCGCTGCACAATTTGATGCTGATTGCTGGCCTCAAAGTTTACTTTGCCGAGAGTGTTGAGAAGGTTTTGGAAAATATTCAAGAAGTGCGCCCTCAGTTAATGACGGCTGTCCCCCGCATTTTTGAAAAAATGTATTCCAAGATTAATGAAAAGATTCGCGGAGCCTCAAGCCTGCAAAAGAAAGTCTTTTTTGCCGCTCAGTATGTGGGTCAGAAGACATTCCAGTACCGTTATGAGCGAAAGACGCTGCCGACGACCTGGGCGGCTCTTTACGGCCTCTTTGATCTCCTGGTCTTTCGCAAACTTCGCGCAGTGACGGGTGGGCGAGCAGAGCTCTTCATCAGTGGAGGTGCGCCCTTGTCCAAGGACATTGCGGAGTTTTTCTTTCGAGCGGGATTCAAGATTCTTGAAGGTTACGGGTTGTCCGAGACTTGCATTTTGAGTGTGAATCGAGTTGAGCGATTTCGTTTCGGAACTGTGGGCCATCCCTTTGAACATACGGAGATCAAGATTGCCGAGGACGGTGAGATTTGTGTGCGAGGTCCTCAGGTGATGCAGGGCTACTACAAACGCCCGGACGCCACCGCAGAAGTTTTTGACAGCGAGGGGTGGTTTAAGACGGGGGATATCGGCGAGATTGATTCCCAGGGGTTTATCCGAATCACTGACCGAAAGAAGGAATTGATCGCGACTGCTGGCGGTAAAAAGATCGCTCCCCAGCCCGTTGAGAATTTTTTGAAATCCGACCCCCTTGTTGAGTCAGCTTGTTTAGTGGGAGATCGACGAAAGTACATCACGGTTTTGCTCGTCCCCAATCTGGAGATGGTTCGTTCCTGGGCGAGCCGTCGGGGGCTTAGTCTCTCGAGTCTAGCTGAATGTGCTGAGTCCGAGGCTCTTCAAAGCCATTTTTCGAGCTTGGTTCAAAGCGCCAATAAGGATTTGCCGCAGTACTCGACGATTAAGGATTTTAGAATTCTAGATAAGCCTTTTGCCGTTGAGACGGGCGAGTTAACGCCTACGCTCAAACTGAAAAGAAGAATCATTCAAGAGCGATATGCCGCTGTGATTGACTCGATGTATCCCCAAGAGGAAGAAAAGCTCGTTATTTGACGAACGGATGATTCTTGAGAATGCATGCGCATCGATAGATTGATTCCGCAAGCATGAGCTGGGCCAAACCGTGTGTGAATGTCAGATTCGACATCGAGAGTTTATCATCAGCTTTCTCAAAGAAGGCAGGGTGAAAGCCAATCGCGGGGCCAACAACAAGATGCCTATCCGCTTTAAAAATCCAGTCCGTGAGTTTTTCTGAGGAAAGAGATCTGCCTGTGACATCAAGGAGAACGAAGCTTTTGTGCTTTTCGAGGAACGACTTTTCCTCGGGAAGTAGCTGAGGGATGCGCTTGTCCGGACATTTTTTGAGGGGGATCTCGACCCACTCAAATGGGACCATTCGAGAAATTTTTTTGATGAGAAAATCTCGGTCCGTCGAGGGGACCGTGCCGAATGAAGAAACGCGAATCATTACTTGGAAATCGTCAGGGATCGCTTTTTGGCATCCCAGTCGACTCTCGGAGCTGATTCCCAGAGTTCTTCAAGATTGAAGTATTTTCGGGCTTGCTCGTCGAAGACATGAAGCAAAACGTCTCCAAAGTCGGCGATAATCCAATGGGTGCCATTTCCTTCAATGTGGCTCGGAGGAAATCCCAGTTTCTTCATTTCCAGGCAAGGCACTTCCACCAAGGTCTGAAGGTGTCGGCTGCTGGTTCCTGTAACGACCAAAATAAAGTCTGTGATGCTTGATCGACCTCGAACATCAATAATCATGGTCTCTTGACCGCCCTTTTTATCCAAGAGCTGGCTCATCCATACCGCAAGATTTTGTCCCGAGCTTTCTGTTTGAGTCCCTTCCAACGTCCTACCTCCCTTTTGATTGATTGTGCTTTGCATAGGTTTCTAAAACATCGTTTCGAATCATATCTGGAATCCATTGAATCTGAGGGCTTTTAGCGCCTTCCTCTACTAGGGATTCGCGGATCGTATGACTGGCGACCTCTAGCATAGGAGCCATCTTTGTCCAGTAATAGCTACAGCTGGATTGGAGCAGGCGCTTACTGAGAATGCCTTCAGGGTGTTCTCCCGATTTGCGGGGTGTTACGAGCCAATTGATTTGGAAGCCATAGGAATCGATGTCCTTCCAATAGGCTAGTTTATCGAGTTGGTCCTCTCCCAGAATCCAATGGATCTGAGCGTCGGGTTCCAACAAGGAGATTCGACTAAAAATCTCCTTTCCGAAAACGGTCATTTGGCTGCTTCGCTCGAGATCCGAGACGATGAGATGAGCATTTTCGCCAAAGATTTCCGCAGTCCACTCCAGCCGCTTTTCGTAGCTCGCCACGGGCTCTTTCCCGGGGGGGAATTTGGAGGGGACGATATAAACTCGATCAAGTTGAAATTCCGAAATCGCGTTTTGGACAAGATGAATGTGTGCCGAATGAGGAGGGTCGAAAGTGCCGCCGAATATGCCAATTCTTAGACTTTTACTTTTGGTCATGGCCCCTCAAAAGTGATCGGTTTAACTCAGCTTCGGTCACCTGACCTCGCTGAAACAATCGCCACATGGATTCGATCTGAACGGCTGTCTTTCCATCTTGAATGACCTTGCCTCTACTGACCAATGTGATGCTGCCATCAGGCTTAAGAGTGACAGAAATGCGATCTCCCTCGACATTTTTGAGGGTCGACTCAGGAGCGTCCTTGAGTTTTGAGAGAAGATCATCCCAATCATCGTCAGGCCCGATGAGGCTCCAATTGCGAGCATAGTGAACGGGAGATGCCACTGCCTCTTGCCAGAATCGATCGGTCACGGGATAGGTGACTTTATTCTTCTGGTTTCCTGGAGACATTTCAAAAATTTGATTTTCAGATTTGAGATACTCTTTGGCCGTTCTCTGGAGAGGAAGACTTCTAAAGGCTCGCCAGTGATTGCTATCAATAAATGTCAGTCGATTGTAAGTCGTAGATTTTCTCTCGATGTCACTGGCCGCAGCACTTCCATCCAAAATCACTTTCAATTCTTCTTCCAACAAGAGGGGCTTGGCGGTGAGGGATGATACGTCCAGCGCTTGCGGGGCATCCGAGGCAAAAACAAACTGATGGATACTTAAAAGAGCCGCTACAGAGAGAAAGATGGTTTTGGTGATAATCATTAATTCTCTTACTTTTAGGATACCAGTGTTGGCAAAGCTTTCAAGAGCACAGTCATGCGCTCTGCGTTAGGCGGCTTCAGGGTTCGAACGCTCGAGCGAAGAAAAAACAAGATTGTGTAAACTTGCTAAAGTTTCTTGCAGCCCGACTTTGTTCGTGGCGGAGATCAAATGAGTCTCGGGGTGCTTGGCTTTGAAGGCGTCCCATTCTGCCTTCCACAGCTGAACCTGTTCATCATCCGCATCTCCTTCCATGAGATCGGCCTTGTTGACCACATACAACCGCGGTCGATTGAGAAGTTCGGAATCGTAGGATTTGATCTCTTCGAGAAGGAGGCCCAGTGTTCGATCCAGACTTCGAGTAGGGTCAAACGACAACATGAACATCAAGGTATAAGATCGGGAAATGTGTTTGAGGAACTGAAGCCCAAGCCCCGCTCCTTCGTGAGCGCCTTCGATGATTCCGGGGATATCTGCAATGACAAGAGGTGGTTCTAAGCTTTCCACGACTCCTAGGTGAGGAGTCAGAGTGGTGAAAGGATAGTCCGCTACTTTCGGATGAGCGTTTGAAACTGCATTTAAAAACGAGCTCTTTCCAGCATTCGGGAAGCCCACGAGCCCCACATGACTTAAAAGCTTGAGTTCAAGGTGAAGATCTCGTTCCTCTCCAGGGTCACCAGGAGTGAACTGTCTGGGAGCTCGATTGGTCGAGGATTTAAAATGAAGGTTGCCCAGACCGCCTTTGCCTCCCTTAGCAACGACAATCTGCTGTCCATCGTGGCAGAGATCTTCAGAGATCTCGCCGTCCTCAGACTTTACAATCGTTCCCACGGGGACCTTGAGGATGATATCTTCCGCCGCCTTGCCGTAGCACTGGGCTCCTCGGCCATGCTCTCCGCCCTTTGCCCGGTACTCACTTTGATAACGAAAATCGTGGAGGGTCTGAACGTCTTTGCTCGCTTCGAGAATCACGGAGCCACCCTTACCACCATCACCGCCGTCGGGCCCCCCTTTGGGGATAAACTTCTCACGACGAAAGCTCGCAGCGCCTTTGCCGCCCTTTCCGGCGATCACTCGAATTGTAATTTCGTCGATAAACTTCATAAACAATCGTTCTTTAAATGAAAACGCCCGGACAATACCGGGCGTCTCGATAAAATCAATGAAAAAAGGAAAGCCTTAATTAAGCAGCTTCAACAGGGTAGACAGAGACCTTTTTTCGATCTTTGCCCATGCGCTCAAATGTGACTTTTCCATCAATCAGTGCAAAAACGGTGTAATCTCGACCAAGACCCGTATTTAAACCCGGATGGATCTTAGTTCCGCACTGTCGAACCAGAATGTTTCCAGCTCGAACAATTTCACCGCCGAAACGTTTTACGCCACGAAACTGAGGATTTGAATCCCGACCGTTTCTTGTACTACCACCAGCCTTTTTATGTGCCATACTCTAAAACCTCTTCTTGTTTTTAAACTTAAGCAGCCTTGATTTGTTCAATCTGAACCAAGGTGTATTCACGACGATGACCGACTTTTCTAGAGTAGCCTTTTCGTCGTTTCTTTTTGAAGGCGATCACTTTCTTTTCTTTGCCTTGCTCTAGGATCTTTCCAAGAACTTTGGCTCCCGAAATCGTTGGAGCGCCAATGGTGAAGGTGTCTCCTTCGCCAACGAGAAGAACGTTACTGAAGGTTACTTGCGTTCCTTCGGCAGCGGCTTCGCCCTTGTTGTTGATACGATCAAATTTAACTCGATCTCCAACGCTAACTTTATACTGACGACCTAATGTGTCGATAACTGCAAACATTCATGCACCTCATGAAACAAACGTAAACGTACTGCCCTTGGAATCTCCCAAAAGACCTACTGTTCTTAGCTAAAATGAGGGGCGGGGGTCAATGCTCCTCTTTTCAGTTTTGCGAAGGGGGGGTACACTGCGAGAAGGTGGATGGGTAGAGATTGAAATCACTTAAGGCCCCAATATTGCTCTTGTTTTTATCTTTGTCAGGCTTTTTGAGCGCCTGCGGGGTCGATACTGCCTTTTTGGACCTTCGTTATGACACCGGCGGGACAGCCACCAGCGTGCCGGATTTGATCCTTTTGGTCTCTATGTCTCCCGATGGAAGTGACTTTAAAATTAGTGCCCGTTTTTGCGATCAGGTGGATTCTCAGGGCCGCTGTACTCAGTTCCGCGACTTCATTGGTGTCACCTCTACGCAGCAAGCGCTCCTCGGTTGTGCCACTTTCATGGGTTATATTTCCAATGAAGATAAACAGAGTGCGCCGTTTCAAGGGCTCACTGCGACGAGGGCGGCGTGCGCCACGTCACTCAACGCCGCTTTGAAATCTGTTTTGCCGGGCGGAGCGGGAACGGAACTTCCCGTCGATCCACTGGCAGCCAATGGCATGAACCTGATCAATAACAAAGATGGGCATGTCTTTATGATTTCTATGCACGATGTCACAACATCGAACCCTTGCTTTCAGGTGGCTGCAGTTAAGGTGCAAGACGGACAATTCCAAAGTCCTCTGACTGCTCAAGTTTCGAATACGAGTTTTCTATTTGCAGTGAGTGATGTCGCTGGCGGGGCCGGAGACTCTGGGGATACTGCGCGAGGCAAATGTTTCAGATATACGGAGTCTATGTGAAAAGAGCTTTATCGATTTTATTTACACTTCCGGTTTTGTTTTTAGCTTTGGCGTCTTGTGCTCCCGATCGATTGGATATTTCCATTCAGCTTCAATACGATGCAGACCTTCAGGCTTTGGTCAATGCGGCCAGGGCATCCAATACGCCGCTCGGAATTCGTATGGTTTACACCTACGGCTCTGCCAATAATCGAAGTGTTGTGCAGCCGATTTCAGCGCAACCTGATGGAAGCCCAAACAATCCTTCCTGGGAGACTGCACAGTCGCAAGGCTTCGATCTTGATGGAGACAATTTTTATCTAAGAGGCGTGCCCTTTGGTTTTCGAGATGTACAGATCATGGTCGAGATTCTTAAGCCAGGTCGCCTCAATCTTTGGTACGTGATTGGATACCATTGCTGGCGCCCTGCTTTGAGTGATATTTTGACCCCGCAACTTCTGAAATCCTTCAACAATCAACCGATGAAACTGGTTACTGGGCGAGCTTGTGGAAAGTGCTCAGACCAGGAGGGATTGCCTGATCCATTCGACAGTACCACCGACGTCTGCAACGACGGAATCTAAACGTCTCCAGTGGATTTCTTTTCTTCAGTGACCGAGGGCTGATCTACTTCGTCCTCATCATCATCGTCTGAGAGGGCTTCTTGACGATCGCGAATGACCGGAGTTTCGGGCATATCCATCTCAGGTTCGTCAGTATCCTGCGGATCTCTTGAAGCTGCCTCTGCGGCAGCGGCCTCGCTCATCCGAGCTCGAGCTTCGGCTTCTAATCGCTGGGCTTCAGCTCGCTCACGTTCACGCTCTCGTTCTCGCTCTTTTGCTTCTGCGGCCTGTCGGGCTTTTTGATCTTTGGTTTCCTGAATCGCTTTGACGTCGGCTTGATAGGCTGCCCAATCATCTTCATCTTCTTCAACCTGCTCTCGAGTCGAGCGCTTTTCCAGGTTCAAGGGTTGAGGCTGAGCTTTTGCTTTGTTTTTCGGGATGCTCAGTCCGATCTGCTCAGGATGGAAGCTTGGATCCGCGGCAAGTTTGACGCCCTTTTGGAACTGCTTCTCCAGCATGACGATCGTCTCAGACTCCTGACTTTTCAAGATGGCGTAGACATCAGGATGTACTGTGACGAAGAGATGATCCTCCTCGTGGTGAGGAAGTTCTCGCTTAATGTCGCGAAGCACCTGATGAGCCACCGTCATTTTGCTTTTCACAAAGCCTTTGCCGTCACAAGTGGGGCAGGTCTCGGTCATGTATCGAATCAGAGGATCTCGACTTCGCTTTCGAGTCATCTCGACCAATCCAAGACTTGAAATCTTTAACACCGTTGTCCGGTTCTTATCATCTCGAAGGAGGCTCTCAAGAAATCGATAGACTTGATCCTTCGACGAGTCCTTCTCCATATCAATGAAGTCAATGATGATAATTCCACCAATGTTTCTCAGGCGGAGTTGTTTTACGATCTCCTCCGCCGCTTCAAGATTTGTTTTGAGGATTGTCTCTTCCAGAGTCTTCTTTCCGACGAATCGACCCGTGTTGACATCAATGGATGTCAGGGCTTCCGTGGACTCGATGATCAAATATCCGCCACTTTTAAGCCAAACTCTCTTTCCAAGAGCCTTGTTGATTTCCTGCTCAATCGAGAATTTGTCGAAGAGGGGAGTCGGTTCAGAATGGAGTTCAATCTTATCGCGAAGCTCAGGATTGAAGTTTCGAATAAATCGAAGCACCTTTCGATGCTCATGCTGAGAATCAATCACGAGCCGATCGATGTCGTCTTCCAGATAATCTCGAATTAACCGAGTTGTTAGATCTAGATCGTAGTGAAGAAGTTGAGGGGCGCCGTGAGAGTTAAATTTGCGCTCGATCTTCTTCCAAAGGTTAATCAGATACTCAACGTCCGCGCGAATCTGCCGCTCAGTAATTCCCGTGCTTGCGGCTGTTCGAACAATGAATCCGCCCTCGCGAGTTTTGAAGGAGTCGATAATCTTCTTGAGCTTCTTTCGAAGGTCAAAGTTTTCAATCTTACGGGAGACGCCGCTGTGACGAAGCCCCGGCATAAAGACCAAATTACGACCCGGCAGCGAAACGTGGCAGGTTAGACGAGCGCCCTTAGTTCCAATCGGGCCCTTGGCCACTTGAACCATGATTTCCTGTCCCTCGCGGACAAGTTCGGCAATCGGAGGAACATCGTCATTGCCTCGACGTCGACGACGGGCCTGAGCCATTTCCTGAGGACCCTCATCTTCTTCGATGTCCTCGACATTGTGTTTGGTTTTGACGAAATCCCCTGCGTAAAGAAACGCGGCCCGTTCATGGCCGATGTCTACGAAGGCGGCCTGCATTCCTGGCAGCACTCGTACGACTCGTCCCTTATAGATGTTGCCAACAATTCCTTTGTCTTCGGTTCTTTCAAAAAAGAGTTCAGCGACTCGCTTGTTTTCTACGAGTGCGATTTGAGTCTCTTGAGGACTTGAATTGATAAAAATTTCCTTTGCCACGGCTTAAACCTTTCTGCGCGCGACCTGTTCCTAGAGGTAGGAGTTTCAGGTCCTGAGCCGCCAACTTTCCACAGACGCCTTCGAGGGCTTTCGTGAAAAGAGCGGTCATTTTGTTGAGTGTTCGTTTGTGCGCTTGCTGAGTGCCAGGCTTGGACGACTCCAGTTCCGAATGCTCGGCAACCATGCCGACATGGACGTATTCCATTTGAGCCTCTCGAGAGAGCTTATCTTCAGTGGC
Source organism: Bacteriovoracaceae bacterium (assembly GCA_040381435.1). GTDB lineage: Bacteria > Bdellovibrionota > UBA2394 > UBA2394 > UBA2394 > JBEIHI01. Next base: position 2,430 of record JBEIHI010000053.1, on the reverse strand, counting down.
CAGTGAGGATCCGAGGACCGTAACATTCCAACTCTGAAACAGCCGGACTTCGGCCGCGTTGGATCTCATAAAATCGTCGATACACAAACAAACACCCTTGGGTTGAACCTTGGCCTTAGCCTTCAGCAGGAAATCGGACAGGCTATCAACAAGAGAGAGGCTCGAGGTTTTGTGCTTCAGGGGTTGAATGCCAGCTTCGAACAGAGTGGAGAACGGAACAGAGGCGATGGAAGCTGAGCGTTTCGACGTGAGATCGATACTTTCGTTGGAAAGGACGAACTGGCCTGAGTGAAGAGTCTCTGAGAGACCGCTGACACTTTCAAGCGCGATAATTTTTTGTACTCCTGATACTTTTAAAGCATAGATGTTGGCACGATAGTTCACTTCGGATGGCATCAAATCAGCGCGCTCGCCGTGGCGAAAAAGAACCACGAGGCGCACACCTTTGAAATGGCCGATCCAAAGAGGAGAGGAAGCGGGGCCAAAGGGAGTCTCTATCTCGACACGATCGAACGATTTGAGAATTTCCCAATGATTAAGGCCACTTCCGACTATGAGACCCAGGGCCAACATATACTTCCTTAAACTACTGAACTGATTCCGATGGGTCAATCCTCGAGCTCAAAAGACTAACCTGGAGTCTCTGCGGTTTGTTTGCTTTGGAGCGCTTGAAGCTCCGTTAGCTTAATCTGCAGAGTATCTTCGGTTTTTTGAAGCTTTTCACCCAAGGTGTTGAATCGAACCTCTGAATCAGCGAGCTCTTGTTTCGTATTATCAAGAGTCAGTAGCAGTTGTTTATTTTCCTCCACGAGTTGCTCGAATTCCTCATCTGAAGGAGGATTCTTGGTCTGCTGTACATAGCGAGACATCACGATCAAGCAATTGAAGAGCACAATCGATGTCAGGCCAAACAGCCCATAGAGCGTCGTAAAGGACATACCTCCTCTATTGTACGAGGAATTTAGCTATGGGGTGGTTCGTCGGAGTCGGTTTCTGGGGCGTAGCGGCGTCGTTCCGGTAGGACAAACGGGGGAATCTCAATCTCTGAGCTTTTGGCAGGAGACTGAGCGCCTTTTTGCTGCCCCGAAGTCGGCTGTGCGTTGGAATCCCAAGCGGAATCCTGAGCGGTATGATTCCCGAAATGCTGGAAATCTGTTCCTTCGAGAAGCGCTGACACGATATCCGCATTCGATTCGAAACTGTTTATCTCATGGCCGAGTTTTGATTCCTTGAAGTCTCGTACCAGGGTTCTGAGGCTCAAAGCCTCAGCGACAAGGACTTTGTTGCGCGAGGAAAGTAAACTTGAGTCTTTGAGAAGCTGGTTAAGCGTTCCGGCCCTCTGGAATTCTGAGTCAGTCGCATCGGCCTTCTTCGTGCCGACGTTAGGCGGTGTGTCCATGAGTGCGGCGACCATATCTTCTATGGCTTGTTCCGCTCGGTCAGCCGACTCAGCCTGTCCTTGGCTCTCTGAAGCATCAGAAATCTTGAAAGCTCGTGCTGAGCTCGATGATGCGATCTCGCCACCCTGAGAAGGATTCATGGAGGAGCCAGTTGATGCGGACAAAGGATTCATCATCGTTGAGTTGAGCTCGGCATTTTGAAGAGTGTTCGTAGCAGGTCGAGGATAAACATACGGAAAAGTCGAGGGCCATTGTTTGGACGTTGAGGACGATCGATTGAGCTCGGAGCGAGTGGCTTTCAAAATGTTAGCAGACCATGAAGCTCTTTCGTTGCGTGTGGACTTCGCAGAATCAATCAAACCGCGTTGAACGCAGTCCTGATAAAAGGCGGATGTTTCGGGATGCATTTTCTCTACTCGTTTGCAGATCTCTTCTCTTATTTTTTCGCCGACCTCTTCTTTTGCAGAATTGAGTGAGCCAAAATGGGTGGCCGGGCTCGGAAAGGCACTCACCCCTGAGGAGATTTTCACTTGGGTCTGATTGAGACTTTGTTTGGATGCCGATTCAAAAACCTGATCCAGGTTTAAGGAGAGTTCTCCCGTTTGAGAGTTCTCTTCAATAGCGGTTTGCTGCAATTCCTCTCTTAATTGTTCCTTTTGTTCTTCGGTGAGACCTGACAACTTGTAGGTCTTTCCGGAAGGATCGAATTGTCCCTGAGCTTGTGAAAGAATCTCTTTAATTCCTTCGGAAAATTGAATCGTCTTTTGCTCGTTTGTTTCTGAGTTGATCTGAACGAGATTTGCGTTTTCATCGAGTGCTCGAGCGACCGTTTCCGGTTGGGCATCTCCCGATGCATCTTTGGTATTCACGAGCACCATTTTGACATCTTCCAAAGCTTCGGGAGGCTTAACAAAAGTTTCTTCGATCGGATCTTGGCAGCCTTCTGAGTAAATCGAACACAGAGATTCTTTGCCGTCAAAAACGAGAGAGCCTGAATCGTGTTTGGTCTTCATGACGTTTTTCAGAACAT
>JBEIHI010000052.1:0-12290 GCA_040381435.1 Bacteriovoracaceae bacterium | reverse complement strand
CTGACCATTGTCGCTGGTCCATGACCCTCGAACAACATCTCGTGTTACGCCAGGCTGATCCCAGACCAAAGATCGTCGGCTTCGCGTGAGGCGATTAAAAAGAGAGCTTTTACCGACATTCGGTCGTCCGATGAGTGCAATGGCCATGAGGGGCGTACCTTAGCCCAGGATGATTTCATTGGAAACCCGCAGATCCCTCAAAAAGGAGGCCTATTCCGACTTCGCGGTGTTCATATAGACCCGTATGGAGCCATTAGAATAAAGCTCGGCGATATCCAGGCGATTATCTCCGTCAAAGTCCCCTTTGACCACATCCACGGGTCCAGAGCCCTGGTCAGAGGTGGCAAAGCCATCCACGGCCGTGATGTCTTCAAAAAGCAGCGAATCCGCGGCTGACCGGGACAAGAGAACGCCCTTTCCGGAGGCTCGAATCAAATAGACATCATTGAGTCCATCCTGCCGCAAAAAGTCGCCCGCAACCCCCTGACTGCCCACGGCCGAGACATCTCCAAGAAGCGTTTTGTCCTGGAGTACAATCGATGCGGTGCTCTGATTTTCAAGGAGCTCCAAACCTGCGGATGTTAGCAGCAAAGCATCCACAGCGTCCGATCCCGTAAAGTTGGCCAAGACAAAATCGTTTACATTATTTGAAGAGGACCGATTCACCGAGGCTGTGGCTGCTTGAACACCGCTATTGGTTCGTCGATAAAACTTTGCGGCTTGACTCCCCGAATTTGCAACAAACATGAAATCATCTAACGAATCATTGTTGATACGGCCTGCTTGCACTCGGCCCGAAGTGCCCGGAAAGACATCGGTCAAATTGATGACGTCCTGAAAAGCGGAAGCACCAATTTCGGCAATGAAGTGAGTGCTTTCCGTCATCACGGCCACGACGTTCCCGGAGACCACCACTTGAGTTGCGGCTGAGACTCGAGGCTCTAAATACGAAGAATTGAGGCTAAAGGCGGATGTATTTTGCAAGAGTCTCAAGCTGCCCGTTCCCGACTCCGCAAGAATGAGTCCGCGGTTGTAAACGGCTGCAAAATTGTAATTGGCAGGAGTCACTCCAATCAGATCTCCGGCAAGAAATCCCTCTCCGGTCTGGTTGCGGTAGAAGACCATTCCTGCTGATTCCGTCAACACGATGAGGTCGTCATAGGTGTCGTTGGTAAAATCCCCGACAATCAGCTCGGTCGCACCAGACGTTCCATCTCGACGAACAGGTTGGAAGGCTGAATCCTTCAAGAAGTAGTAAGAGGTATCTCGATTATTTCCAGGCTCAGGAGCGGTTGACAGTCCGCAGGCTGAGAACAAGATTCCAGTGGCGACCAGGAGACAGTGAATCGACTTCATGAATTACTCCCCTGCCTGTGCTTTTGGTTTCTTTGTTTTCTCTTTCACCCGTTCATTGTTTCGTGACTTGGCAAGCCTATCAACCTTTTTTAGCTGAAGCAGGGCTTGGCGAGCTGCGTCTTGTTCCGCTTCGCGTTTCGAGCGCCCCTTTCCGTGACCCAGAATCTCACCGGCAAATTCAAGCCGCACCTCAAAGGTTTTGGAGTGATCAGGTCCGTGAGTGTTTTCGAGGACGTATTTAGGAGATTTTTTGATGAGGCGCTGGGCATACTCCTGAAGCTTGGTTTTATAGTCTTGGCTGACCTCAATATGTTTTGATTCAGGAATGAGGCTCTCAAAAACTTTGTTCAAAAATCCGCGCACCATCTCAATGCCTTGATCAAGATAGATGGCGCCCACCAGCGCTTCGAACGCATCGCCCATGATGCTTTCCTTGGTACGACCACCTGTCTTTTCTTCGCCCTTGCCGAGACGAAGGGCCTCTCCGAGGCCTAGGTCGGCCGCCAAACGGGATAAGATCTTTTGGTTTACCAGAGCGGCTCGCCGCTTTGATAAGGCCCCTTCGGGCTCTTCCGGAAAGGTTTTGACGAGCATCTCAGCGATGCAGAAATTTAAGACAGAGTCGCCCAAAAACTCGAGACGCTCATTACTTTCAGAAACCTTAAGTCGTTTCTCATGAACAAATGAGCTGTGAGTGAGGGCCAAATTGAGAAGGCCGATGTCTTTAAACTCAATAGACCACTTGGTTTTAAGCGCACTGGCTAGGTTCATGAGACCTTAACGATGCCACAGGTTTGAGGATCGGGCCACCGCCAAGAACCTTGTTTTCATGATAAAGAACGGCAAACTGACCGGGTGTTACAGCTCGCTGAGGTTCGGTAAATTCCAGTGTCATGGTCGAGCCAGATACTTCGTGAATGCGAGCTTCCACTTGAGAGGCTCGAGAGCGGATTTTGACAAAAAGCCTTTCCGGGATTTCAGAGATTTCGCAGTGAAGCTGGGTGATTTCAAAGCTCACGCCCTCGCTGAGAAGGGATCGATCTTCTCCGAGAACGACGGTTCGAGTTTCGGGTTCAATTCGAATCACGTAGTGATGGTGGAAGCCCCATTGAGAGAGGCCCTTTTTTTGCCCAATCGTAAAATGATGAATGCCCGGGTGGTCCCCCAAAGTCTTTCCACTTTCCGAAACGAATTTTCCAGGTTCATCCGAGATGCCTGCCTCATTTTTGAGAAACGATCGGTAGTCGTTGTTGGGGATAAAGCAAACTTCCATGGAGTCGGGCTTTTGAGAAACTGCGAGATTCAGGGATTCAGCAATCTGTCGAATTTCATCCTTTGAGTATTCACCGACGGGAAACAAACAGCGCTGAAGCTTCTCTTGAGAAACGCCGTAGAGAAAATATGACTGATCCTTTTGGGAGTCTTTGGCAGGAGACAGCAAGACGCGACCGCTTTCTTCACGAATGAGTTTCACATAGTGACCGGTCGCAAAATAGTCAGCGCCGACTTCGTTGGCATAGAACTCAAGTTCATCGAATTTGATAAAGGTATTGCAAGCGACGCACGGGTTGGGAGTCTTTCCGGCCTGATAAGCTTTGGTAAAATAATCGATCACCCGTTTTTGAAATCGCTCACGGGTATCAAAGAGGTAATGCTTAATGCCCAGTTGAAGAGCGACTCGACGAGCATCATGAACGTCTTCCAATGAGCAACAGCCGCCCTTGCCAGCCTCGCGATTGACTCGCGAGTAGTCATAGAGCTGAAAGGTCACGCCAATGACTTCAAAGCCCTGCTCTTTGAGTAAATGCGCGGCGACCGAGGAATCAACACCTCCGGACATCGCAATCAGGACTCGTTTTTTTTCATTCGTGTTCATGGCTTCAACTCGCACGGACTTTACGTGCACGTTAAGAAATCAGCAAGTCTTCAGACCCTCAAAAAAAAGCCCCGCCTTTTCAGGCGGGGCTTTGCAGATCTCACTTCATACACTCGACGTTGGAGATGTTTAGAATGAACGAAGTGAAACTTTCTTTAGAAGCTATAAGTCAAACCAGCATAGGTCTCATTGTCATAGACATTGGTACCGCTGAAATTGATCTTATTCTTCACTCGGAAGGTGTTGATCAAATCGGCAGTGACGTTGTCATTGACCTTATAGCCAGCAATCAAACGTCCCGTCAGACGGGTGCTGAAACCGGCATCAGCGCCTTCGGGATTCATGAAATCAGCTCGTGTACGAATATTGAGATTCAATTTGCTGGACGCTTGAATCGTCGTATCAGCGTTTACTCGGTAGCTGTAGGTCTTGGTCGTTACGGGAGTGTTGGTATCCAAAATCGATCCCGCTTCAGCAGAGACGTTAGTTGAAACGTCTTTGTTCGCTTTAATCTTGGCTCGAACAAGTCCAACGCTTCTCAAGTTGTGAGGATTCGCACCCGTGTTTTCATTGGCGGCCAAAACTTCAGCGGGAAGTCCGGCTTTCTGACCCGAATTCAATTGAGCCGCAAAGGGAGAAGCGGTGTCTGCAATTTGAACGGTTGTGCTGGTGTTATTCAAGAAATCAACTCGATATCCAGCTGAAACAGAAAGATTCGAATTAATCTTACGATAGACCTCAGAAAGGTTCGTGATCGCAATATAATCTTCACCGGCAACATTGCTCATCATGGCTTGGAGGTCTGAGGTGTTGACGAAGCTCCACTGAGGATTAATTCTGAGCGTGGCAATCGCAACGGGATTGTTGAGCATATAAGAATTCTTGTTGATGCTTTTGACTTCTTGGCCTGAACCGAAACCTTGAGCGGATGACATTTCAAGCGAGTAGCTCAACATCAAATCAAAATTTTCACCCTTCGAGGTCAACTCAAAGCCTGGTGTGACATAGGCACCAATGGTGGCCGCTGTTTTATTGCCCGATGTGGCGTTGGTTGCGAATGATCGCATGCCAGTTCCAATCGAAGGGGCCATTGTGATCGAAGAAGCGGGTTGAGCCACTCCACCGGCAGTTCCGGTAATGGTTGAGCTTTGAGCAGCCAGTGAAGCACTCGCAATCAAAGAAATCGCAAGAGCTGAACATGTTTTAAACTTCATGAGATTCTCCCTTAAAAATGACGTCAATGTATCTAAAGTCCCTTTCCCTTTGAAAAGGCAGCCAACTTCTACCATGGTCCAATAGACTGTCAACGGGGCCAAAGTTTGACCCAGGCCCTTCGCTTAAGTTGTTGAATTAATTCATATTTCTAGGAGGGCGTAGGCGGCTCCTTCGATCAGTTGGATACGGGCTTTCAGTAAAACCTCGTTACTCTGACTGATCCTTGGTCCCTCACCGGCCCAATCAAGCTCCCACCTTAAGCCCTCAGACTTGAGGCTCAAACGAGAACTCACTCCTATAATAGAGAGGCGTCTAGGGCCGCTCAGCTCGAGCTCCGGCTGATCAACATTCAAAAGTCGCATTTGCGTTGATTCGGTCCACAGACAAAGCTGAACATCAGAGCTTTGAAGGCCGATGAGAACTGCGAGTGAAAAGTCCACGCGCTCATCACTCCATCCTACAATGTCGACTGCGCGTGCTCCTGCGGCGCGAGCACTCCGATAAGCTAGCTCGAGATCGAGTTCGGATTTGTCGGTGGGATGAGTTTGGAATTCGCAGGTTTTTGAAAAGGCCGATCGAGCCTCACCAGAAAGTGAATCCATGTCGCCCACGATGATCTTCGGTTTGAGGCCAAGACGCAGACAGTGATTAGCTCCCCCATCGACACCAATAATCAAATCAGCCTCGGAGGCAAGTTTGCGAGTGATCCTCTCATCCAGATGCTTAGCATTGCCAATCAGAAGAGCTTTCATCGTTGCGTTCGTCGTCGACTCGTCACATCCAATAAGACCGCGCCAATGATAATCAGTCCCTTAATCACCATTTGATAGTTCGAAGGAATATTCATCAGGCTCATCCCATTGTTGACGACTCCCATCAAAAGAGCGCCCAGCAACGTGCCGGTGATTCCTCCCACTCCCCCACGAAGCGAAGTTCCGCCGATGACCACAGCGGCAATCGCATCGAGCTCGTAGAGATTTCCTGCATTGGGATCTCCAGCATCAATTCGACCGCTCTCGATCAGAGCGGAGAGTGCAACCAAAACCCCCATCAATGCGAAGGCTGACAGGAGAACTTTTTGGACAGGAAGCCCGCAAAGCCTTGCTGCTTCAGGATTGCCTCCAACGGCATAAACGTATCGCCCGTAGGGAGAATAGTGAAGAGCCACATAAAGAAGAACAAAGACCGTCGCCATGATCACGACGGGAATGGGGATTCCTTGATAAAAATAAAAGACTCGAAAAGCGATCAAGCTGATGAATAAAATTCCCAAAGACTTCCCGAGCGCCTGAGAATGTCGGGTCAGAATGACACTTGAAATCGCAGCGACACATCCAACAACAATGAGAGCGAGAGAGATTGAAGGAGGAATGAATCCTGTTCCCAACGAGCGAAAGCTGTCTGAGAGAGGACCAATTCGGCTGCCATCACTCAAAATTAGAGCAGCGCCACGCGCGATGACGAGCAAGCCGAGGCTGACGACAAAGCTTGGCATTTTGAGTTTGGACACCATCGCACCGTTAAAAAATCCCAAAGCGCCGCAAACACCAAAGACTGCAAGCATCGAGATAATGGCACCTTGAGGGCCGGCATCGCGTAGGCCCCCATCTTGAAGAAGTGCTCCCACCACGGCACCAAGAGCCAGAACTGATCCCAAACTCAAATCAATATGACCCAGTAAAATAATGATCGTCATTCCAAATGCCAGAATACAATTGACCGAAACCTGTCGGGCCAAGTTGGTAAGATTTCGCTCGCCAAGAAATGCCGCATCAGCAACCGCAAAAATTCCAATACAAAGAATCAACGTGATCAGGGGGACAAACTTGGTCCACGGAATATTTTTCATGAAAGAGCCCTTTCCAAAATTCTCTCCTGCGAGATGTCTGTGCCCGACAGTACAGCTTTGATTTCTCCTCGGTTCATCACGAGCACTCGATCACTGAGAGCTACAATCTCGGGAAGTTCAGATGAAACCATGATGATACTCAAGCCCTGATGAATTAAATCACGGATCAAATGATAAATCTCAGCCTTGGCGTTGACGTCCACCCCTCGTGTGGGCTCATCCAGCAGCAAGATCGAGGGATGAAGTGCTAAGCAACGTCCAATGAGAGCCTTTTGCTGATTGCCACCGCTGAGGTTTCGAATGAGCTCGTGAGCACTTGAGGTTTTGATGCGAAGAATTTTTTTGTAATAATCAAAAAGCTCCAGCTCCTTGGCTTGGTTGATGATCCCATTCGTTGAGAGCGTTCGAACCAGCGGCATACTAAGGTTGTCGCAAACACCTCGATCGAGAAACAGTCCTGAGTGCTTTCGATCTTCCGTGACCAAGCAAATGCCAGAGCGGATAGCCTCACTCGGCTCACTCCACTTCACGCTCTGCCCCCTCAATTGGATTTCACCCGAAAGACCTCGGGCATCGAGTGCGCCAAACAGAGCCAGGAGAAGATCCGTTCGTTTGGATCCCATAAGTCCAGCCACACCCAAGACCTCACCTTGCTTGAGTTCGAAGGAAACATTTTTGAGGACCTGTTTGTGAGTATTGGGGTCGCGATAGGATAGATTCGTGACGCTCAATAGAGTCGTTGCTTCGGATTTTTGCGGAGGTTTGGCGGGAAAGACTGAGCTGAGCTTGCGGCCGACCATCTTCTCAATCCACTGGTCTGTTTGAAACCCATCTGACTTGTGACATTCAAAGACGGATTCCCCGTCTCGCAAAACAACAATGCGCTCGCAGAGCCGAAGGATCTCATTGAATTTGTGTGAGATGTAAAGACAGGTGATCCCCTTTGCTTTGAGTGAATCAATCAACGTCATCAGACGCTCGATCTCATGATCAGAAAGAGCTGAGGTCGGCTCATCAAAGATCAAGACATTGGCGTTCTTGGAAAGTGCTTTGGCAATCTCAACGAGTTGTTTTTGTCCGATACTTAGTTTGGAGACTGTCATGGAGGGATCAAGCTCAAAGCCTACTTGTTGGAGAAGATCTTTGGCGTCTTTGAGGAGCTGTGAGCGACTGAGAAATCCACGATGGGTCGGAAGATCACTGATAAAGATGTTCTCGGCCACGCTGAGTTCCGGAAACAAAGCGAGCTCCTGATGAATGATGGCGATGCCTGCTTGCGTGGCATCCTTCGGTTCGGAGAATGACTGGGGCTTGCCTGAGAGAAGAATCTCGCCTGAGTAGGACCCGGCGGGCCACACTCCACTCAAGACGTTCATGAGAGTTGATTTGCCTGCGCCATTTTCTCCGATGATGCCGAGACACTCCCCGGGGTAGGCGCGTAGATCGACATTTCTCAAAGCCATGACGGTGCCGAATGACTTCGAAATGCCTTTGAGCTCTACCGACTGAGGAGTCATTTCATCAGCTACTTTGCTGACTCGCCAAAAACATCCTGCTTCGAATGAAATCCCGACTGGATCACTACTTCTTCCAAGTTGAGTCGATCGACGGGATAGACAGGAGTATTGATCACAGAAATTTCAACCTCGCCTCCGTTGGAGATCTTGCCGTCCGATTTGGGCAACGTTCCTTGAGCCAATTGAACGGCCGCTTCAGCGGCTGCTTCGGCCAGAGGGCGAATGTCCTTGAGAACTTCAAATTGCTGGCGATCCCGAGTGATGTCTCGAATAGATGCCAAATCCGCATCCGCTCCAGCGATAAAAATCTTTCCGGAGAGCTTTTGCTCAGCCACCGCTTGAACCGCGCCTCGGGCCATTCCTGAGTTGTTAGCTAAGATGGCTTGAATATTGTTTTTATGTTTTGTCAGAGCATTCTCGGTGGTGCGAAGTGCAAGCTCAGAGGACCAGCCGGGATGATATTGGTGAACGACCACCGTGATTTCGGGATACCGAGACAGAACGGACTTAGCTCCCGCCGTAATCGCTTCAGCGACCGAGTGACCTTGAGCACCGCTTAGAATGACCACGTTGCCTTTTTTGCCCATGGCTTTGACAGCAGCTTCAGCTTGCAATGCTCCGACCTTAAAGGAGTCTTGAGTGACGTACAGATCAATAGGAGCATTGTTGATAATGCGATCGTACGCGATCACAGCAACGCCAGCTTCCTTGGCTGCCTTAACCATCGAGGCGGAAGCATTGGAGTCAACCGGTTGAATCACCAGCGATTTGACTCCCGTGGAAATCATGTTTTCAACTTTAGTCATTTGCTGAGCCACATCCGATTCAGCCGAGGCAAAGATCACAGATGCCCCGAGTTCCTTGGCTTTGGCTTCAAAGAAGGCTTTGTCTTTGGCGTATCGCTCCTCATTCATATTATCGAGCACGAAACCGATTCGAAGTTCGTTTTCGGGAGCTCGCTTGCATCCGCTCATGGCAAAAGTTGAAACAAGCACGACTGATAAGAATCTGAAATAACGCATAACACCAACTCCTTTGATTAGAATTTCGTATCGTTGTTCTCAAACTGACTCAAGCAAAACTTGCCTATCGGCAAAGAGAACTGAGTGGATTCACTCGAAGCACCGCGTTTGTGAGGATTTTTGTTGTGGCACAGAAATTGTATCTATTTTCAATGTGCATTCGCGTATGGCGCGATGCGGAAGTTTAGGGAGGAACTTATGATTGGTGGAGAAACAAAATTTGAAGGACGCATCACAGTGTTTCATCTCAAGGATGATTTGACGACTGATCGAGTAAAGGCCTTCCTCAAGAAAATGGAAGATTTGATTGCGCAAGAAAGAGTTTTCTTGGTGATTGATCTTGCTTCGGTCAAAGAGATTTCCTTGATGGGCATGGTTGCAGTGTCAGCGATTTTCAATAAATGCCGTCAGGCAGGCGGCATGCTCAAAGTGACATCCCTCACCCCTTCGGTTCGAAGATCATTTCGTCAAACGAATCTCATCAATACAATTGAAGTCTTTGATGATGTGATGGACGCGGTCAAAAGTTTCCGCAGCCACAATCTTCTGAAGTCCAAAACCTTTGCAGGCTCATTTTTTATTAAGGAGCAAAACTCCTTTGTGGGCTGGGATCGACTCCCTCAGCAGGGCTTGACTCAGTAGAATCACTGTTCCAACTTCTAAGCGTCGTCTTGCAAGACTTCCGCGTACGAAAGCCTTTCTGGTTCCATCCCGCTTGAGGTGAAGGAGTCAAAGCCATGATGAGAGCGCTTGCTGAGTTTCCATACTTGTAGATGAACCCCGCTCCGCCTGCCTCTATGAAATCTTTCCTGCTCACCTTATACCACTGCTCTGGTGACTACTGGGCGCCAGGATCCTTTTCTCGAAGTTTTCTTAAAAACACTTCCTTTAGAAACTCCAGAAACTCGATCTTTGTTTGATCATTCCATTTGATCCGCTCTCCATTGCGAAAGCGCTCCGATGCGTTCGGATTGATGTAACTGCTGTTGGTGTTGGCAAAAACATTTGCGCAGCCGGGTGATTCCAATCGACAAAACAGCCCGATCGTAACTCCGAGCAAGGTGGTCAAGATAAAGGAGAGATTGAACCCAAAACAATAAAGTCTGGGCATGCCCGATGGCCTCCGGCTGGACTTTATTGCTTTTGCGATAAGATAGCAGGGGTACAAAAGTCGGACAAAGAGCCCGAAACTGGAAAGCAATCTTTCTTAGTGAGTCCTTGATGCCCCAGAGAGGTCCATAGATATCAGAATTCCTGGGTTAATCACGGTCATCGAGCGGCACAAGCCTTGCAATAGAGTATTCGGTTGATGCGGTCAGGAGCGACACATGAAAAGGATCGTTGTTTTTCTGATGGGCCTCAGTCTAGTGGCCTGTTCTCAATCGCAAACCAAAGATCAGTTCTCTTCTTTGAATCAACAGACAGCATTTTCGGCCTCTGAGGCCGCACCGACAGCTCCGAGCACGGCTTCGGCAGCTCAGGCGGGTTCCGGCGGTGGCGGATCTCCAATGGCTGCTGATGCTACTCAAAAGAATGGCTCTCAAGCGCCCGCTACTGCTGCTGCAACGTCCGCGCAAAGAAGTTCCAGTGATAACACAAATCGATCGCTCACATGGCTTTTTGGAACGGTAGGAGTCTTGGTTGGAGCTGTGTTCGCTGTGGATGCCGTTACCGGCGGGCAGGCCGTGGGTTTGTTTGGAGAGAAGAGATATCCCGAAGATAAAGAGAGACCCTCATCGCCTGCACCGACGACGCCTCCTCAAGCTCAAGCGCCGAGTTCGCCTGCGTCTTCCGAAACGATTGTGCCGACCCAGCCCACGCACAGTTCTCCTGCGGAGGATTGTGCCCTACCTCCGTCAGGGAATGCCGAAGCCTCTTCGACGATTCAAAGTGCTCAGGATGTTGTGAAGTTTGCTGAGAGCCCCAAGGCGCCTGAGTAGTCTTTGGTCTCCCGAAGCTGAGACATTGGCTCCTCGGGCTCAGGTTTGCCCATCGCCTAAAGCCGATCCAAGGTTAGACTTCGCGCGGCACAACCCTTGCACCTCTCATCCCTGAGGTTGGCGCAGTTAGGAGCGGCAATGAAAAAGATATTTGTTTTGGTTTTAGGAATGAGCCTTGTGGCTTGTTCGAAGCCTCATCATAGCAGTCAGAGTTCAAGCGGAAATCAAACAACAGCATTATCATCGGGTGAGTCCTCTGGGATCCCAATTGACTCAGCGGCATCAGGCGGCGTCGGGGGTGCCGGCGATGGGGGCTCAAGTGGCGGTTCAGCTTCAGGGGCTCCAAAATCCGATGCGCCTGTACAGACAGCAACAGCAAGTTCCGGAAAATCAAGTTCGAGTGACAATACTAAAAGGTCACTGATTTGGATGATGGGAACTTTTGCAGTGATCGGAGGAGTCATATTGGCCTCTGATGCTATTACCGGAGGTCAGGCCATTGGGCTGTTTGGAAAGAAGAAGTCCCCTGAAGAGCAAAAAAAGACGGAAGCTGCTCCCACCTCCACACCTCAAACAGTTCCTTCATCAGTCTCTTCCCCTGAGTCTTCACAGACAGTTGTGCCCGCAACATTAGAGGCGCGATCGGATGAATGCGCGATTCCTGCATCCACAGGCGATCCCTCTTCCACCATTCTAGGTGCGCAAGAAGTAGTGAAGTTTGCCGAAACTCCAAATCACTCTCAGTGATCCTCACTGTCCTACCGCTAGGGGCAAGTCTTTCAAGACCTCCGTGCAGACATGAAGCTCGCCGGACTTGGGTGCAAGAGCGCGTTCGATTCTCTTGGCGGTGAGATTGCGAGGATAGGCTTTGAGTTTGTTGAGGATGAGCTCTCGAAGCGCTTGCTCAGAGTCACCCAACTGCCATTCGGAGTAAGGAATTTCGATGAGGACATAGCCTTCTTTTTGGAACGCCTCGCGCTTTTCTTGATCATTTGTTTGTTGTCTTTTTAGCCGCTCCTCGCCGTGGATGGGTTCGTAATGATGAATGCCTTGATATTCAATGACGAGCTTCAGATCTGGAACAAAGATATCGGCTTCCATCCCTCGATTATTTGTAAACCTAAGGCCGTGAGTTTTGCGATCATCGCTCGTGATCTCATGACCGGTGTCTTTGAGCCAATGTTTGAGATACGACTCGATCTGGTTTTGGGTTTTGTGGTCAGAGAATTTGCTCTTAATCCCAGCCTTCAGATTGATTTTCATGTTATTTCGAAGGTCTTCTCGGCCGGTCGCCGAGGACTCAAGACCTCAGGTCAGCAGCGAAAGCTCAGAACTACATATTATGTAAACCAGTAGTGGCTCACGTTTTTAATCAAAACCAATCACTCCCCTACTCCGCACGACAACGTTGTAAACAAATCAAAAACGACTACCGAACAAGCCACCGAGCAATCATTCGCCGACAGAGATCTTTATGTTGCATGAACCGCTCGGCGACCCCAGACAACTCTAAGT
>JBEIHI010000051.1:0-12420 GCA_040381435.1 Bacteriovoracaceae bacterium | reverse complement strand
CAGTTGTTTAACATGCTGTTCCGAAATCCTCGCGTTTTTGATTCGAAATATTCGCTGACCCTGCAAGCTTTCAATCAGGAGTTTCAATCTGTTGATGAAACCCGAATTCGAGAGCGTGGTGGAAATGTGAGTTTGGGATATCCTTTGTCCAAGCACTGGTCCATTTCGGGAACTTACGGATTACAGAATATCGACATTAACATCCGAGACGTCGTCAGAAATTTGTATCCTAACTCCTTTGGTATCGATTCGGCCCTTTCCTTGAGTGTGACTCGAGACACTTTGAATATTCGTGAGATGTTTCTTCCGTCTGCAGGGTCTGTGAATCAGCTGAGCACTACAGTCGCGTCACAAGTTCTGGGGAGCGATCTTTCGTATTTGAAAGTGGGTTATACGGGTAAGAGATATTTCCAGGTGATTGATGAGGATTCCTTGGTCTTGCCGGCCTCTGTTCTTAGCTTCGGTTTGAGGTTGGATTATCTTCGATCTATCGAAGGCCGCTCGACGCCGTTCTCAGAGCGATTTGTACCGGGGGGAATCTACTCCATTCGAGGGCATTTGTTCCGATCGATGGGCCCATCAATCGATGTGCCATTCAGTATGACAGGCCGTAGAGACGACGACAGTGAGCTTGCTGTGACCGAGACCCAGAAGCTGCGATTGGGTGGAAATAAACAGGCGATCTTTAATGCTGAGTTTCTCTTTGATATCTTCAAGGAGGCAAAGATTAAGGGGGTTTTGTTCTTTGATGCTGGGGGAACAATGCCTGAAAGCGATTGGGACTTGCAGGCCATTCGCTACAGCACAGGGTTTGGCTTTCGTTGGTTCTCTCCTCTTGGGCCGTTACGCTTTGAATGGGGAATCCCCCTTGATCGCAAGCCCGGCGAAGAAGCCATTCTGTTTGATTTCTCCATTGGAGCGCCATTTTAATCTCGTTGCCCGCTTTACGTCGGCAATGTCTTTCGTATAGTTTTCAAGCCGGAGGTTATTTGGATGTTTAAAGTATTTTCAATGTCGTCCTTGTTTGTCCTTTTGTGCACGGGTTTTGTGTGGGCCGCAGACTCAGCGGGCTTTCGCTTAGCTGTTGTTGATTTCCAAAAAGCGATCAATTCCATCGAGGAAGGGAAAGCCATTAAAACCAAACTTCAGAAGGAAGCCGATGAGCGTAAGAAAGATTTGAGCTCGCGGCAGTCTAAGTTGGAGAAAATGCAAAAGGAGCTCGAGGATCTTCAGAAGCAGGCCCAGTCCGGTTTGCTGAAGCCGGAGCAAACGGCATCAACGATGGAGAGGGGTCGAAAGCTGGAAGCTGATTTCCGTAAGGACTTGGAAGCTTTCACTCAGTTGCAGATGAAGTCTGAGCAGGAGTTTCGTGAAAAGGAATCAAAGGCTTTGCAGGCCATGATCCCAAAACTCAAAGATCTCGTTCAGGAAATCGGTCGCACCGAAGGGTTTACTTTGGTGATGGAATCTAACGAGAGTGGTCTGTTTTACGCTGCATCTTACACTGACATCACAGAAAAACTGATTCAGCGTTATAACTCAAAGTACAAGCCCTAATTATTGAAGGAGTGTTGTCATGGCACGTGGTGATAAGCGAAAAACTTGGAAAATGCGTCGAAAAGTCGGACAAGCGGCAAAGAAAGCTCGCGCCAAAAAGCGAGCTGAGGCGACGCGAGCCAAACGAAAATCCAAATAGGTTCAATGAGACAGCACTTCGGGGGTCATCGAGTGTTCGATGACCTTCATTGTGCTGTAGACTCTGTTTCTACCTGAGCGTTTAGCCTGGTAGAGTTTTAGATCTGCTGCCTCGAGCAGAGTGGTTGAAGAACTTCGTTTCTTAGACTCAAAGTCAGCAACACCAATCGACAAAGAATATCGAATCTCGCTTCCCGCAAACTGAAGCGAGTGCTCTCGCACGGCCTTTCGAATCCTTTCGCAGAGCCTAATGGCGTCTGGAAGAGACGTGTCGGGAAAAATAATGACAAACTCATCGCCCGCATAGCGTCCTACGTAATCGACAGAGCGGGTGCACTGGGAAAGAATTCGCGCCAAATCCTTGAGAACTTGATCGCCCGTTTGGTGTCCAAAGGCATCGTTGATCTCTTTAAAGTGATCAATGTCGATGATGCAAATCGAAAGGGGCTTGTCATAGCGCTGGGAACGTTGAATCTCTGTATCAAGTTGTTTGCGAATGAAGCGGTAATTAAAAATTCCGGTCATTTCATCCGTAAATGACATTTTCTGAAGTCGTTCATTTGCTCGACGAAGCTCCTGAACGAGGAAGCGGTTTGTTTCAATGAGCTCATGCTTTGATTTGGCCTCACGAATCACGGATGGCAGGCGATCCAAGAAGTGAAGTTGGGTGTCTTTGACAACATAGTCATAAGCCCCACGCTTGATGGCCTCGCTCGCGACAGTTTCATTTCCCTGCCCTGTGACGAAGATCACGGGTGTTGCGATGTCCAATTCCTTCATTCGAGAGATGACGTCGAGCCCCGATCGTTTGGGCATATTGTAGTCGAGAATAATAAAATCGAATTGGCGAAAGTGATCCGTCGGCTCGGGGTTGTCACTGGTGGTGACCTCCCAGCCTTCTTTGCCCAGTCTCATAGCGACCAGTTCCGCGTGGTGCGCGTTATCATCGACGACTAGAATGCGCATTGTTTCTCATTTTCCCTCTTGGAAGGTTAACAGTAAAGGTTGTTCCTACGCCTGGACTGCTCTTAACGGAGACTCGGCCACCAAAAGACTCGGCGATTCTCTTAACAATTGACAGCCCCAATCCCATTCCCTCAATGGAGCCGGCATCTAGCCGGGTGAATGGGGTGAAGATTTTTTTCAGATCCTCAGAACTCATACCAACACCATTGTCTGTAATGCTGATTTTACAAAAGGCTCCTGAGATGCTGGCAGAGACTTTGATGTGGGGGGCGACCTCTCGTTTGTGAAACTTGATCGAGTTTGCGAGTAGGTTCAAAAAAATCTGATACAGTCGAACTCTATCTCCACGAGCAAAGATATCATCGACGCTTAACTCAATGGTCGCCTTTTCTCGGGCAATCTTCTCGCTGAGGCTGACCAGGGCATCATTAAGGACCTCTTTGATCGAAACGTCTTCAAGCTCAGAGGGGTCATGATAGAGTTTTGAAACGGACTGAAGAGAGCCCACCAGTAAATGAAGTGAATTGATGGCCTCTCGGATAATTTTGAGAAATCGCTTTCGATCTTTGGGATCAGCGTCTTGTTCTTCCAGAATCTTGGTAAAGCCCTCAAGAGTCACAAGTGGCTCTTTGAGATCGTGGCCCAACATGGAGAACATGGTCTTCCACTCTTGGTCTCGCTGTTGGAGTCGATTGAGTTCGGATTTGAGCTGAAAAATTGTTTTTGAATTCGATGTTTGAGGGGATCGAATCTGTCGAAGAGGAAGTTCCCGCTGCTGAATTTTGGGGCTCAGCTTCTTCGCGTCTTGAGCGGGCAGCGTGGAGCCCCCGTTTGACGGTTTTTTGTCATCCGACAGTTTTCTCTCAGTCCCCATAAATTGAGGCTGAGTCTATTTCGCCTGCCTGATTATGTCAAAACGGCCACAGTCGGAGAGTCGACCCCCAATAAAAGTGATTTATAAGCGGTTTTGGCTTGATGCGATGTAACTTTCGTTTCCGAGAAGTCAAAAAAGTTGCGGCCCCCCTTTCAGCACCGTCAAACTTCTGTTACCGTAACAAATGTCTGACGATGCCCGACTGATGGGCATTGAAAGATCGAGAGAGTTTTAAAGTTAGTGGGGGGGGAGAAAAGAATGAGCGGCACTCGGGAGAATGCGGTTGGGGGCACAGGCAAGAAGGTCGATGAGACAGCTGAAAACACGATTGTTGAAGTTGTTCGCGATCCATGGAGCCCCCCGGCTCTTGAGGGCGTCATTTCAAATGCAGAGGAAGCTGCTCGAGGATCGAGCCAGGCAATAAGCCAGCTCGTCCAGGCTGAAACTCCGTTCATTGGCCAGAGTTCAGCGATGCGAGCGGTCTTTGAACTGATCAATAAAGTGGCGGACACCGATTCCAACGTTCTTATCTTGGGGGAGAGCGGAACGGGTAAGGAATTGGTGGCCCGCGCTCTGCATTATCGTTCGAATCGCAGACTCAAACCCTTTGTGCCCGTCAATTGCGGGGCGATTCCCTCCGAGCTATTGGAGACGGAGCTCTTCGGTCATGTGAAGGGATCTTTCACGGGTGCTCACGCAGCTCGCGTTGGGCGATTCTCGTTGGCTCATCAGGGCACAATCTTTCTGGATGAAATTGGCACCATGCCCGCGAGCTTACAAGTCAAACTCCTGAGAGCTATTCAGCAAAAAGAGTTTGAGCCAGTGGGTAGTAATAAGACCATGAAATCTGAATGCCGAGTGATTGCTGCAACGAATGAGGATCTTGAATCCTTGGTGGCTAAGGGAAGTTTCCGAGAGGATCTGTTTTACCGGTTGAATGTGATTCCGATCTCGCTTCCCGCCCTTCGTGAACGGAGGGAAGATATTCGACTGCTGGTGTCTTACTTTATTGATCAGTTGAATCACAAAAAAGGCTATTCGATTGCGTCCGTCGATGAAGATGCCATGCAGATTTTGATGCAGTACTCGTGGCCCGGAAATGTTCGAGAGCTTGAAAATATTTGTCAGCGCATGTGTATTCTGAAGGGCAAGGGTGTAATCAGCTTGGATGATTTGCCGATCAAGATTCGGGAATCCAAGCCTGTTTCGCGAGTGGGGCAGCGTCCTTGGTCGAGCTTACTCACCGAGCCGCTTCCCGAGGAGGGAATTCCCTTCGATCAGCTCGTGGCTCAGTTTGAAAATGATCTGATGACCAAAGCTCTTGAGCAAACTCGATGGAACAAAAATCGAGCGGCTCAATTGCTTCAGTTGAATCGAACGACCCTCGTCGAGAAGATCAAGAAGCGTGGATTAGCGCCAAAAGGCGACGTATAGGGTTTATCTTGACCCCATGATCGCTTTTAAGGATCTTGGGGCGCATGAGCATTAAGAGCGATAAATGGATCACTAAAATGGCCAAGGAGAAGGGCATGATCGAGCCCTTTGAGTCCTCGCAAGTCCGATCGGGAGTCGTTTCCTTTGGAGTGTCGTCTTACGGCTACGATATGCGAGTTTCTAATGAGTATAAGATCTTCACGAATGTGAATTCAACGGTGATTGATCCCAAGGAGTTCAATGATCGGAATTTTGTGGAGTTTAAGGGAGATGTTTTGATTGTTCCTCCCAACTCCTTTGCTCTTGCTCGTTCAGTTGAGTTTTTCCGAATCCCTCGCAATGTCTTGGCGGTTTGTCTTGGTAAATCGACTTATGCTCGATGCGGGATCATTTGTAATGTCACACCTTTTGAGCCGGAGTGGGAGGGTCATGTGACCATTGAGATTTCTAACACAACTCCGCTGCCAGCGAAGATTTATTCAAACGAAGGAATCTGTCAGGTCTTGTTCTATCAGTCGGACGAAGACTGCGCGGTTTCTTACAAAGACAAGAAGGGCAAGTATCAGGGGGCAAACTGGGATCACCCTGCCGCGGCTTTGATGTCTCTTAGAACTGCCGATCTTCATTTTCACTCTCTTCATTCGGATGGAAAGCATTCAGTCGCAGACTTGAGTCGATTCATTAAGGATCGGCTTGAAGCTGATCTGGAGCTCGCTGTGCTCACAGATCACGATGGGGTTGCTGGTTTTGAGGAATTTTCGGATGAGCTACGTGGGTGCATGCCGTTGGTTTGTGCTTCAGAGCTTTCCTGTTCGTTCCAGGATCCACGATCGGGAAAAGATCGAGAGCTGCACCTGTTAGTCTATGGGCTTGACCCCAGTGATGAGTACCTTCGCTCGCGCTTTGTCGCCTTTCGTGAGGCGCGTCGCCAAAGATTCTTTAGGATTTGTGAGAATTTCAGAGCTGCGGGATATGACTTAGATGCTGAGGAGATTGCGCGTCGACATCACGGGGTTTTGGGCAGGCCGCATATCGCCGATGCCTTAGTTGAAAAGGGATATGTCAAAACGCGTCAGGAAGCCTTCGAAAAGTTTCTTTTTGATGGTCATCCTTTGGGAGTCACGAAATGGCGACTCCCCCTTGAGGAGGTCTGCCGCGAGGCTAAGTCGCGTGGTTGGAAGACGTCGATTGCTCATCCAGGCCAGTATGATTTTAGGGATGTCCAGTTGAGCTACTTTAAGGACCTTGGAGTTGATGCGCTCGAAATCTATCATCCACGGCACAACCGTGATTTGTATTTGTATTATAATGAGAAGTGTAAGCGTTTTGGATTTATGGCGACGGGTGGTAGCGATTTTCATTCTATCGATAGCGATCAACGCTCTGGCGTTCCCAGCCTTGGACGAGTT
The DNA here is from genome assembly GCA_040381435.1 of Bacteriovoracaceae bacterium. Classification (GTDB taxonomy): domain Bacteria; phylum Bdellovibrionota; class UBA2394; order UBA2394; family UBA2394; genus JBEIHI01. The sequence continues at coordinate 6,042 of JBEIHI010000051.1, read as the reverse complement.
CGCTATCCCTATGATCAGGCTCGCCGGTTTCTTCGAGGGATCCTTTGATGGACTATGATCGAAATCTTTTTGGTGAGATTAAGAAGTTCATCCAAATCAGGATTCTCGATAAGGATTACGAAGTTCCAGATCGTCTAGAGCTTTTGAGAGTTTTTCAGTTTCTTGATTTCACGATTGATTACGCTCGTCTTTGTTGGAATGGCTCCTGCAAGCGATGCGTGGTGAAGTATCAAAACGATCAAACCTCGAAAGAGGGCGAAGCTCTTTCTTGTCGTTTGAAATCGGCAGAGGGCACATGCCTGACCAAGTTGCCCCCCACGATTAAGCCCAAGGTGTCTGAGAGTCAGTCCTAGCAAGTGACGCGGCTTCGGAATTCCTCTGCCGCCTTAAAGATGGTCTTCTTTCTTTGTGGAGAAAGTTTTGAAAGGGCTTTCACCATCACGGACATTCTCGGATTCTTTTTATAGAAGCTTTCATGCTTCTCAATGAAAGACCAATAGAGCCCGTCTACAATATCGCACCACGGTCCCTTGGGCTCCTTACTCATTTTGATGAGATAGTTGGAGCCGCAGATGTAGGGCTTTGTGGCAAAGATTCCGCCGTCGCTGAACTGGCCCATGCCGTAAACATTAGGGCCCATCACCCAGTCCGAGGAATCGACGAACATCTCCATGAACCAGCGATGGACTTCTTTCGGATCGATTTCACAGAGGAGCATCAGGTTGCTGAGAACCATGAGTCGCTCAATATGGTGACAAAATCCAAGTCGATTTACTTTTGAAATTGTTCGATCAAGGATGGGAATTCCTGTTGTGCCGTCATACCAATGCTTGGTGAGGCGTCCTTTGTGATTCCAAAAATTCATGGACTCCTGTGTGTCGGAGAAATTTTGGTAGACACCTCTTATGAATTCTCTCCACCCAATAATCTGTCGAACGAATCCCTCCGTGGATGCAATGCTGACTTTGTTCTTCTCCGCAAACTTCAAAGCTTCTTTGACGACTTCATCTGGCGTCAGATGTCCGATGTTCATTGATGCGCTTAGCGCTGAGTGAAAGACAAAATCAGAGTGAGGAGGAACGGCATCTTCATAGGGACCGAACTGTTCAAATCGGTTCTTGAGAAAATCGCTGAGTAGTTTGAGTGCGCCTTTTCGATCTGTGGGAAGCCAAAAGTTTTTCAAATCGCCGGGGTGGTCGGAGAAGAACTTCTCAACGACAGTAGCCACTTCGGCGAAATGTTTGTCCCGCTGAGTTAGAGAGCTGGGAATTTCTGGAGGGCTGATCGTCGCGGGGAGAGGTTTTCGATTTTCCTCATCGAAGCTCCATTGGCCTCCTGTCGGTTTTAGATTTTTGTCGACGAGAATCTTGAGTCGCTTTCGTTGGCCTTCGTAAAACGTTTTCATGAAAGGGCGCTTCACGCCTTTGAGGTAAGAAACAAACTCAGGTCGACTCGTAAGAAACATCGGTGACGGATGGATGATGAGTTTGACTCCACGGTCAGCAAGCGACTGGCGCAGCTCAGTTTCGAAAAACTTGTCCTCAATTTCATAGCAGTGAAGGGTCTTAGCGCGATTTTCCTCAATGAATTTAAGCAGTTTAAGGTTTATTGAACTGTGATCGACCAGGGTCTCATAGTGCACAGTTTGACGCGCTTGCATTAGACTAGAGTGATACGTTCGCATGGAGAGCAGAAAGAAGAGGATTTTGTGTTTGTGATATCGATAGTGAGTACACAAGCCGTGATCCTCGGCCATAAAAATAGGAACGCTTTCGACGGCGAGTTTTGGAAACAACTGATTGCCAAGAATGAGAAGTACAGATGGAGAGTTTCGCATCTCCGAAACTTTATCATCGTTGACAACGGCAGTTGAGCTTTCCTTGTGATTTTCTAGGTGGCATCATAGGAGGTGAAGTTATGGCTGCAGATCAGCAATGGTCGTGTCCCCAGATTAGCGACCTCGCAAATCAAATAGGAAACTTCCTACAGTATTGGGGTTTCAAACGCGTTCATGGAAGAATCTGGACGGTTCTCTATCTTTCGAAAAATAATTTGGACGCCGCCGCTTTAAGAAATCGATTAAAAATCTCAAAAGCTTTGGTGAGTCTATCCATGCGAGATTTGCTTCGTTATGGCGTCGTTCAGGAAGTGGGAAAGAGTCGACGTGGTACAACCTTGTATCGTGCAACCAACGACGTTCGTCATGCCATTGTAAAAGTTTTGCAAGAGCGCGAGTATGAAATGGTTTCAAGAATTGCTAATTCTCACAAGGAGTGTGAGCGGATCGAGCCATCTGATCTCAATAGGCTTGATGTTGACGGAGACCGTCTTAAATCCTTATCCGAGATGATTTCCCTGGCCTCATCATTGGTTAAAGGCGTTCTTGATAACCATTCGACTTCTCCCCAGATGCTTGCTGGTTTCATCAGCATGCTGAATTCTAAGGGCGAGGAATCTGAAGCTTCTTCCAGAGAATAAGAGTTTTTCCAAACAAGAGAATCAAACAAATGGCAGAGAGAATGTGGATGATCGGCCATCGACCGGCGTGAGCGATTGTGCCCGTAATGATCGAGACGACAAGAATTCCAAGGCTGACAAATCCATTTGCCTGAGCATTCTTCATGATGACCCGGACAGTCTCTCGAACGCTATCACTCAGGCTCCCTGCAACAGCCGCCTCCTCGAGCAATCGCTGCGAGGACTGGGAGAGAACAAAGTGCCCTATGATGCCAAAGGCAAGACTTCCAAGAGCTAGAATGAGATGAAGAATAGGGGACACATCAGCCGACTGGCTTAGAAAAAAACCAGTGAGCAAATTGCCGACAATCATGAGGGCGGAGAAGGTCCAAAGCATGATGCCGGTGGTGAACACTTTATCGCTTCTCCTGAAGCTTGGACTCTACTTTCCTCATTCGAATCCACAGATAGACAAAGCCAGCCATCAAAACCGTCCATAACGAAACAAAACCGAGAACGAATGAAAAGTATGTATCAGGCATTGAGAGCCTCCTCTGCTTTTATGATTCGATTGAAGAGCCAAACGTACATGGCTGCTAAGCACAGAAAGCTCACGGTCATGAGCTCGAGTGCAAGCTGGTAGTCTCCAGGCAATCCCTCGGGGTTTCGAAGAACTGAAGGGTGAACCCCGCGCCACAGCTTAACGCTCAAGTGAATGAGCGGGATATCCAAGACGGCAATGATCGCCAAGACGGCTCCAACAATAGCGCCTCGATGAGATTGCTGTCGGTCATTGAACAGCTTGCGGGTAAAAAAGTAAGCCAGCATAAGAACAAAAACCACGAAGGTTGTTGTGAGTCGAGGATCCCAAGTCCAGTAAACACCCCAAATCGGTTTTGCCCAAATGGGACCTGAGATCATCACAATGCAGCCAAACAAAATGGCCCCCGCCATTGATGAGCGGGCCAGTCGATCCATTTCGAGTTTTCGTTGGGCGAGAAACAGGGCTGAGGCAATTCCCGAAACAAGAAGGCAGCCGTACATGGCAAATGCGGATGGGACGTGAAAGAAAAAAATCTTTTGAACAAAACCTTGTCCGACCTCAGGTGCAAGATTCAAAAAAACAAAAAGAAGTGAAAAGCCGCTTAAGATCAGGGTTGCCAGAGGCAATAGCAAAGCCACCATAAACTCGATCGTAATGATCTTAGATCAATTCGTCGAAGAAAAACTCAAACAGAAAGAAGCTCAAAAAGCTGCCAATCACAAGGAACGACAGAACAAGAGACATCCAATTCCAGCTCCAGGCTTCTGAAAGGCCATAGGCGGCTAAAACTAAGGGGGTGCTTAAAGGCATAAAGAAAATGGAAAACAAAAACTCACGTTCGATCTGAAGCATGAGGCCGAGAAGGGTTCCAAAGGGAGCAAGAGCGCATGAAACAAAGATAGACACCATGAGCAGGTGCACCCAGGGCAATTCTCTAGGACTCCAAAAGACCAGGATCAAGAGCAGGTAAAACAAGCTCAACAGAAATAGCACGCCAATATGGACGAGCATCTGAGACAGGAGGATCTGCCACCGAGGAGTCTTAAAAGCGAGGTAGAGGGAGAAATTCTGAAATCGATGCTCTTGAGCAAAGCTGCGATAAAAGAGAGCTGTGGAAGAGAAGAAGAAGGTAATCCAGTAGGCTGTTTTCCACGGAATGGATTCGAAAGAAAATCGATCGATACTGAATTGCAAGATGAGCAGAAGAGGAACGCCGAGCCAAAGTGCTGGCCACAAAATGAAGCGAGCGTTTCGAATATCTTTTTGTAGAAGCGTTCTCACGACAGGGTCACCACCCTCGTAGCAAGAGAATCAAAGTCTCCTTCGCGATGAGACGTCACTAAAAATGCAGTGCCGGAAAACTTCATTCGTTCAATCTCAGTACGCGCACTTAATCGCGCCTCTGTATCGAGAGGGCTCAGGGCTTCATCCAGTAAATAAAGGGGCAGATTGAGCGAGAGAAAAAGAGCAAGCTCCACTCGGCGCTGCCAGCCCAAGCTTAGATGATCGAATCTCTTATGCCGCAGATGTTCAATTCCGCTCAGAATTTTGGCGTCACATGTCTTCCGTGAGAGGCTCTCAATCCATTGGATATTTTCACTGACCTTCCAGCTCCCCATGAGAGTGGGCTCAATTCCTACACAGCCAATGATATCCGGTAGCCCGCTGATTTCTCCGCGATCCGGACGAAGTCTTCTTTGAAGCATTTTGAGAACGGATGTCTTACCTGATCCATTGGGCCCTTTGAGGGCGATCAACTCGCCTGATTTCAAAGAGAAGCTCAAAGGGGGGAGTTCAAAATCCCCTCGTTTAACAGATATGTCTTGAGCCTTAAGGTCGATCATCACTTGACCATAGTTTCTCAATCAGAAGAAGTCGTCGCAACTGATATTCTGAATCTTCGATGAGTCTTTGGGTCTTGATGGTCTCAAGCGCTTTCAGTTCCTCAAGAAGATCCTTTCGATTGAATCCAGATGATGTCGGCGTCAGTCTGCGACGGCTGAGCAAGATGACAGCAATCAGGAGAATCACAAACATCATCAGAGGAATCCAGTGAGAGAATCGAATCTGGAGAGGGAGGCCTGAAATACGAAAGTCCAATTCGCTGACCGGCTTTGGAAATATCATTTCATAGGTCGCAATAAGGTCCCCATCAAAGTACTTGCTTGAGAGTGTTGCTTCGCTTGCGAAACTTGGCCTCACTTCCGAATTAGCGATTCCCATGCTGATCTGGTCCGTGGGCGCACTCAGCTTTTGCTTGAAGCTGACCGAGCCGCGTTTCTTTTCCATTTTATAGCTAAGGGCAAAGAGTGTTCTTCCTGGGATGAGTGGCGTGCTCAAAATGATATCGTTGTTTTCGATTCGGGCTGAGTCAGCATCGATACCAGCACCCCGCTCAAGATCAAAAGCGGAAGATGGAATGGAAAAGCGAAAGGTCTCAGCTTTTTGACCTTCCCCTTTTCCAAGGAAGGTTTTGTTTGAGGGGTTAATCACGATAAACTGCTGCGAAACAACAATGCCCTCCTCAACAGCTGAGATAAAGAGGCGGGAGTCCTCTACCTTGAGGTTCACATCATCACGGGTCGAGGGATGCGCGTAGATTTCCAGGGGCAGAGGGTAGCCCACTCGAAACATTTCGGAAAAATACGTAACTCCTTGGTAGTTGGTGCGAGCGACCATCGTAGAATCGGCTTTGCTCAGGCTGAAGGTCGCTATTCCCTGGGCGTTGCTGTTTCTTTTGAGGGTTTCAGTCAGCTGTCCGCTGTCATCCAGCTTAATGAGTTCCAACTCCTGATTGGCAAGAGGCTTTCCGCCCACCGAGATGCGGACTTGTTGAGTTTTTGGATTCGCCCAGAGGGCCGTTGAAGCCAAGACGCTCAGAGCAAGGATCAAAAGTCTTTTCATCTTTGATCGCCCTTCAAATCCGAGAGAATCCGATTCAGCACAGGATTTTGGGTCTCAAATGCAGAGATCTTTGAAGCGGCATCTGCAACCTCAGTGAGCAAGTCAACTCGTAGAATCTCGCAGTCCTCTTTTGAAAT
>JBEIHI010000050.1:0-12701 GCA_040381435.1 Bacteriovoracaceae bacterium | reverse complement strand
GCGGCAGAAGTCCTTCGAACGGCATCGATTGGAAAATTCCTCTTTTTGGCTGATTTGAGATATGCGGCAATCTCTTCAAAGGCGTCCTTCATGGTGAGATAATCCTGCTGACGAGCCAGCCAGGCCGGCGCAGCAAGGGCAATCTGCTTGATCTGATCTCCACAATGACTTCCACCATCCGTGGCAAATGCACTGTTTGCCCCCATCATGAGGGTTGCTAAAAGAAGTCTTATGGCGGAACCGCGATTCATAGACACTCTAGACCTATCACGGATGCCGGTGGTGGTAAATAAGGCCTATTTGTTTTTAATTTGCATGAAAGCTCGGGTTTTTCTGTCGAAGCAATACGGCTATCTCCATGAGCGATCCCGCCAGCAACTCCATCAGGATACAGCATTGGATCTGATCTAGTGTGTGACTCGCTAACAGGAGCTTTCTTAGAGATTTCTGAAGATCCATAATCTCAAGCTCGATCTCAGGGTGTGTGGTCTTGATCATCGAAAGCAAAGAATAAAGTGCTGTGATTTCGTCGTTTGCAAACTTAACTTGAGTTTCGAGTTGAGCATGTCGAGCAAAGCGATCTGATGATTCAGCGAGAATAACATAGACCTCACGAATGAGATCGAGCTCTTGCTGAATCTGCAAACGTTTAACGGAAGTCTTGCAGTTTCGAGATTTGCGAGCGGACTTACTTGAGTCACTTTGCTTGCTTCCGCCCGTGCTATGAGCTTGAGCGAGATCAAAGGGGCTCGTCCCTAAGACTGTCATGACGCTCAAAAAGATGATGCCTGTTAGCCGCATGCCCACCCAATTAGCGTCTTTGATAAACTTCTCCATGAGTCGAAAGTCAGATGTTAGGCTTAAACGATGAGTACAAGGCAGGAAGCGCTACAGACTTTAGTCCAGTTTCTCCCATCAGCGGCCTCAATGTACGCAGCGGAGAGAAATTTCGATACGGCCAATCCTTGTGTTTCCAAGCTTTCTCGATTTTTGAAATGTCGCCTCATTTCGGAAGAAGAGGTGATTCAGCACGTCCTGGCCCAATATCGGTTAACTGAGTCAGAGAAATTTGTTCAGGAGGTTGTCTGGAGAACGTATTGGAAGGGCTGGCTCGAGAGGCACCCCGACCTTTGGTCTTTGTATACTCAGCGAGTTCATCAACTGAAGAGCGATTTCGCAGAATCTGCTGCGCTGCACCGGGCCGTCGAGGGTCAGACGAATATCGAGTGTTTTGATCACTGGATCCGCGAGCTCAAGCAAACGGGCTATCTTCATAACCACGCTCGGATGTGGTTAGCTAGCATCTGGATCTTTACTCTCAAGCTGCCTTGGGAACTTGGGGCTGACTTATTCCTGACTCACTTGGTGGATGGCGATGCTGCTGCTAACACGCTCAGTTGGCGCTGGGTTGCTGGTCTTCAAACCCGAGGAAAGCACTATCTGGCGACGGCAGAAAATATTCATAAATTTACCAAAGGTCGATTTTTTCCCAAGGATCAACTCGCCTGTGAAGTCATTCCCCTTACGGAGAGTCTCACGTTTGAAAGTCTTGAGCTTCCTCAGCTGATCCATCAAGTGCCAGAGGCTGTTATGAAGGGAGAGTGGACACTCCTGGTTCACTCGGAAGACTTAACAGTGGATCTCCATTTCGGTGCGAAGAACCCTCCGGGAAATATCATCTTGTTTTGGGACTCATTTCTCAGCCGCACGAATCTTGTTGAGAATTTCTACGCCCAAGCTTTCCAAGATACTGCAGATCGAGTTCAAAAACAGTGGGGATCAAATCTTGTTTGGGCTAAGACCCCATCCGATCTCATGGAAGCTCTTTCAAAGAAGTCTCCGATCGTCTTGCGTCAACCCTCGGTGGGGTGGTTGCGCGATGAGTTAGAGCCAGTTCTGCTGAATGAGCCGGGCCGATTCGTTGCTCTTCGACACCCCTTTGATGCTGCAGTGTTTCCATTTGCGACCAAGGGATTTTTTCCGTTCAAGGAAAAAGTCTTTGAATGGATTCCGAAGTACTTCAATTCCTGATTACTCAATTGAGTTTGGGATTCTTAATCTCTAAAATCAAGGTGTCTTAGCTGATTCATGAAATCAATTATTCGATATTTCGTTGAGCGCCCGTTGTTTGCCAATCTGGTTTCAGTGTTTCTGCTGATTAGCGGAGGGATGAGCCTCTTTCTGATGAAAAGAGAGTTCTTTCCGAACGTTAACTTTGAAATCATCTCTGTTTCGACGGTGTATCCAGGAGCATCCGCCAGTGATGTTGAGAATAAAATCACCTCACCCCTCGAAGAGAAGCTTCGTGAGATTGAAAATGTTCGTCGTTTCACTTCAATTTCATCCGACAGCACTAGTGTGTTGGTCATTGAGTTAGACCCTGACACTGCCAATGAGATTCAAGCCGAACGGGATATACAGAACATCGTTGATCAGTTTGATGATTTGCCCGTGGATGCGAAGAAACCTGTCGTCACAGCCTTAGAGTTTAAGGACGCACCGCTAGTAGAGGTGGCAGTCAAAGGGAATTTGCCGGCCATGGAAATGCGGCGGATGGCTCGTCGAATTGAACGAGATCTTGAGAGAGTAAAGGGAGTGGCTCGAGTAGAGCCAAGAGGGATGCAGGCTGAGGAGATCCGAGTCGAGGTTTCTCCGGAAAGACTTCAGCGCAATCGTGTCTCCATCAATGAAGTGATTCAAACTCTGAAGGATCGTAATATTTCCCTGCCTGGCGGAGTTTTGGAAAGTTCGGAGTCCTCATCTCTTGAGCGAATCATTCGCACTGTTGGCGATTACGAGAATCTCGATGAGATTAAAAATACAGTCATTCGAGCGAATGATTTGGGTCAGGTGATCCGGATCAAAGATGTGGCGGATATTTCTTGGACATTGGCTAAGCCCAAAATGATGAATCATGTCAATGCAGAGCCCGCCATCTCACTGGTTGTTGTCAAAAGTGAAGCGGCAGATGCGATCACTCTCATTCAAAAACTCGAGAAGTTCATTGAATCCCGCAAGAGCCAGTATCAAGGAGTCCAGCTTGAGATGGTGGATGATCGCAGCATCATCATCAAAAATCGTCTCGATGTACTTTCAGGTAATTTGCTTCAAGGGATTGCTCTTGTCGTGATTGTGTTGTCTTTGTTTTTGAGCTGGCGGATTGCCTTACTGGTTTCTTTAAGCATTCCTCTATCTTTTTTGGCAACCATTGCACTTTTTTACGTCAATGGGGTGAGCTTTAATGTCGTTTCGTTGATTGGTCTGATCATTGTTTCTGGGTTGCTCACAGATAACGCCGTCGTCGTTGTTGATAATGTCAGCACGATGATCTCTAAGGGGACTTCTCGAATTGATGCTGCCGTTGAAGGAACCCTGCAAGTTTGGAGATCGATTACGGCTTCCACCTTGGGTATCGTGATCGCCTTTCTGCCCATGCTGTTCATGACGGGAATCTTTGGAAAGATTATCACGGCGATTCCTGTCGGGGTGATTTTGGCGCTCATGGTCAGCTTGCTGGTGAGTTTTTTCATTCTGCCCGCTCAGCTAGCCTACTTCATTCGAGATTTCTCTGTTGTTGAGCAGCGGGAGTCGAACTGGTTTGATCGAATCGTCACGGCCATTGGAAATTTCTGGGACCATAAAGTTGCAGAGCCTTATCGCAGTATCTTGAAAAGTATTGTCGAGCGTCGCTATGTGGTGGCCGTGGCGGTAACGATTGGCGTTTTTGCGATGATCGGCGTTTTGGCCAAAAACTCAAAGGTTGTTCTGTTTCCCTCAGATGGAATCGAAGCTTTCTATCTCGACACGGTCGTTCCTGTTGGAACCCCGCTCAAGAAGCATACAGAAATGCTCAAACCCCTTGAGGTTCTTGTTAGTCAGCTGCCCGATGATGAGCTCGTTAATTACAACACCACAGTGGGTTTGCAATCAGAGGGGCCAGGAGATCCTGAGAACCGACGAGGTGAGCAATATGGGCGAATCAAAGTTTTTCTAACGCCTGAGTCTCAGCGATCTCGTGTCGCAGCTGACATTATTGAGGACCTGCGTTCGAAACTTCCTGCCGATCTGGGCTTTTCGAGGCTAAGCTTTGGTCGAGTGAAGGCGGGCCCTCCGCAGGGAAGACCCATTAGCATCGGTATTCGTGGGGATCAGTTTGAAACGATCAATCAAGTCGTGCAGGAGGTGAAGGATTTTATTCAGTCGCTCCCTGGCGCGCTCGACATTCAAGATTCTTTTAATCCCGGTAAAGAAGAGCTGCGAATTTCGGTCAATGAGGCAGAAGCGACTGCGGCGGGATTGAGTGTCATGAGTGTCGCTCGGTCTGTCCTCGCTGCCTTTGAAGGAATCGAGGCGACAAATATCCGCCGTATGGATGAGGAAGTGGAGATTCGCGTTCAGTATCCTGAATCAGCCCGAAAGAAGGTTGATTCACTCAAAGATCTTCTCATTTCAGGTCCCAATCGTTCCCTGATTCCGTTGGGTCGAGTGGCGACGTGGGAGTTCCAGCCGTCCTTGGCATCCATTGAGCATGAAGGATTTCGTCGACAAGTGAAAATCACAGGAGACATTGATACGAAAGTCACGGATGCCGATGCCGTTGCTTCAGCCGTTCGGATCAAGGTTCCCGAGTGGGTTGCGAAGTATCCTGAGATTGAATTCTTTTTTGGAGGCGAGGATCAAGATACCCGGGAGTCGTTTCAGGCGTTGGGTCGAGCTTTCTTAGTCGCTCTGATTGGAATCTTTCTCATTTTGATTTTGACCTTCGGTACTTTTGTGCAGCCATTCCTGATCTTGATCACGATTCCCTTCGGCGCTGTGTCTGCGCTTTTAGCGTTTTTTGCTCACAATCTCCCGATTTCATTCTTCGGAATGCTCGGGATTATCTCGCTTGCTGGAGTGATTGTGAATAACGCTATCGTTCTCATCGACTTTGTGAACCAGGAGCGGGCAATGGGCTTGGATCGTTTTGAAAGTATCTATGAGGCGGGAAGTCGCCGCTTGCGTGCGATTTTCCTCAGCACGATTACGAATATTGTGGGTGTGATTCCGACGGCCTATGGATTTAGCGGAGAGGATAAGTTTGTCATTCCGATCGCCATTGCCCTGGGTTGGGGGCTTGCCGTGGGCGCTGTTTTGACCGCCGTGTTTTTCCCTGCATTTTTGGGAATCGCGGATGATCTATCCTCGACGGCTCGTCGCTTGGTCAGGTCCAAAAAGTCCCGTAACTAACTGAAAATCCATGTTATTTTTGCACCTCTATCGCAGTGCCCCAAGTCACCGATAAACTAGAGCTAACGCTCAGCAGCACTGAGCGGGGGAGTTTTATGTCTGAAGAGGCCAAAACGGAAAGTCCGCTGCAGGGTAAGCCCGGTCCCATCGATCGGGCTACTGATATCTTTATGGTACTCGGTTGGGGCTTTTCATTCCTCTATCTTTGGAATGGTGGCAGTGATTGGCGTTTTTTTACCGTGATCAACGCTACTCTTTTGATCGTGAGTTTCATCGGTGGGGTCATCACGGCTCCGAAGCCAAAGCCTGCTCCAGCCGACTCTTAAGTTTTCATCAGCGAGGGTTTTAAGTTTGAACGCGGAGCTTACACTCTCTATACTGGGCGTTCATGATGGAAACAAAATCGGCAATTGTTCAAAACTGGCTCCCGCGCTACACCAACACACCTCTCAAGAAGTTCGGCAAATATATTTTGCTCACCAACTTCATGAATTACGTCGAAATGTTCGCGAAGGAGTTTAAGGTGAAAGTGTACGGCCGCGGCTTTCCCATGCAAACGGCAACGGCCAATGATATTACGATCATCAATTTTGGGATGGGGTCGGCAATGGCGGCGACCATCATGGATTTGCTCGGTGCGATTGAGCCCAAAGCTGTTTTGTTTTTAGGAAAGTGTGGCGGTCTCAAAAAGAATGTGAAGGTGGGAGATTTGATTTTGCCGATTGCAGCGATTCGCGGAGAGGGAACCGGTGAGTTGTATATGCCACCTGAGGTTCCATCGCTTCCGTCGTTTCGATTGCAGATGGCTGTTTCTTCCACGATCAAGAAACACAACTCTGATTACTGGACGGGCACGGTCTACACAACGAACCGGCGAGTCTGGGAGCACGATGAGAATTTCAAAGACTACTTGAGAAAGATTCGCTCGATGGCCATCGATATGGAAACAGCGACAATCTTCACTGTCGGTTTCATCAATGAGATTCCTCGTGGAGCGCTTTTGCTGGTTTCAGATAACCCGATGATTCCTGAGGGAGTGAAAACGGCCAAAGGTGACAAGACGACGACTCGGCAGTTTGCCAAAGTTCATTTGAAGATTGGAATTGATTCTCTCTCTGAGCTTCGAGATAAAGGTCACTCCGTGAAGCATCTGAGGTTTTCGTAATGTCCACGTTTTACATCACAACAGCCATTGATTATCCGAACGGCGCTCCTCATATGGGGCATGCCTATGAGAAGGTCGTCTCAGATGCGTATGCGCGCTGGCATCGATTTTTGGGAGATGAAACCTATTTCCTGACGGGCACAGATGAAAATGGACAGAAGCTTGTCAAGGCGGCTCAGGATGCCAAGAAGCCCACACAGGCTTATGTGGATGAGAACGTCGTTTTGTTTCGGAAGCTTTGCAGTGATTTGCTGATTTCGAATGATGATTTCATTCGGACAACTGAGGAGCGCCATAAAAAAATCGCTCAAGAGCTTTGGAAGCGAATCGAAGCTAAGGGCGATATTTATTTTGGTGAGTACACGGGTCTCTATTGTTTGGCTTGTGAGGCCTTTTATACCGAGACCCAAAGCCCGGACCGACAGTGTCCCACTCATCAGACGAATCTGCAGGAAGTTAAAGAGGCTGGGTATTTTTTCAAGCTGAGTCGTTATGCGGAGTGGATTTCGAATCACATCCGAAACGATAAGCACTTTGTGTCTCCCGCCTCAGTAAGAAACGAAATGCTCGGGCGCTTGGACCGAGAACCAATTCATGATCTGTCGATTTCTCGACCAAACGCTGGATGGGGGATTCCCGTTCCGTCGAATGACAAGTTCGTTATGTACACTTGGTTCGATGCTCTCATTAATTATTATTCGGCTGTTGCGGGCGGTGAGAATGAAAAGTTTTGGCCCGCCTCCATGCATGTCATCGGCAAGGATATCACCTGGTTTCATACGGTGATTTGGGGGGCGATGCTTCGAAGTGCTGACTTGCCACTGCCCAAGCAAGTCTATGTTCACGGAATGGTTCTCGGTCAGGACGGTCGTAAGATGTCCAAGTCCCTCAATAACGGAGTGGATCCCAATGATGTGATCAAAACCTATCCTGTTGATTCATTCCGCTATTATTTGCTTCGAGCCATTCCCAGTGGGGGAGATGGAGCTTTTGTAACGGCGGATTTAGTCGCTCGGCACAATTCCGAGCTTGCCAATGACTTTGGAAACCTCCTGATGCGCGTGGTGAAACTTTGCATCAAAAAAATGGGCAGTCAGGTGTCAACAGCCGGCGTGAAGGCAGAGTTTGATTTCGGCGATTTGGGCGAGCGCATGAAGGCGCTGATGCAGGAGAGAGATCATCATCGCGCTCTTGAGGCTCTATGGGCTGAAATCAACAAAGTGAATTTGTATGTGACGGCCAACGAGCCATGGAAGCATTCAGGCGATTCAGCGGAGTTTAAACAAATCATTGTGAATGCGCTTTACGGTCTTCATTGCTTCGGAGGGTTGATTTCTCCGTTTATGCCGACCATTGGACCTGAGGTTCTCAAATCGTTGGGGACTCAATGTCAGGGGTTGGAGTCATTGAAATTCGGCGCAGTAAGCTTTGATTTAAAAGATCCACCGGCCCTGTTTCCCAAGTTTGAAACGGGCACGGCGAAGGCTTGATCAGATTTTTAAGCACATGATTTTGGGGTGAAAATCCAAGCGCAGAACTCTGTTCCTTATCACAGCTTTCGACTTGTTCAAAAGTTTTTGGTCAGAAAACGTGATTTCTCAAAACTTGAGTCATTTCAGGCATTAAACCCGCCAAAAACCAGTCTAAACCCGTAACCTTTTTTTGAGAAACTGTGGTAAGGGTCTCGCCAGGATCACTGGCGTGATCTCGAGCGCATCGAGCCAAGGGAAAATCGCTCCAAGCGTCTCAAACGTATTTGTCGGGGTAAACGTTTGAAGTCTTTGAAAGTTGATTTGAAGGTCCTGTTTTCGGCCCTCGTTTTGGCAGGGTCGTTTGTCGCCAACTCCTCAGTCCATGCTTTGCAGAAGTCAGAGCCGGAGAAAGATCCGGAATGGATCAAAGAATACATTTGGGATGATGTCACTCCTCCCAAGGATTTCGATCCTGAAGCTTTTATTGCTCAGCATCCTGAAATGAATGCTCCGAGTGATCTGCCCGCTCCCGGTGAGTTTGAAAAGATTCTGCAGCAGCAGATGGGTGAAGACTTTCCTCTCAATGTTAAGAAAATGTTGGCAGAGATTCGCCAGGGGCGCGGAAAGCCAGTGAATCCTTTCAGCTCGGGAAACCCCGAGGCTTTGCTGGAAGTTCAAGAAACTTATGAGGCTTTGAAGGCCTCGTTGGCAGAAGATCAAAAAGCTCGCCAGGAAAAGGTGAAGCGGGGAATTGTTTCCACGGCTCCAGGTGGATCGATTTATCTCAATGTGTTTAAGGGATTTCAGGGCATGCCATCCGTGGATGTTTCGGATGCGGTGAACTCCGCTGCGAGTTTGAATCACTCATCCATTGCGTTGAGTGCCCAAGAGGCTGAGCTCTTGCAGGTTGAAGTGGAGAGACTCACTGAGCGGGCGCTGAAGATTACGCGAGAGGATTTAGACGAGAGGAAGCTGAAGGGAATTTCCTCGTTGACACCGGAGAAGCGATTTTTGGTTCAAATGGATCGTGATCAGTTTCAAGATCCTCCCAAAGAAGTTCGGGATCATCTGAAGGAAGCTGGAAAATTGCACGAGCTCGACAGTCATCTCCACGGCGAGTTTACCGGAATTGAGAAAACCCCGATTGCTCGACTTGTTCTCCCTCATCGAGATGAAGTTTTTATGCTGATCGATACTTCGTATACGGATCAGTATTCTCCTCATATGTTGCTTTTGATTGCTCGTCAGCTGCAGCGAGCCAAGAGCGGTCAAGGACGGCCTGTTGTGTTGTTGCTGTATACGCCAGCGTCAAAAGGCAAGGCGGCGAAGCTGAAAGCAGAAGTCATTCATAAGCCTCAAGGCTTCATCGACAATGCTTTGACGACTAAGACTGCAGCCATGATGCCTCCGACAAGAAACGAAGTGGCCTGGTCAGCCTTGTATACCAGCTATATGGTTGTTTGTTGGTACATCACAAAGTTCATTACAAAGTCCGGAGAGCTTCCTGCGGGTCCCGCAAACTTTGAAGACTTTTTGAGATACGCCGGTGAAATGGGAGCCTTCATTTCCAAGTATTCGGCCGGAATTGAGAGTCATATTTTTTATTCAGCTCTCATTGGTCTTTGCTATTCCGCCTACACTTATTTGATCTTTGATAAAAATGTGCCTGCTTGGCGGCAGACGATTCGACATCTGCTTTACATTTCAATGCCCGCCGGTCTGTGGACTTTGGCTCAAGTCAACAATTGGGGGATGACGGATTTGTTTTTCTCAGCCGCAGGACTCATGGCCATTTCACATACCCTGGTGAACTCTCTCGTGAACAATGTCAGTCGATCATTCTCTCATTCGATCTTTGCGGCTCGCGATGGACATCGCGTAGGAATGGGCGAGGTCCCGTTCGCAGGATTTCGTTTCAAGCGTCAGCAGTTTTTTCGAGAGATGTTGACCTTCCCACTGCTCTTCATGACCAAGATTGCCCATCTTCTGAAGCTTCAGCCTGAAGCCTGGACGGTCAAGAATGCCGCGGGAGAGGTCATTGGCTACTCGACCCCGGTGGTTAAGAGCCTTCCGCTCGTTGGTCCTTACCTCAATTCGATTTCTGTGGGAGAGCTAGCGTTCTATTCGCTGCCCGTGATCGCGTTTTCAGCGGCAATGACCTACTTCCTCGTGAAGGATGATGGGGTCAATTACTCAGAAGACCGAAAAAAATTGCTTCGAGATGCTTGGACCTTCATTAAAGCACCAGTGGCCATCCCGTATCGCTTCGGCAAATGGTCATGTAAGAAAGTTCTGGGTACTCTCAAACAAGTCAAACCGAGCGACTTGAGGAATGAAAACGACTACAGTCAGTTCCTTCATTAAACTCGACAATCCGCCCCTCGGCGACTAAGGATCAAAAGCTATGACAATTACAGCTGGAACCGTTGTTGCAATGAACTATCGCCTGACCAATGCCAAAGGTGAGGAGATTGATCAAAACCCCAAAGGTAAACCTTTTGAGTATCTTCATGGAGCGTCTCAAATCGTCCCCGGTCTTGAAGTCGCACTGGAAGGCTTGGACGTTGGACACAAGAAGACCGTGGTTGTTCCGCCTGCTGAAGGTTACGGGGATGTGAATCCTGATTTGATTGCTCAAGTCAGTCGCGCTCAGTTTCCTCAAGAAATGACTCTTGAAATCGGTATGCAGTTTCGGGCTCAACTCGAGCACGGCCCCATGGTCTTGAGAGTTGAAGGGATCAATGGCGATGAAGTCACTGTGAATGGAAATCATCCTCTCGCAGGTGAGACTTTGAATTTTGATATCGAGATTGTGAGCATTCGAAAAGCTTCAGATGAAGAAGTGGCTCATGGCCACGCTCACGGGCCTGACGGTCACCACCATTAATCGGGTTGCGCTGGACGTTCGTTCCAGCGCTTCACTTTTTCGTCGTATTTTTCAGCACCCATAAAGCGTTTGAGATAGGCGCCAGGGATTTCTTGGGAGCGAATCAAAATCCCAAAGTCGAGTGAGTTCTGGAAATCGGGATCGACCACCGTTCCAAAGACCTTTGCGCCAATTTTGATGTAGCCGGGGATGAGTGGGGGCAGGCCCTTACCCTCGGGGTGTCGTTTGCGCACAAGTTTTTCAAAATCATCAATGTTTCGAACATCCTTTAGAAGTTCTTTCATTTGCTCTTCTGTGAGAGCACCGAAGCGAGGAGGGTTTAAGGGCTGAGCTGGATCTTTTGTTTCAAGTTTATAGGGGCCGTTGCTTAAGAAGTAATGAGTGAGCTGAAGAATTTCTTCTGGATATTCTTTGGAAGACATACTGGCGCTTCCCACCATCTGATCCACATCTAAATTGTTTCCGAGGATTCTTCCGATTCCGCTCCACAATGTTGAAATCATCGAGCCGTTTTGAAGGTCCGGGTGAACCCAGGCTCGGGAAAGCTCCATGGTGGGGGCTTGGTAGAGTTCACTCGGTAGATGCTGATAAAATTGAGAAGTGTAGGTAATACCTCGCTTGAATCGATAGCCGGCCACAACGTGATTCGTCTCCGTATTGATGACGGCCATTTGTTGGAAGCGTGGTTCTTCGGTGCTCAAGTCGAGCGCATCCAAGTCAATGGACTGGCCCGTGCCTTCCCCGACAGCTCTGAAGGTGATCTCTCGACCGATTCCAACTCCCCGAGTGAGCATGGGAGCTTCATCCGCAAAAAACTGAGCCACGACGATTCTTCCAACGGGCTCCGTAAGATTTCCCACTAAAAAGTGATCGGAACTTAATGACTCTAATTCCCGGCGAGCGGCTTGGGGTGAGTAGTCGGTTGCAATCGGTGCCAAGGGCGAAAGGCTACTCACTTCAATCGGGGAGGCCATTTGACCTTTGATCAATTGCGGAAGTTCCTCGACTCGTTGCTGGAGAAACTGCGGTAATTCCTTGCGAGACTTGGAGGACGCATGAGCTTTCCATTCTTCCGGCGAAATGGGTTTTCCAATATAGGTTTTGAGAGTTGTTCCCGACTTTTGAGAAAGTGCCCACGGCAAGAGTGCTGATGCCAAAAATGGATTTACTTTTCTGAGGAGATAACCCAGCTGGTAGTAGGCACGAGAGTTCAATGAGTCATGATAGACGGGAACGATGGTGGCTTGAGAATTCTTGACCACAAAATCAAGGCCGTCCTGAAAGGGGTGGGGTTTGACATCTCCGTTCCAAGAGGTTGTCAGATCAACATAGTCTGAGGGATACCAAAAAATGGATTGGCCATTCTTAGACTTTAAGTGAGAGAGAACCTGTCGAAGGAATCGAGTGTTTGCCGAGGAAGCCGAGCGGCTTTCGGAGTTGTCTACGATAAAGGCATAAGGGTGAAGATCTGGCAGCATCGCTGCGTTGAGTCCGATGACGAACTTCATATCGGGTCGAACTCTGAGCGCCCAGTCTCCATCAATCAAAGCGTCATCCATTCCGCGATGATTGCTGATGAAAATAACTGGGCCCTGGCGCGGGATCAGGTCGGCATAGGGTGCATAAAGCTCATAGTCGATGTCGGTGACTTCCAGACCTCGTGAAAAGACATTTTGATCAGCGGGCCGATTGCCGAGCATCAAGGCGCGTTGATTGGCCCATCTCAATCCCGGCAAATTGGCAGTCATTGTTTCAATCAGTGGACCGACAGTTTTGGTGACAGGATTGGTGGGAGGGACGCTGAGCTTGAAGGGTGCAAGAGTTCCTCGAACAATCGAGGCGCACGGATCCTCCTTGGCCGCAAGAAACTGCGGCGTTTGAAGAATCACAATCATCGCAATAATCAGTCGTCGTATGGTCATACACCCAAGTGCCTCTTTACTTCAGG
>JBEIHI010000049.1:0-12798 GCA_040381435.1 Bacteriovoracaceae bacterium | reverse complement strand
TCCAAGGAAGGCCTCATCTTGTTTGAGATCGTTTAACTTGAGTCTTTCACGCAAAAGATTTTGATAAAAATACAGTCGAGAAAGAAAGTTGGTTGCTAGAACGATGCCGGTGTCGGCAATCGTCTGAGGCTTGGTAGGCATACCATCAACGATTTCTTTGAGTTGCTCAAACTCCTGGGTATATCGCCGCGTATCCATTTTGTAAGGAGCAGCCGAAAAAACAACCTCGTCGCGTCGAGCTAGGAAGGGCTTGAGCTTTTTCTTGTCGGAATCTTTAAGAAAGAAATCAAAGAATAGGTCGATACCATGTGTCGCTCCCACGAACTGAATGATGAGTTGATCGGGGGCTCGCTTTCCAATCATGTCTCCCATGAAGTCGATCATCTTCTTAAAGCGCTCCTCTTCCTTGATGGCCTGATCGGCTGGAATTTGTTTCAGTTGGAGATCAATCTGGTCTTGAACCTCAAAGCGAACAGCATCATCGAATTCAGAAATGTCGACGGCAGACATGGGTTTGTCTCCCATCCTCAGGGGCTCGGGAAACTGAATCATTGTGTTGCGCTGAAGGACTCGAGCAATGTTCTCATCCGATATATTCAGAGGCTTGGGCCAAGTTTTGTTTAGCGCTAAAACTGGCGAGGGGCTCGCAAAACGCTGCTTCCAGCGCTTCCACTCATCGTTCGTCACATAGGCATTTGGTCTTTGAGGGCTTTCTGGTTTCCCGGCAGATTTAGCGGGCGTAGCAGGTTCTTTGAGATAAGCACTCTGCGGAAGGCTGCAGAGTGCTAATGATCCTATCAAAATCTTTCTGAATAAGTAGCTTGTCATTCAGTGTGTATTGTATCCAGTTTGTTAAGTGAATTTCCATTCATCGTTCTCACATGGAAAACATACTCCCCTGAGGGGATCTTCTCTGGAATCTCAACCGGCACCATGAAGGGAACAATCTGCTCCAAACACATCTTATCTTTTTCCATTTCAACAATCGGGAGGATCTCAATAACGCGAGTCGTTTCATTCGCTCGGTAGACGGGCACTTCCGCTTTCATTTTCATGCAGGTGTTACGGTAGGAGCCAACGAGGACGACGACTCGGCGGTTGCCGTCTAAGTTGTTTCTGACAAAAAGCGCGTCGACCGGTGCATAAGTAAAATTGTCGACAGCTCGATTTTCAGCTTTTCCGATACGAAGGGTGTTATAGATTCGCTCGTCCTTGAGGCCGACAAGTTTGTAGGAGCCTGCAGGCAAAATTCCGACATCAACAACTTTGAGTGTCTTCGTTTTGACTTGGATACAAACAGGCCGATTGAATTTGAGTGCTTCAAGTTGAAAGGGGATTTGTCCCTCTTGAAGATCCTCAGTTCGAGCTCGAACAACAAGCCTACCCAGTGCGTAACATGAATTGGGAAACTCAACTTCAATCATGAATTGAGCGACATCATTGCTGTCCAAAAATCCCGGGACATGAACGGCCCGAATTGGAGCCTCCATTTTGACTGGCTGTGAGGTGTCGGGGTCATTGTCTGATTGCGGTTGCGCGGCTGTTAAGGCCAACATTGTAAGCACTGTAATGATCTGCATAAGATCCCCTTCCGCCTTTAATTTCCCAAAATGAGGCCCTCGAGTCATTTACTTTTTGGATCTTGGATGTTGCTGGGGATTCAGCGAATGCGTACAAAGGGAGATATGGTTAGTTCCTGGCCTAAATCTGCTAAAGCCTTGTTGGAAGCTCGCTATCAGGCTTTCGTTTCTGGAAATGTGGACTTCATCATTGAAAGCCATCATCCCGAAAGCCGAGCCAACTTAGATCGAAACTCCTTGGAGGCTTGGTCTAAGGAGTCTCAATGGGGTGGTCTGACGATTGAGGAAGTAGAAGAGGGTAAAGAGGTCACCTTTATTACCTTTACGGTAAGGTATACTCGGGGGGCTGAAACCGTGAACCATCGCGAACGAGCTGAGTTTAAGCTGGTCGATGGAAAGTGGCATTATTTCGATTCCGAATTCCCAAAGCCAAAGACGCTTAAGCGTGATCCCGAGTTGGTAGGCCGCAATGAGCCTTGCCCCTGTGGCAGCGGGAAAAAATATAAAAAATGTCATCTTGCTGCGGCCTAGTTTGGTCGTAACATAGGACTCTATGAATCCTAGCTCAAGAGCGACATCCATGGTGGACTACGTCCGCGATCTTCAAAACAGAATATGTTTAGCGCTCGAGAAGTCTGATGGACGCGCGCGATTTGAGTCTAAGTCTTGGCAGCGTGATGGAGGCGGTGGAGGAGAATCGCGCATTCTGGAAGGTGGCAAAGTTTTTGAGAAGGCTGGTGTGAATGTATCCGTAGTACACGGGCAACTCCCCGCTATGATTCAGAAGAAATTCGGCAGTTCATCGACGGAGTTTTTCGCCACAGGGCTTTCGCTGGTCCTTCACCCGGTCTCTCCTATGGTGCCAACAGTCCATGCCAACTATCGTTACTTTGAGCAGCCTGATCGTGCGTGGTTTGGAGGAGGAGCTGATCTCACCCCCTACGTCTGGAGCGAGGAGGACTTCCGTCATTTCCATCGAGTTCACAAAGAAGCTTGTGATCGGCACTCGTTAGAGCTGTATCCCCGATACAAAGCTGAATGCGACAAGTACTTTTGGAACGAGCATCGGGGTGAGGCCCGCGGAATCGGCGGAATCTTCTTCGACTACCTTTCTGAGAATCTCGACAAAACGTTTCACTTTGTTCGCTCGTGTGGGGATGCGTTTGTTGAGTCCTATGTGCCCATTGTCGAACGTTCAAAAAATAAGACGCATACCGATCGCCAAAAGAAGTTTCAGCTTTTGCGTCGAGGTCGATATGTTGAGTTCAATCTCGTCTACGATCGCGGAACGCTGTTTGGATTGCAAACTAAGGGTAACATCGAGAGCATCTTGATGTCCCTGCCCCCCGTCGTCAATTTTGACTATTGCGCAGATATGGAAACCAATGAGGAAGAGAGGACTCTTACTGCATGCTTTAAGCAGCCTCGTTCCTGGCTTTGATTGGTTATTTTTTTCCGAAGACGCGATTGAGAAGAGATTTGGTTTTGGAAATCAAACCGCTCTTTTTCTTCTCAGCAACCTTTTGAGTGCGAGGGCCTGAGCTTTTGTGAGCCGAGGGGTTCTTTTTGGCGTGTTGCTTCTCTTGAGAATGCTGCTTTTCGCTGCGAGGATGGTGGTCTTGTCTGGGCTTTCTGTGATGTCCGCCACTATGGCGTTCAGATCGATGATCTGAACGGTGGTCTGAACGTCCCCGTCGAGGCGATTGCGCACGGAAATCCAAATCACTGCCATCATAGGATTTGAGTTTCACTTTCTGTGAAATACTCTCCATCAGGCGCATTTGATCAGGATTATCACCTTCAACGAGTGCAATGGTCGTTCCCGTTTTGCCCGCTCGGCCAGATCGCCCCGATCGATGAATGTAATCTTCCAGGCTTTGAGGCAAATCATAGTGAACGACATGAGTAATATCATCAATGTCGATGCCCCGAGAAAAGACATCCGTTGAGATCAATGTTCTAATCTTTCCCTCTTTGAGAGCTCTCAGAGTCTTTTCGCGCTCTTGCATGGGTAGACCCGCATGAAGAACCGCTAGGTTTTCAACTTTGTTGACGAGTCCATCGTAGACTTCGTCACATTTATTTCTCGTCTTGGCAAAAACAACGGAGATGACATCAGGCTGAGAAATAATCTTCAGAACGTGCTTCATCTTATCGCGTCGACTACACATGAGGACAAAATGCTCAATCGTATCAGAAGCTTTATCAGCTGAATCGACCTGAATGCGCACGGGATCGTGGCAATAGCGAGTCATAATATTATTCAGCTCATCGGGCAAAGTTGCGGAGAACAGCAGGGTCTGTTTGCGATCCGTCACCAGCTCCATGATTTGACTGACTTGCGGAGTAAAGCCCATATCGCACATGCGATCAGCTTCATCGAGAACAACGACTTGGATGTCTGATAACTTGAGCGAGCCTTCCTGCACGAGATCCAAAACTCGACCTGGAGTCGCAATAATGAGCCTTGGTTTGTGGGCTTTTAAGGCAAGAATCTGTGGATCGATGGGAACTCCACCATAAAGGGGAATCGAGACCACGGCTGTCTGTCCGTCGACGATCTTCATGGCTTCTTCATCGATTTGAAGAGCTAGCTCACGCGTTGGAGCTAGAACGAGGGCCCGATTGACTTCACCTTTCAGAATCCGCTGAAAAATCGGCAACAAATAGGCCATCGTTTTGCCGCTGCCTGTCTTTGCGCCCGCATAGACATCTTTGCTTGAGAGAATCGCAGGGATGGCTGCTTCTTGAATGGGAGTTGATTGAGTAAACGATAAGACCTGGGTCAAGTTTCTCAAGATAAGGGGGTCAGCTAAAAGGGATTCAAATGTTGCGGCCATAAAACCGGCTTATATCTATCCTAAGCGCCGAGTTTATCAAGAACCGAAAGGATTTTTCGGGTTGTAATGCGGTAGTCCAGAACCTCTGCCCCTTTGGCAGCCAATTCCTCGCGATTGTCCTCCCAGTAGGCCCTATACTGGTACCACCGAAGCGTAGGCCGCAGATGGTGGATCAGGTGGAGATTTTGCTCCATCATCAGCCACTCCAGGGGTCTTGGGATGAGGAGAATCTTTGTATTCTGATACTTG
This sequence comes from Bacteriovoracaceae bacterium, assembly GCA_040381435.1. Taxonomy (GTDB): domain Bacteria; phylum Bdellovibrionota; class UBA2394; order UBA2394; family UBA2394; genus JBEIHI01. Next base: position 8,129 of record JBEIHI010000049.1, on the reverse strand, counting down.
TTTACGGCTCGCCCAGGATGGTGAGGCCAGGCTGTATTCAGGAAGGCAAGAAAGCCAATTCCGGCAATGGTCGGGGCGATCCAAACGAGAAAGAAGACGGGGAGATAGCCCGAAATCAACATCCCGATGAGGGTTATCCCTAGAATCGACAGAGAAGAATAAAGGATGCTTCTTTCGCCTCGAGTTCTCATGAAATTGTGAAAATAGAAGATATGGTAATGGACGATCAAAAAGAACGCCCGAATCCATCTCTCCGCCCAATGATTTCCCGAGACAAAATGATCAGGATCTCGATCTTCCTGATTCGTACGCGCGTGATGCGCCAAATGAATCTTTCGAAAGATTAGCGGTGAGCTGAGAAAAATCGGTCCACTCAAAAAAAGAATAGCTTCATTAAGCCAACGATTGGAACTCGCCACGCGATGAACGGCCTCATGAAGGGGAGTAAATGAGGCAATCACAATCACGGTTTGAATGCAGCCCAGGAGCACGAGGACGTACCAGTACTGCATACCAACCCACAAGCCCGCGATAATATTCAGGACAAACGCTGTAGCCAGCGTCAAAAAAATGAAGGGAGTCGGGTTAAACTTGAAATCCATTTCGTTCCCCTTTGTCTATTTTACCCGTCTTCAGCCCTCTTTCTCAAGTGCCTCTTTAGGGCGGTCTAAGAGCGGTTTTCGTCAGGTCTAGGGCTTTGAGCTGAGACAGGAGGCGGCCTGGCGAACATGATTTTCAACGATCTGGCGCAGCTCCTCTCGAAGGGCTCCTTTGTTGAGGCGGCGATACCAGGTGTTTAGAAGGTCAATTCGATGCCTCACTTGAAGTTCCAAAGACCCTGTTGAGGGGGAAGACTGCTTCCATCTCCAAACCTCGATTCGATCGAGATCGTAGTGATTTGAGTAAACAAAGGCATCGGCAAAACACAGATCTCCCGAGTCGGAGGTATAGAAATCTCCTTGGAGGAGCCTCGTGGTGGGGCGCATTCGTTGATCATAGTGAGCGAGGCTCAATCGCATAGGCCAATGGGTGTTCGGACGGTCATCGAGAAGCTGATTGAAGCGAGTGGATTGACAGATCTGAAATGGCCGATCTTTGGTTCGAATCAAAAATCGCGCTCGTTCTGGGCTCACCGATGCTTGGCGAAGATAGCGGTTTTTATAAAATTGCTTAAAGAGTTGAATCCTTTCGCTTTCGGTCTGGGCCTTAGTCAGTTGATCAATTTCCTGAGGCAAAAAATTATGAGCACAGGACTTGGAGTTGCACTTCATCAGGTCAGAGAGCTCTTTGGTCGTGAAAATCCGAGAATCGAGTGACTCATTCCATTGACCATTAAATATTTGGCTCTCAACGGGGATACACTTTTTAAATCGATCCGCGAGTTTTTGCGGATCCAGCTGGATCTCCATTTCAATTCTTGATCCGGCCGCAATCTCTCGATCAATGAGTTCGTCGAGCGAAAAAACACTGGGATCAGTCTGAATGGATGGCAGAGAGGCCTGCGTTTGTTCCCAAGCCCCTAGAGCGATCGCCAAAATGACAAAAGAGAAACGCATTCTCTACAGTGTCAATGAAACGCTCTACCTCGTCAAACCATCTGGTAGCCACAGCAGCTCAAATTGATTGCCGTCGTGATCTTTGAAGTAAAAAGAGAGGCTTTTATCTCGATGCTCTTTGGGGTTTCCGAGCTCTGGCAGGCTCATTCCCTTGAGAATCTCATACGCCTGCTGCACCTGTTCTTTGGTTTCCACGACGAGTCCAATATGGGGAGGGTGAACTTCGTGATTTTTCTCAATGAGGGCCAGTGTGGTGCCGTTTGACTTGACCATGCCCCAGTCTTCTTGGCCGGCCCAGGCCGGCTTGAATCCAAGCTTCAAAAAGAACTCCATCGATTTTTTCACACTGGAGACTTTGACGGCGGCATGAGTCATTTTGATTTCTAGAGGTTTTTGATTCATCGACTCTTTCCTCCGAGACGCTTTTTGATTTTAAGCATCTCCACCAGAGCCAGCGCTGCCTCCTCGCCTTTGTTTCCCATTTTGCCGCCAGCTCTTTCGAGGGCTTCGTTGAGGTTGTAGCAAGTGAGGATTCCATTGCTGATCGGCATACTGGATTTGAGACTAATCTCAGTGAGGCCTCGTGCCGATTCATTGGCGACAATTTCAAAATGATAAGTGTCGCCTTTGACGACCGTTCCACATGCGATTGCTCCCAAGAGCTTGTTCTTTAACTTCTCGCGTTTCCATTGGATGGCGAGTGAGATTTCCAAAGCGCCAGGAACCTGAAGAACTTCGTACTTCATCTTGTTTTGCTCAAGAACGTGCTGCGCTCCCTCGACGAGTTTTGAGGTGATCGCTTCATTCCAAAGACTTTGCACAATCAATATCATGAGACCGTCTTCTCCGTTGAGCTCACAAGAGTCAACAGGTGACCCATTCGCTCTTTTTTGGTTTGGAGGTATTTTGCATTTTTGGGATTTGAAATCATCTCAATCGGAACTCGATCGACAAGCTCAAGTCCATAGCCCTCAAGGCCCACGATCTTCTTCGGATTATTCGTGAGCAGCTTCATTTTCTTCACACCGAGGGATTTCAAAATTTGAGCGCCGATTCCGTAGTCTCGAAGATCTGCCGCAAATCCAAGTTTGTGGTTGGCTTCAACAGTGTCGAGTCCTTGATCTTGAAGTTCATAGGCTTTGAGCTTGTTTAACAGTCCGATGCCTCGTCCTTCTTGTCGCATGTACACGAGCACACCAGCACCAGCTTGATCGATCTGAGCAAGTGCTGCTTGAAGTTGGTCCCCGCAATCACATCGTAGCGATCCAAATACATCGCCTGTTAGACATTCTGAGTGCACGCGTACAAGCACGGCTTCCTCGGGCTTCCAGGATCCCTTGACGTAGGCCACATGCTGAGCGCTGTCGATGGTGTTTGAGAATAAATGCATGGTGAAGCCCTCTCCAAATCGGGAGGGGATCTTCGCGCTACCTTCATTTCGGATCAGAGAGTCGTGACGCATTCGGTAGTTAATCAGCTCGGCAATAGTGCCGATCTTAAGTCCATGCTTGCGAGCGAAGGTTTCGAGCTGAGCTCTTCGGGCCATGGTTCCATCTTCGTTGAGAATCTCACAAATGACGCCAGCAGGTCGAAGTCCCGCCATCCGAGCTAGATCAACACTTCCCTCGGTTTGTCCTGCGCGCTTCAAAACGCCGCCGGGCTGTGATCGCAAAGGAAACACATGTCCAGGGGTAACGAGATCCTTCGATGAAGAGCTGGGGTCTACGGCAACTTGAATCGTGCGAGCTCGATCGTGAGCAGAGATTCCCGTTGTGACTCCAGTTCGAGCCTCGATACTAACGGTGAAGGCCGTTCCAAAGGGTGATGAATTTTGTTTCACCATCATCGGCAGTTGAAGGTGCTCAACAATCGATTGATCGAGGCTCAGACAAATGAGGCCACGAGCTTCCTTCGCCATAAAGTTAATCAGCTCAGGCGTGACTTTCTCAGCGGCGCACACGAGATCCCCTTCGTTTTCTCGATCTTCGTCGTCCACTAAGATGATGAGCTTACCGGCTCTTAGGTCTTCAAGAAGTTCACTGATAGGTGATGTTTTCATTGAGAAATCCGCCCTTCCTTCAAAACACTTTGCTGCAATGTGATGTGGCTGATGGTTTTGCAAATGATATCGATTTCAAAATTGATCTGCGAGTCTGGCTCGAGAGTGCTGAGTGTCGTTCGCTCAAGCGTTTCAGGAATGAGCTGCAGTTCGATGGTTGATGTTCGCGTCTGAATATCATTGATCGTTAGACTCACCCCATCGATCGTGATTGAGCCCTTGGGGATCATCATAGAGAAAGACTCTCGAGGTATCTCAACAGTCATTCTCCAAAAACCGGCCTCGGTCGAAATTCTTTGAACTCGAGCAACACCATCGACATGTCCTTGAACAAAATGTCCCCCAAGAGAGTCGCCCACTCGGAGAGCGCGCTCAAAATTGACGATCTTTCCAGAGGCCCAGGAGCTGATCGTTGTTTTGGAGAGAGTTTCCGGTGAAACATCGAAGTGAAGTAAAGAATCCGCAGCAACGAGAGTAAGACAAACGCCGTTGAGGGCAATGGATTCTCCTAGATCCCATGAAGCCTGTGATGCGGGTGCGACGCTCATTCGCTTCCCAGCGGTCAGGTTCGTTACGGATTTGATCTCAGCTTTACTTTGAATGAGGCCTGTAAACATGGAGATATCCTTCGACCCAAAGATCATCCTCAATGGGTTCAACGTGCGATGGTTTGAAGCTAATGCAGTCAGGAAGTGTTTTCAAGGCTCTGCCAGAGCTCTTCAGGCCGTAGCGACCTTGGCCCAAAACGAGGCCTCGCCCGTAAACTAAAATAAGTCGATCAACGAGACCCGCTTCCAAAAATCGAGAGGCCGTTGAGGGGCCGCCTTCGACCAAAAGATGGCAAATTCCGTGTTCCTGATACATTTTCTGAAGCAGTTTCTTAAGGGGAGGGGTTCGGGTGAGGATGGCGACATTCTGATCGCCATTCGCTTTGACACAGTTGAGTTTGGCCTTTGATTTTTGAGTCTTACCCAGCACAAAAACTTTGAGTGCGCTTTGAGAGCGTCCGAGCCGAACATTCAATTGAGGGTCATCGTGATCAATTGTCTTTGAGCCCACCGCAATGGCATCACACTCAGAGCGCAAAAGATGAACGCGCTTTCGTGATTTTTTGCTCGTGATCCATGTTGAGTGGCCGAAGTCATCTGCCATTCGTCCATCAAATGTCATCGCAAGCTTCATCGTTACGTACGGTTTCTGGTGGAGCTGGTTCTTGATGAAGACTTGATTGATTGAAGCGCTTTCTTGCTGCAGGCATCCAAGCTCGACCGCCAACTTTTCTGATCGAAGTAGCTTAATGCCTCGACCCTTAACGTGGGGGTTGGGATCCAGATGAGCCACAACAACGCGTGAGAATCGCTTTTGGGCTACAGTGGGGGCGCAAGGAGGGGTGCGCTTGTTGAGATGCGAGCATGGCTCAAGCGTGCAAAACAGAGCGGCCTTAGAAAACTCTCGAAATCCTCGACTTTCAGCGTCTCGAATGGCTTCCACCTCGGCGTGGGGATGTCCAGGTCCTCGATGAAATCCGGAGCCTACAATCTGAGACTTGTGAACGATCACAGCGCCCACTTTGGGGTTGGGTGCAACAGAAGTTGGGGCCTTCAAGGCCTCATTTAATGCCATCTGCATGAAGAATTCATCATTTGAGAGAATCGAACTCACAAAGGGCCCGTACAATAGCAGATCTGCGAGGGTCTACAACGACTTTCGGGGGGCCACGCAAGGGCTTAAAATGACTTCCAAATACCCAAAACTCACTGAAGTTTTGCTGGCCAAAACCCGTCCCGACAGTGGTAAAGAGGGGGAACATAAAAACGCGCAAAAGCGGAGGTTTAGCCAGCTATGAGAGTTTTATCAGTTAGTTTGATCGCGGTTTTAGGGATTCTTTCGTCAGCTTGTTCAGAGCGGGTGGTGGGTTCCAAATCGAGACCTTTCACGATGTACTTTGTTCCTTCCGTTGATGCGGAAGCGCTCAATACTCATGGTGCTAAACTGGCGACCTTTGTTTCTCAAAAAGTTTCGCAGGAGCTCTACGGTAAAGACGAAGGATTTTTCGTGAAGACCGCCGTTCCCACTTCTTATGTGGCGGTTGTTGAAGCGATTGGAACGAAGAAGGCTGACTTCGTCATTTTTACAACTTACGCCTACATTCTTGCCAAGGACATCAAGGGCTATCCCATTGATGCAGTCTACACTGTGCTTCGCGGTGAGCATCATCCAAAGGCGACCACGGCGGGTCAGATTATCACTCGGGCGGGCAGTGGAATCAAAAAGATTGAGGACTTGAAGGGTAAGAAGATTGCCTTTGTGGATCCCGCTTCTCTCACTGGGTTTGTTCTTCCGACGAAGCTGCTCAATGATAACAAGATTACCGTTGGTGAAACTGTGTTCGCGCAGAAGCACGATAACGTTGTGACGATGGTTTATCAGGGGCAGGTGGATGCTGGAGCTACTTATTATCAAGAGCCAGAGATGAAGAATGAAGGCGGCAAAGAAGTGCGAGTTCTCAAAGATGCTCGAGCTCGAGTGCTGACTCAGTTTCCCGATGTGGAGTCTAAGGTAAGCATTCTTGCCGTTACACCTGAAGTTCCCGGCGAGCCTTGGGCGATTCGAACAAACTTGTTTGCCGATCAGGACATGAATGAAAAAGTTCGAAAGGCCGTTTTGAATGCTGTTTTTGAGTTCGCCAAAACAGCGGATGGTAAAGTCTTGTTGGATCAGGTTGCAACAGGGGTCGGTCTCCAGGCCATTACGGATAAGGACTATAATTTAGTTCGTGAGATGGTCAAAGAGGCTCAAGTGAATATCGAGCAAGTGATTGCGGGGCAGAAGAGATGAAGTCTCCCGTTTTGGAGATTAGGAATCTCACCAAAGTCTATGATGGTGGAATTCGCGCGCTCAACGATATCAATCTGACTTTGTATGAGGGTGAGTTTCTCGCAATTATTGGCTTGAGCGGATCTGGCAAATCAACGTTGCTGCGATGTATTAATCGGCTGATTGAGCCGACAAGCGGATCAATCAAGTTTCGGGGCGTTGAGATGACGTCGCTGCCGCCGAGTGATCTCAGATTACAGCGACAGAAGATCGGAATGATTTTTCAGCAGTTCAATTTGGTGAAGCGACATTCCGTGCTCAAAAACGTTCTGTCCGGCGCTTTGGGTCGGAAGTCAACGATTGCAGGTGTTGCTGGCTTGTTTTCCGCTGAAGAGCGTGAGCAGGCTCGACAGTATCTTGAAATGGTGGGCTTGGCAGAGAAAGCCGGCAAGCGTGCCGACGCATTGAGCGGCGGACAGCAGCAGCGAGTGGCGATTGCTCGTGCTCTGATGCAAGATCCAGATATTTTGTTGGCCGATGAGCCTGTGGCGAGCTTAGACCCCTCAACTTCACACTCAGTGATGAAGTATCTTGAGAAGGTAAACAAAGAGCTCGGCAAAACAGTTTTGTGCAATTTGCATTTCTTAAGTTTGGTGCGCCAATACACAACACGAGTGATTGCTCTTAAGGGAGGTTCCATTGTCTTCCAAGGTCGGCCTGATGAAATCGATGAAGCCTGGTTCAAACAAATTTACGGAGAAGACGCCGTCGCCGTTGAAATCCATTAACGAAGAAGGTGCGCCGATGAACCCGAAAGTTCGTAAAGAAAAGCTTAAGGCTGTTTGGAAATCTTTGCTCATTGATTGGGCCATTGCCTACTACGCATTTTTTGGTTCAGCCACGTTGTGGAGCATTTTTTCCGGTGAAGGTCAGCAGTTGAGTTCCTCGATGATGATTCTCATTGCGCCACTTTCGCTGGTGTGGGCGATTGCTTTGATGAGGTTTTCATTCTCACTCGGCAAGATTTTGGTGTACCGGACGAACCCTATTTTGAAGGCGGAGCATCGAGAGGCCTTTCGTTGGACATCGAGTGTTTCGGGTATCTACGCGATCTACGTTTTGGTGATTACCATGGTTTTGGGATGGCTTCTCAACGAGGTCGATCCTGTCGCTCTGTTTGATGAGGCTGGCATCGATGGTGTCTGGAGAATTTTCTCGAGCTTGTTGAGTCCGGATCTTTCCATTCTCTCACTGGTTTTCAATGCGATGGTCGTTACGGTTTACATTGCATTGATGGCGACCAGTATCGCTATTCCTTTTTCTTTCGTCCTCAGTTTCCTGTGTGCCCGAAATCTGATGGATTTTTCAAAGACCTCGAGAGCCGTGTATGGTGGGCTTCGATTTTTGTTTAATTTTAGCCGCTCCATTGAGCCCCTCATTTGGGCAATTGTGTTCTCCGTTTGGGTGGGAATTGGTGCTTTTGCGGGGATGATGGCGCTGATGATTCACAGTATCGCCTCGCTCGCTAAGCTTTATTCGGAGCAGATTGAAAGCATTGATCGTGGTCCCATTGAGGCTATTGAGGCTACTGGTGCTAACCGAATACAAGTGGTTTGGTACGCTGTTGTTCCACAGGTCATTTTGCCGTTCTTGTCCTACACGATTTATCGTTGGGATATTAACGTTCGTATGGCGAC
>JBEIHI010000048.1:0-12929 GCA_040381435.1 Bacteriovoracaceae bacterium | reverse complement strand
CAACCCTCCAAAAACTCTTGCCCGAGATTAAAAACCGAAGCTATGAAATGAATACTATTGATATTGATAATAGTTATCAATAATAATCAAACCACCTTATTTTTAAAAAGGGACGCAACCCATGTTTTTTGTCAGCCTATTAGCCCTCCACATCACCACAGTAACTAACCCAGATCCCTCCTCAGAGCGCTTTGACACCTCCGTCATCAAGGCTCGATCGGGATGTTTTGAGGTTCGGTATCAATTCTTTGATCATGACGTCCCTGCCAGCGACTCAACCGTGATTGCGAAAGAGTTCATCGATTTTGAGGAGATTTCACCAGACACCTTCTCCATGCAGCACGTCTCGATTGGTGAGGACTCTGATGACCCCACCACCTCAGCCAACTCAGTTGCCATTCATTGGCGAGAGCTCTGGACACGGTCTCCCAAGAGCGTGTTTGAGTACGAGCAAAAGCGAATCTGGAACAAGGTGGATCGGGAAATGAATGACGATGAATGGTCCTATTCCGTCTTTCAAATCGATGGGTCTCTTCGATTCCAAAATATTGGGCAATGGACTCACGATGAAAAACGAGGCTGGGAATTTCGAGCATCCGCCAAGGCTCCGCTTCCTCGACGAGAAAGCCTCGCCAATCGACCCACGGAACTCCGATACGACGTCATGGAGAGAGACCTTGTCGCACGCAATACAAGCTTTGGTTACGACGAATATCTTGTCGCAAAAAAAGTTCGATTAAGTCCTCAAAGACGAGAAGTTATATCGACGGAAAGCGGCACGACCCGTTTTATTCGTCTCGACGAGAAGGAATGCGCGGATGCCAAAGCTCTTTTGGAGTCTCAAAGAGACTTCTGGAACCAAGTCAATCAAGCGTGGGAAGACGTCTACACCACCAATTCAAGAGTGGAACTTTTGAGTGGAAGACTGATTGGTGAGTTCATTCAGCTTGGACAAGACTTCGCCGCTGGCAAACAGCCCGCGGATCTTAAGACCATCATTCGATCCAAGATCCAGCAAAACCTCAAACAATAAAGCCTTACGGATCTTTCGGATTGAGGAGCTCTGGGGCCTGCAGCGCCCTGGGGCTTTGGTCAACGGGCGCCAAAGCGGACAACTCCACCGATGCCTGAGTCGTATCTAAATCTTTAAACTTTCGCGCCGTCACTAAAACACGAGTTTCCAGAGTCCCGACCGTTTTGTTGTACGCATCCACTGAGGCCTCAAGATTTCGTCCCAACTTAAAGAAGTGACCGCTCAAATCAGCCAAGCGCTTATAGAGATCTCTGCCCATATCTCCCACCAGCTTCGCGTTAGCGGCCAGATTCTCTTGTCGCCATCCATAGGCGACGGACCGCAGAAGAGAAATGAGAGTCGTGGGAGTTGCCACAATTACGTTCTGAGAAACGCCGTACTCAATCAAACTAGGATCGGCCTCAAGAGCAGCAGCAAAAAAGTTTTCACCCGGCAGAAACAAGACAACAAACTCTGGGGCAGGCCTAAACTGATCCCAGTATGACTTTCGGCCCAACTGCTCAATATGTCGTCTGACGTAGCGAGCATGCTCTGAGAGTTTTTCTGACTTCTGCTTTGGATCTTGAAGTCCGAGCGAATCCAGAAAGGCCAGCAGCGGAACCTTAGCATCCACCACGATATTTTTTCCGGCAGGCAATCGAACGATGAGATCTGGCCGAAGTCTGCCCTCCTCAGTTTGAGCGGTCTCCTGAGTCGTAAAATCACAGTGCTCAAGCATTCCAGCCATCTCAACGACGCGCTTAAGCTGAATCTCACCCCAGCGCCCTCGCGCTTGGGGAGCTCTCAACGCCGTGACAAGACGTCCGGTTTCATTTTTCAATTCATTTTGAGCCTCAAGGAGATACTTCACTTGTTGAGCGATTGCTTCGTCCGTTTTTGCGCGAGAGCGATCAAGCTCTTGAATCTTCAAATCGACTTTCTCGAGCGATTCGCGCATGGGCTTAAGCATTTCAGAGATCGCGCCCTGCTTCTGATCTAAATCTTTTTGAGCTAACCCGTGAAACTTTTCGAACTGGCCCTGAGCCAGCTCGATAAACAACTTAGCATTGTTTTGAAGAGCGTCAGTGCTAAGAGCCTTGAAGGTCGACTCCATTCGATTTGTTGAGTCCTGGAGGAGCTTAAAGCGCTCCTCCATCAAAGAACCTTTTTCGCGAGAACGCCAGCGCATGAAGTACACGCCGGCAACAACTCCAATGGCGAAACCTAGCAATACTGCGGGAATCAACATCCCCGGAGTATTGCCAAATGACGAACCGGTGAAAAGCTAAATGTTCAACGGCCCCTCGCCAGTCTAAACCCTACTCTGAACAAGGAGCTTCAGGCTCTTCGCTGCCCGATCCCTCAGAGTCCTCGCAGGATTGATCGTCAGGACACGGAACCACTTGATGTTGCGGAGCGAGGTGAAACAATCCCGCAAACAGCATCGCAGCAAAAGAAGATCTCATCAGATAAATTTTCATAAAATGACTCCCTCTGAATCATTGTATGTGCAGCACCCCAAATACGGAAGATTTGGAAGTACTCGTAACTTCCGTTGGCGCGCAAAGCTTGCGGTGCGCAAACATCGGAAACGCTAACAATCATCGATACTTTTCGACCAACGTCTGTTTACACCCCCTTTTTTTCTGACGCATTCGCTTCATAATTGAGATGGGATGGGGAGTCATCGCAACCATTTTGAATTTAGAGATCATGCGGCGTTTAGTCTTGCCGAGGTGATGATTGCGGTCTTGCTCGCATCCTTTGTGGCAATGATGGGCATTAACTTTTTGAAAGCCAATGCCACTCGACTGGCTGATGAACAAGTATCTAATCAAAACACCGAAGCAACGAGCCTACTCCAAAAGCAAATGCTTTCAGACTTCAAAAATCTGGTCGCGCTCAACCCTGCTTGCGATGACAATGCCCCCACCACATTCATTGCCGGTGACTGCTCGGATTTGAAAGTTCGAGCCGGCATAACCCCTCTGCCTGGTGCAAACAAAGAGGATCTCGACAATCTCGATCACTTTCTTCCCAACAGCAACGCAACCACCGATCAAAATATTTCCAAAACGGTCGATGCCGTTCGAATCGTGACGTATGACTTTAATGGCTCGTTTAATTGTCGTCTCAATCCCCGACACAAAAACACTCCCAATCCGAGCCAATCCACGAGCACGGCCGCAGGAGATGAGCGGCTCTGGGCACATCCACAGTGCTCTGACCTACTGCAGGTTGGACGAGTGTATATCCTGTCTGAGGAAATCGATGGTGTGACTTACAGCAATCTCTTTCAAGTCACGGCTTTATCAACGGTCAACCTTTCCGACTCCACTCAAGAAATTCAAGTGGATGCCCGATCGACCTCTAACGCCTGGAACCAGCGCTTCGGGCTGGGCGCTGCAGGCTATTCCTCAGCGGCTAGAATCTATCCCGTCAAACTGATTGAATGGGCTGTAGGAGAGTCCGGAGGCCTGTTTCGCCGGGAGATTTCTCCCGCGGGTGAACAGCTCATTGGGAAGGGCGAATGGCAACTTCTGTCAGATCAAGTTGAAGGGCTTCAGTTTTATTTCCTCACCGGCGGCGGCTCGAGCTTTGTCAGCCATCATCGAAAACTCAGCTTTTCTTCCAATACACAAAACAACGGCTTTGAGGATATTCGAGGACTAACTCCGCATCTAGTCATCAAATCAAGCCAGTCCTCGAAAAGTTCGAATCGAACCTATGACAATCCCCATACGGCTGAGGTCGAAGATGATTCGTATCCTCGCCAAGAGTTTTCGTTTTTTGCAACCATCATGAATCAGTAGAGGTAGGTCAAAATGTTGAATCATTACCATTCGAAAACAAAAGGCTCGGCGCTGGTTATCGTCACGCTCTTAGTTATGCTCGCGCTCGGGGGAGCCATCATGTTTATGTCTCGCTCAGCCAACTTTCTCAACTCTGTCATGAACCAGTTTGACGGAACGACTGCACAGTTTCAGCTCGAGGGTGCTCTGGATTCGGCTCGAGAAAAACTCGATCGAGCCATGGAGCAAGTCGCCCTTCAAGGAAAGCTCAGATTTGTAAACTCGAATGCAACTCTCGCAAGCACAGGGGAACGTTTTGATGTTCTCAACAACCTGTATGCAACTGATCAAAACGCAAACGGATCGGCACTTGATGAAGCCAGTCTGTTTCTGGAGCATATGATTAGGTCGATTGCCTACAGCCCAGCAGGAACTCTTTCCTCAACCAACGAATTCGCCTCATTTGCTTCTGCCTTTCCCACAACTTGGACTGATCCCGACGAGACTGACGATGACTACTATCAAATCAAATACGATTTCTACCCGTTGCGAGTTGAATCGGAAATCACTTCGACTCCTAGACGAATCCTCTTTGAGTACGAGTATGTCATTTCCATTCGAAGCTACGGAAAGAGTCGATATGCAGTGCGCTCTGCTGAAGACTCAGGAGTCATATCGATTGAGGTTCGAGGAGCACCCTTTTCACGCTGGGCACTCTTTGCCCATTCACTTGTCAGTCAAACGGGCGGCACACTTTACTTTGCAGGGGGAAACACATCTGCTCAAGCTCAAGAAGTCTACGGTGGGCCGGTTCATGTCAATCAACGACCCAACTTTTATGGGCATCCGCGCTTCAAAGGACTCTTTACATCAGCCACTCCAGAATCTCAGTGGCTCTATACATCAGCACCTAACTACACGGGCTGTCCTGAACAGTGTCCGGTTTTTGAGCAGGGAAAAATTGGTGGATACTCATCCATTACAATGCCCTCGACGATCTTTAACACTCACCGACTGGCTGCAGGAGATACCTCACAAACAGCAAGCACCAACAACACCGCACCAACCGTCACCGAGATGAAAGACTTTCTCAGGTTTCACTCTGGAGGAACCCTCAACCAGACTCTGACAAGTATACCGAACGGAATTTACGTTCCCGTGAACAATCTTACCGACAAGCTTCTTACAGGAGGAATCTACGTGCAGGGCAATGCTGAGATTCAGATGAATGTTCTCAAAGGGCAATCTGACTTTCCAGCCGCTGCGTGGAGTCAGATGGCTGAATCTCACCGCAGCTGTAAGTTTCAGCGCCTTCGTATTGTGGCAACTCAAGCCTCCAATCAAACCCAGGACATCCTGGTCGGAGATGAGCCCTGCAACGTCACCTATGTCTTCAATGGCAGTAACTACTCAGTCGCTCCTTCTGTCCTCAACGGGCGGATCAACGGCAACATTCATGTCAACGGAGCGATTGGCAAACTCGGCGGGCAAAGCAGAACCAGACCCGCTGTTGCTGCCGACTTTGCGCTCACAATCTCAGCAGTAAAAGACGTTAATATTGTGAACGATCTTCAGTACGAAGATGCCGAGTATGTAACCGCCGATGCCTCCGGAAATGTGGGGACAGAGGCTGTGGCCAACGCCTACGGCTCGCTCAATGACTCCTCCATCAGTCCGACGGATCCCAATGTCTCAGCAAGAATTTCATCGGACTCTCAAACTATTTTGGGAATCATATCGACTCAGAGAAATGTCTACATCTTTACGAGTGCTCCTTACAACGCTGCGACAAGTGCACCCGACAATATTAATCTTCATGCAGCAATTTACGCAGGGAATGCCAATGCTTTAAATAGTTCAACAGGCTTGGGCTGTGGATCTAATACTGACTCACGAAGGGGATGCGGCTTCGGCGTTTTGAACTATTCAACTGCCCCCAACAAAGGAAACATCAAGTTCTTTGGCGGCATCTCGGAGTTCAAAGATCAAACAACAGGTCTACTCTCCTCAGGCTTTCGAGGTTACTCAAGCCGCTACTACTACGACCAGAGACTGATGAATACAATCAACCCGCCAGCATTTCCGGTCTCTGATGCTCCTCAAGCATACGGAAGTGTTAAAAAATTCAAAACGTTGAGAATGGCGAGTCACTAACGGACTGAAAGATTGAAATGAAAGAGGCCAAAGACATCGTTGCCACTCCTTCCAGCGAATCCCCCTGGGACCGCGTGGAAACAGCAGTGACAAACATCATGCCAGATCTTTCACGGCAGCACGAAAGACGTGAGCACTTTCGGCACGAGCTGAAGGACAGCGCCATCTCGGTTTCATTTCCGACTCAAAATGCCTTTGCGAAGTTCTACATCCGAGATGTTTCGAGTGGCGGTCTTTATATCAAAACGTCAGAGCGCCCGAGTCTCAATACGCTTATCCAGGTACGCCTCGAGATTCCCAGTTCTGAATCTCTCCCAGCCATTGAATCATTTTTAAGCGCCCGCGTTGTTCGTCATGGAAGCGATGGAATTGGCCTTCGAGTCGAAGGGGCTGATCCCGATTCCCAGCGAAGACTCGAAACTCTCGTTAAGCGAGTCGCGATTGATGAAGGACTTCTCGCAAGACCTGAACGACGAGATGGCGTCTTCGAACGAATTTCCAACCGAAGAGACATTCGCGATCAGCGAGCAAAGATTTTTCGAAAGCAATCGCTTGCATGGCTTGTCGTCGGCGGACTCGTCGCCCTGAACCTCTCTGTTCTCACTCAACAGGAGATAACCAAATCCACCGCTGCCATCAAAACATCATCGGCGACGACAACCCCTGCTGTGAAGATCGAGCTGTCTCGGGATGGAATCAATGGCTCGCCACAATTGAATCTTTCGATGCAACGGGGCCTGCTTGAGGAAAGTGTAAACCCGGGCGATCTTCCCACTCCCCTTCGAAAAACCATTGAAGGAGCCCAGCAAATTGCTCCTGAACCCCGAAAGTCCAAGACAGCACCAACCTCCAGAGTTCGCTTGAGATAGCCCCCATCGAGTGTCTAAGATCTGTGCATGATCTCAGTTTTGTTTTGTCTGCTGGCCATGACAAGCCCCAAAAAGATTCTTATTCTTGGCGACTCCATCTCCGATGGTTATGGAGTTGAGGCCGATGCGTCCTACCCTGTCCTTCTTGAAAAACAACTTAGAACGCAGGACATTCAAGCTCAAATCGTTAATGGATCGATCAGTGGAAGCTTAAGCTCAAGCGGACCGAGCCGTCTGAAATGGCAGCTGAAGTCGAAACCAGACATCGTGATTCTTCAGCTCGGCGGAAATGACGCTCTCAAAGGAACTCCACCTCAGACAATCAAAGAAAATCTTCGAAAGACCATCCAACTGGCGAAGCAAAATCAGATTCAAGTCCTGCTAGCAGGAATGAAAATCTTTCAAAACTACGGAACACCTTATGCAACCTCTTTTGAGGGCATTTTCTCAGAGCTATCTCGAGAGGAAAGGATTCCTCTTATACCCTTCATTCTCGACGGTGTGGGAGGAAAGAAGGAACTCAATCTTCCAGACGGAATTCATCCTAATGAAAAAGGTCATTCTATCATTACTCAAACCGTCTACAAACACCTGAGGCCTCTCTTATGATTTTACAAGCTGAATCGGTTTTTAAATCCTATCCAAGTGCGCCAAGCCCTCTGGAAATCCTCAAAGGAGTGTCTCTTCAGGTTGAGCCGGGAGATACTATTGCCATCGTCGGTCGATCGGGATCGGGAAAGTCAACGCTGCTTTCCCTGCTGGCCGGCCTGGATACTGCAACGCAAGGAAGAATCTCAATCGACGGCTTAGACTGGACTCAAATGTCCGAGGATGTTTCGGCTCGCATGCGCTCCGAGAAGATCGGACTTATCTTTCAACAGTTTCACCTCCTTCCCCATTTAACAGCGTATGAAAATATTCGCCTCCCGGTGGAGCTGACGATGCACCGTCCAGATCAGATGGATCGTGCTCATCATCTTCTTGAGGCTGTGGGACTTGCTCATCGCTCACACCACTACCCGCATCAATTGAGTCGCGGGGAATGCCAGCGCGTCGCCATTGCTCGAGCCCTTGTGTTGAATCCTCGGGTTCTACTTGCTGATGAGCCAACCGCAAGTCTCGATGATGAGACGGCGCTGAATGTGTCTAACTTGCTTTTGGAACTGCCACAGCGGCAAGGCACAGCTCTGCTGATTGCCACGCATGACATCGATCTGGCCAGACGCTGCAAAATCATTTTCCGAATGGTGCAAGGACAACTCCAGTTGACGGAGCGTCTATGATGCGCACTTTGAGCCGCCTCGCCATTAAGGATCTTTGGTTTCATCGTCAGAAAATGCTCTGGATGATTTTTTTCCTGGGACTCGCTTTTTTTTCGGCCCTTCTCAGTCTAAGCTTCAAATCATCAATCCAGCGCTATGTTTATCAACAGGCTCGCTCGACGCTTTCAGCCGACCTCTCCCTCTCGAGTCTTCAACCCATGAGCGAGAAGCTGCGCGATCGACTCAATGAACAGCTCAAGCCCACGCAAACGGCCTCGACGATTGACTTTCGATCGATGATCTCAGCCAAAGGTGGGGCACTTCTTTGCGAGATTAGAGCCATTGATTCGCTTTACCCACTCACCGGCTCTATCACGCGATCTCCTGAGGGCTCTAACCTCGAAGATCAATCTGTAGCTTATGTGTATCCTGAAGTTCTCGCTCAGTTGAAACTCAAATTGGGCGATAGCATTTTGATTGGTCGAAAGGAGTTTCGAATTGAATCCGTGGTTCTGGATGATCCTGGAGCCACCTCTCGAATTTTTTCGTTCACACCACGAGTCTATATTCACAAGAAGTACGCAAACGACACAGGCCTTGTCTCAGCGGGATCTCAAATTTTTCATCGCGAGTTCTATTTGCTTTCCAAGCCTCTCACCCCCTCACAGGTGGGTGCTCTCCAGCAGGAGTTTCAGGATGAATTCTTTCTTTCTACTCCGGAGGACAGCCTCGACATCCTGAAACGATTCTTTGGCGTGTTTGAAAAGACGATCTATCTTTTGAGCTTAAGTGTCGTTCTCATGTCGCTCTTTGTCTCCTTCACACTCTTTCAGAGTTTCCTCAGACAAAGAATGGCTCAAGTTGCCACTCTCAAGATGTTTGGAACACAGACCAAACAACTGATGGTCTATTTCAGTATTCAGCTTTTATGTCTTGGCTTGGTCGCCTTTGTCCTGGCCAGCTGCCTCCTCCCCTGGGTAGCGGCGCTGGGCGAGTCCTGGATTCAATCTCAAGGGCTTGGAACATTTGTCTGGAATCTTTCGACTTTAGATCTGAGCGCCGGATTGCTAGGCGCACTGATACTCTGCTTGGTATTTGTGATTCCCGCCTATCGAGAAATCTCGCAATCACGTATCGCACAGCTTTTTGCATCTAGCTCAGGAGACGAACAGGGAACGATTGAATTTTCCTGGAAGGGCGTCCTTCCGATCGTCGCCTGCGTTTTTGCCTTAACGGTTTGGCTTACTCAAAGCCTGAAGCTGAGCTTAGGAATCATTGCTCTTTTAGGATTACTCGTTGCCGCGACACTTGGCCTTCGGTGGATTTTGATTAGAGCGCTACTGTCCAGAAAGACCACAGGCTCTCTTCACCTCGCACTTGTCAACCTCTCGAAGCCCAGATTCTCCGTCACTCTCTCATTCATCGCCATTTCCTTTGTTTCGTTTTTCATTCAAGTCATCCCTCATATTGAAAGCTCGCTCGAGAACCAGCTCAAAGTCACACAGGCTTCAGATCTGCCCGCGCTCTTTGTTTTTAATATCCCTGAAGATGAAATCGATCCCCTCTCTTCTTTCATTCAGAAGCAAGGTGCTGACACTCGCTACGTCTCGCCGATGATTCCGGCTCGTTTGATCAAGGTGAACGGACAGGATCCCGCTGAGAAGCGATTGCGTCAGTTTCCTGTACGGCTTAGCTATCGCGATCAGCTCCTCAGCTCTGAAAAAGTGATTCAAAAAATAGACCCTACTCCTGGAGTTGCCGCTCTTTCTCTTGAAAAAGAGTTTGCAGAAAGATCGAAACTCAAGATCGGAGATCGACTTCAGTTTGATATTCTTGGCGTACCCATCGAAGGACAAGCCACGAGCATTCGGGAAGTCGACTGGCTTAAATTCCATCCGGCCTTTTTCATTCAGTTCGAGCCCGGGCATTTGGAGGACGCTCCCAAAACTCTCATCGCTTCCGTCTACTCCAACGATCCCGCCCAATCTCAGGAACTACTTCTCAAAACTCTCACTCAGTTTCCAACGGTCTCCGTTCTGGATATCCGCCGCACCCTGGATCGAGTGCTCTCCATTATTAAAAACATGGCATACAGTCTGGAAATGGCGAGCTTGCTTTCACTGAGTCTCGTCGCTTTCACCTTCTTAGGGCTTCTGATTTTTAGCCTGTGGAACCGCCGTTATGAGGCCTCGGTAATGATCGCTCTCGGCGGTCGGCGAAAGATCGTTTCTCGAGTCTTTGTGTACGAATACCTTTTGCTAGGTCTGATGGGCGGCTTCGTGGGTTTTGTTTTTTCAGCCCTGGGAGTGACGGCTCTCGTCCGAGGCGTCTTTGAGTTTGATGTGGAATTATCGTGGCTTATCGCTCTTGGAACGGCTGGAGTTATAGGACTAACCTGCGCCGCTTTGGGCTCCCTAGTCGCGCGAAACCTCATTTTAAGGGGTCTGCGCTAACTTGCCACACCCACCTATGGCTGGTAAGGGTCCTGGATGCGGTTTTGGATCCTCTGGCTGTCGTTCATTTCAATCATGCCCCCCGTTTCTCAGCTCAGGGCGTCCCTGAACCGATGTTCAGATGTGATCACGGGTCTCGATGGAGATCTAGTGTGGCAAACGACGGACCGAGTTTCAGATCTCAAGGCAGCATTTGGATCGAAGATTTTGGTGACCTATGATGGAGCCTTCATCAAGGGAATCAACACTCAAGACGGTCGAGTTCGCTGGGATTTTCGAGTCTCTGAATATTTTCTACCGACCCAAGCTCCGATTCTCACTCGAGACGGCAAGCTTCTCTATCTCATTGGCGTTAAGAAGATTGTGGAATTGAGTGCAGAGACAGGCGACTTTATCGCATCGTATTCGGTGCCCTTCATTCAGCGTCCTCTTCAGCACGACATCGTGATGGGTCTTACTTTTCCACACCGAAACAATATGGGGGGTAGCCATCAAAAGATGATGAACGAACTTTTGGAGCAGGCTTCAACGGATCGATCATTTCATCTTCTCGATGATTGGTTCGTCATCCTCTTTGAGGAAGGCATCCGCTTTCTGAATCGAAAGGGAGGAGCTTGGAAGGAAAAGGCTCTCGCAGGATTTATTGGAGCTCATCACTCGGGCGGAATGGAGCCCCATTTGTTTGCCGATCGGGATCAGCTGATGACTTCATTCCCTGGTGCAAAGAACAAGAACGCTAAGCTTGAGGCTTTTCGTTTCAACTACCCAGAGGCAACTTTTGTTCGCGAGTGGAGCTTTGAGCTGAATCATGGAATTGAGAAGACTGATTATCAATTTGCCAGCAATGCCAACCAAGTCTTCGCGGTGACCTATGTTCCGACCTCCAAGGATGATGGAATTTTTTCGAAAAGACTCATCGCTCTCGATCGAAACTTGGGTGAGCTCATCTGGGAGACCCCTCTGGCAAGCCTCACGTGGCAAAATCATCAGCTCATGGCCAAGGATTCAGTACTGATTTACGTTCTCGGGGATCAAGTGATGGGTGTTGAAGCTCTCACCGGCAAGCAGATTTGGGCGTTTGAGATTCCTGAGACCTCGACCGTGAAACACCAAATCTATATTCAGTCTTTTGATGATAACCGAATCATCGCGCAGCGAGGGGACCGCGCCTACCTTCTGAAGGCAACCGACGGAAAGCTAGACTCCGATCTCAAGCTGATTGCCCCCGGTGGAAAGGATGCTCTTTTCACTCTCTATCCTTTGGATAGCCGGCATTTGTTGATTCGCGCGTCCGAGGGACAGGCTAAAGACCGACTCTCTCTCGTGCGCATTCGTTAGTTACCGATGGTGAGGCGCCAACAGATAGTGCGCAACAAACCATTCCTGACCATCGTTGAAATCAAACAACTCAGCACAAGCCATGAAGAACATTCTCCATCTCTGAAACCATCGGCCCGCATCTGATCCGTAATGCTGAGAAAACGAACGCATGATGGTCGCTCGATTGACATCCATCATCTTAAGCCAGTCTTCCGAAGTTTGAGCATAATGTCGTCCATCGACCACCCAATGATCTCGAACCCCGAGGTGCTGAGAAAACTGAAACGGCATATCCCGAGAAGGCATCAACCCGCCCGAAAAGAAGTACCGTCCCATCCAGTTATCCGCGCCTTGATCTTCAAAGAAGTAAGCTAACCGCTTGTGGCAAAAGACATGCATGAAAAATCTGCCATCTGCCTTGAGCCATGTCGAAATCCGCCGAAACAATTCCGGCCAATTCCGCATATGTTCAAACATTTCCACCGAGACCACTCGGTCAAACTGCTCATTCGTAGAAAAATCATTCATATCTTGGGTGATGACGGTGAGATTTCCAAGGCCTCTTGACCGAGCTCGCTCGTCGATCAGAGCCTTCTGCGTCTTTGAATGGGAAACAGCCGTGATTTCAGAGCCAGGATACTTTTCCGCCATCCACAAACTCAAGGATCCCCATCCGCAGCCCAATTCTAAAACCTTCATTCCGTTACTGATCCCAGCACGCTCGCACGTCAAAGAGAGCATTCGTTCCTCGGCTTGAGCAAGCCCCCGAACACCCTCATCATAAAAACACGAAGAATATTTAAGACGAGGGCCCAGCGTTTGGAGAAAGAATTCGGTAGGCACCTCATAGTGCTGTTCCTTCGAATCAGTTGTTCGAAGCGCAATCGGCGCGTCGGCTAGCTTCTTGAAGAATAACTGCAAGCCTTCTTGCGTTTGCTCCTCGGATCCCTTCCATTCCTGCCCGAGTCGAACTTTTAAAAGATTACGGATGCCCTTTCGAATCAGAACATCCGGAATCAAACCACGCTCAGCAAGATCAATCATCTCCATGCCAAATTGTTCTACTT
>JBEIHI010000047.1:0-13079 GCA_040381435.1 Bacteriovoracaceae bacterium | reverse complement strand
GGAGCTGGTTCTCAAGCTCAAAGACCGCTCGATCATAGACCGGAAAAAGGAAAGGGCCTCCAATTTCTTGGAAGCCCTTCAAAAATTCGCGGCCTTAGCGATTCGAACGCCAGACCCTCTGGTTCGAAGCCAGATGCTCTATCCAGCTGAGCTAAGGCCGCATCTTAAAAAATTTTCAAGCACCGGAGCTCACCTGGAAAGAGCATTCTGCTCTCTATCTCTTCGCACGCCTTACGGCGTGACAGCTGAGCTAAGGCCGCATCAAATGTCGATGTCTTACCGAGGCTGCACGCCGTGGGCAACATTTTCCCTTAAGCAATTAGGGGAGACCTCAACAAAGGAGGCAAACTCGTAAATTTCCCGGAGATTTGTGGCATTCAGATAGCTCATGCCGCTTCGAATGCCCCCGACAAACTCCTGGACGATCTCTCGAGCCGGTCCCTTACAGGCCACTGTCGTTGACTCCCCTTCCGGAGCCATTCCCTCAGGCAACTGCCCTCCGCGCCATGATACTTGAGCTGATCGAGAGGCCATACCTCGGTAGGCCTTTCGACCATTGTGCAACTCTCCTGGAGTTTCAAGACATCCCGCCAACACATTGCCAACCATGACAGTTGAGGCTCCAGCGGCCAGGGCCTTCATCGCATCCCCACTCGTTTTGATTCCACCGTCTGCAATCACAGGAACTCCCTCTTTTCGAGCCACTTCTGCGCAAACGGCAATCGCGGTCAGCTGAGGCATCCCAATCCCTGTAATGATGCGTGTCGTACACATACTGCCAGGTCCAATTCCAACTTTAATAGCATCTGCTCCAGCTCGAATAAGATCCTCTGCCGCTTTGGGAGTCGCAACGTTTCCTGCAATCACATCAATTTTTGAGAACTCCTTTTTCAGGAACTGAACCATCTCGATCATGGCTTCGGAGTGTCCATGAGCAATATCCACCGTCAGAACTTGAGCGCCCGCATCAGCAAGAACCTTCGCGCGCTCTTTCGAATCCTGATTCACACCTACTGAAGCCGCCAAGGTTCCCCAACCCTCCTTGAACTTCTCACGCACCGCTTTCAGTTGAGCCACCTGCTGCTCAATCGTCATGAATCGATGCAAAATCGCTGTGGCACCAATCTCATTCATTGCAAGGCACATCGCCGATTCCGAGATCGTGTCCATATTGGCAGCCACTACAGGCAGCTTCAATTGATGCCGTTTTGTGAACTGCGCGTCAGTACTCACATGAAATCGACTAGCCACCGCAGATCGGCAGGGAACCAACAAAACATCGTCAAAAGTATAGGCTCGATCGCGCTTGGGTAGTTGCTTAGCTTCAAACAAAAAGCTCATAGTGCCTCCTAAAACAGCTGTGTCTTCTTGCAGATCATCGCGGCACTTTCGCCCCAAGAATCTGCGTTTAACTCGGAATACAACAAAACCTGCAACTGCATCGATTGAGGGTTCAATGATGTCCAAAGCTCATTGGGCTTAAAGCACTCAAAGGCCTCTACACTTTTGTCTCGCTTCGCAAGAGCCATCAGCGGAGCCTCCAAAAACAAATGACCACCCTGCTTGAGCCCTCGAGATAGATTTTTCATCAGTGTGAGAGCCGGCTTGAAATTAACAGAAACAATCGCATCAAAGCTCAACAGCTCAGGAATGAAAAAATCCAAGTCCTGAAGTTTCAGATTAACCTTCACCTTTGACTCATCCGCCAAACGCTGAGCGCGGTCCAACACGATCTGACAGAAATCAATTCCTGTAACCTGATAGCCCTTTAGCGCAAGAGCCACAGCATTTCTTCCCTCGCCACACGCGATTTCCAAAATTTTGGCTCCGGTTGGAAGAAGATCAAGATAACTCATCAAAAACTGAGACGGCTCTTTGGAATACAAATATCCAGCGGAAGATTCATATCGCTGAGCCCACCACTCTTTGGAATTTTCCTTCACACCTGGGCTGCTGAGATTCATCGACCGACCCTCAAAATTCGCTTCCAAATGGAAGGCTTACGACGAGCATTCACAAAATTTTGAAGGACATACACGATGTCTTCAATCTCTCGTTGATCAGCCTTCTCAACTTTGTATTTTTGATAAATATCGAACAAACGCCGACCTAAAGTGGTGTAAAGGTCTGCCTGAATAACCGGCACTCGCTGGTCTCTCATCTCATAGTGCTTACCCGGCACGAGGCCGAGTTCTTGTAGAGAATCCTTCTTTTCCATGATTGAACGCCCTAGGATTTGTACTCGGATAAGCGATCAAATGCAAAGATGCTTTTGTGGGCGTCCCCAAACATGATTCCCAGGGCGTAATTGCCCACAGGCTCCAAAGACTGGATTCGGCACGACCTTTCAAAGCGGGGGTCTGAATAGTCAGGCGGGTTCTTAAACTCTCGACAAACTGCGCACGTACAATGAGCTCTCAGCCAAGCGCCCTCAACCTGAACAGCTCGACCATCCTCCCAGAGAATCTGAAGAGCTGACGGCAATTTTCTGATTTCTTTGGGCCGGCTTGCCATCAGTGCTCCAACAGAAACATTTCAAATTCACTTCGCGCACCCGATTGGCGGCGAGCATCGAGACGTACTTGATCTTCTGGAACACCCTTTCCAATCAAATAAGCGCGAACAGATTCATAACGAGAATCAACCAAAGCAGCGCTTTCACCAGGACCCAAAAATCCTCTCAGAACTAAAGTTGTGCTGGGATTTTCTGAAAGAAACTTACTCGTTTGATTCAGATTCATCATCGTTTCAGCATCGAGTGAAACTTCTTGAGGGCCGAATCTCAAGGCGCCAGGAATCTTAGTCATGGGCTTGTCACCCAAAGCACTCCCCGCTGTTTCTCGACGGCCATTTTGAGATGTCGAAGGTTTCGGAGCAGGTGCCGCGGGCGCCTTCACAACAGCGGGTGCTGGAGTTGGCAGAGATGGCGCCGGGGCAACCGCTTCGGGTGCGGCGGGTGCTGCTGCTTTAATCTTATCAAGGGGTGCGGCTGACGAAGTAACAACACCTTCACCAACGTCTTCAGGCAACTTTGCAGGAGTCGATGATTGGCTGACCTCCTCTGCCGGCTTAGACACAGGCTGCATGGGGGCAACAGGGGGAGGGGCAATCTGCTGAACGCCACGCTTTCCAGCAAGATACTTGGCTAATGCATCTCGAGGAAGTCCGCGCGCCGTTGAGCCCTGAGTAGCTGAGGATTCCATCGTTTTTGGAGCGGGCAAACTCAACCGTGATGCAGCGCCGTCAGCAGCAGGAGCGCTCGCGGCGGCAGGGGCTCGCTGATGGCCCTCAAGAATCTCATCCGTCAACTTGAGCGAACGCCTCAGGCTGCGGTGAGCCTTATCAAAAACAGCATCGGAAAGGGCTTCTTCACCAGCCTTAAAAGCCTCCTCAGCCTCGCCCAATCGCTTATCTGAAGCATGCTGCGCCTGGGCCTCCAAAAGCTGCTTTTGAGCTCGCGTATAGAGCCTCTGGGCGTCTTGGGCCGCGCAACCCGCTAAAACCAGCAAAAATCCAAGACTTACAGGACCTTGCGTACTTTCCAAAATCGGCCTAAACAAGGCCCGTAAAAATCTAAAACTAATCACGTCTCATTTATAACAAGTTGAAGGGTATAAGGGCAAGGAATGGAGAGAGAAGACAAAGACAGGCTGAGCACCTTGGGTGAACTTTCTGCCATTTTGGCTCACGAGATGAAAAATCCGATGAACTCGATCATCATCAATCTCGAAACCCTGCGCTCCACTATCGTGGATCTGACCAAGTCAGACCCGAGCCATCAAAATGCAACTCGAGCTCGCAAGTACGTAGAAGCAATTGAGGGAGAAATCCGACGGCTCGATAAAGTTCTCAGAGGGTTTCTCGATTTTGCCAACCCCTCAGAGTCCACAAAGGTTCGATTCAAAATCAATCCTGTAATTCAGAGTTTGCTAGATTTTCTTCACTTGGAGTTCAAGCAGTCTCAAGTCCAGCTCTCCTTGAACCTCTCAGAGGACGTGCCACCACTTTTTGGAAGCCCCGATCAACTCAAACAAGCTCTTCTTAATTTGATGCTCAATTCATCTCAAGCCATGCCTCAGGGCGGAACACTATCTGTTCGAACGGAAGCTGACGGATCTCAAATCAGAATTGTTGTTGAGGATACGGGTGTGGGAATCGATCCAGCCGCTCAAGATAAAATTTTTGATCCCTACTTTACGACCAAAGAGAAAGGCTCGGGCCTTGGACTTACTATTGTGCGTCGAGTGGTGCGCGATCACGGCGGCGAAATCAAAGTCAGGAGTGGGGTGAATCAGGGCACTCGGTTTGAAATTTCAATTCCAGGAGCAATGGTATGACTAAGGTAACAGTAGCTGTCGTTGCTAAAATGCGAGTGTTAGTCGTGGATGATGAGGAAAACGCTCGAGAGGGCCTCAAGGACCTTCTCGAATCCTGGGGATATGAGGTCATGCTTGCGGCTGATGGAAAACAAGGCCTTGAGATGATCCGAAAATCTCAACCTAATGTTGTGTTGACCGATCTTGTCATGCCCGAGATGGATGGGATGTCTCTTCTCGAAACAGCTCGCGAGGCCAAGCTCCTTCAAAACGTTTCGGTCATTTTTATGTCAGCTCACGGCCGAATTGATACGGCTGTTGAGGCCATCAAAAAGGGGGCCTATGACTTCCTCACCAAACCTCTCGACGTCGTGCGGCTCAAGATTCTCTTGGAAAATCTATCGAAGCGTCTGGTAGTCGATCAGGAAATCATCGTCCTCAAAGACAAAGTCCGACGTCTCGGAACATTTGGAAAACTGAACGGCTCAACGCCGCAGATGAAGGCCATCTTTAAGCAGATTCAAATGATTGCCCCTACCACAGCTCCTGTTTTGATTTCCGGAGAAGCTGGTACAGGAAAGGAGTTGGTGGCGAAGGCCATTCATCAAAACTCAAAGCGCAAAGACAAGCCCTACATTGTCATCAACTGTAGCGCGTTTCCTGAGTCTTTACTTGAAGCTGAGCTCTTCGGCGCGGAGAAGAACTTAGCCAACGGCAGTGTCACTACTGAGCGAGGTGCCATCGAGCTAGCCGATACAGGAACGATTTTCCTCGATGAGGTTTCTGAAATGTCATTGGACTTGCAATCGAAGCTTCTTCGATTCATGGAGTTTGGATCTTTTCATCGCGAGGGGGGAAAGAAGGAAGTTCAAGCAGACGTTCGAGTCGTCACGGCAACAAACAAAAACCTCGATGAAGCCGTGGAAGAAGGCAGCTACCGGGAGGATTTGTTTCACCGCCTGAATGTGTTTTCTCTTAAGATGCCAGCACTTCGCGAGCGATCGGAAGACTTGCCCCTTCTCGCTCAGCACTTCATTGAAGAATTCAATCTAAAGTGCGACAGACAAGTGAAAGGTCTCAGTCGAGAAGCTCTCAATATTGTCAAAAAGTATTCTTGGCCTGGAAACGTTCGCGAGCTGAAAAATGCTCTAGAGCGAGCGGTGATTGTTTGCACCAGCGATTACATTGATGTTGCGGACCTTCCTGAGAACTTAACCACAAAGGCGGAAAAAACTCCGACTGTCTCATTTCGATTGGGACAGACCATGGAAGATGTTGAGCGTGACTTCCTGTTTCACACGATCAATTTCGTGGATGGTAACAAAACCAAGGCTGCCAAGATGCTCGACATCAGCCTGAAGACTCTGCACAACAAATTGGCCAAGTACAAATCGAGCATCTAGAGAGAGTTAGGTTTTGATGTAATTTTTACATCAGGCTCGCGGAGCGGGGGCTAGAATCGTGAAATTTTTTCCAGGTTTAACAGGGCCAGACAGAAATCAAACAAATATTGTACTTAAGCCTCTTGCTGAGCTTCGCATGGATTGCTAAGAATAGAGCAAGTTTCAGGCAGCAACGAACCCTTAAACCCTTTATCCCTCCCCCAAAATGTTGCTGCTTGGATTTTATTGAAAACCCCAGAGAGAAATCTCTGGGGTTTTTTTATAACTTGAATGATTGACCGAAAATGAATTCAGAGAGATACGAGGCGCAATTATGATTCTCTACAACGCTCTTCCTATTGGATCGGAAAAAGTTGATCAAGGTGCTCTGGCCAAGCCGTTGTCGAGCCCCACTCAAGATTCATATACGAATCTCGACGCGCCTTATTGGCCGGAATGTGCAGGGATGACCAAGGACTGTAACCCCGAGTTCGATAAGGAAGATGGATCGAAAGCCCGGTTGATTTGGCGAATTTTCCAGAAGCCCAATTCGAGATAACCATCGACTTGATGGCGGCCTGCAGATCTTGAGTCGACTTCACCAGCGAGACAGAATATTCATCTTTTGTAAAAAGTTTTGCCTCCAGTCGGCTTAGATAATCTCCAAGATCACGATAATCAGGATCTTGGTAGGCAACGGTATCCCGAGCAATGTCCAGCAACTCATCTCGAGAAATCTCTCGATTCTGCTGCATTTGTCCAACCCACTCGCCCACTGCGGTCTTTACGCCTTCAAGCTTTTCGAGCTCCATTGCGCTAATCGTCACACCACCAAAGTAAGAGCCGTATTCCTTTTTGTAGGCGGAGACCATTGCGAGACTGAGTTGCCGAGCTGACTTATCTTCTCGAGAGTTAAAATCTTCGAGCAGATCATCATAAGCGAACCCCTTGCCAGGGATGTTGGCTTCTGATGCAACAAAGAAATCAGAGTACTCAGAAACGGAGTCAGCGATCTCAAACATCGCCATGAGACAAGCATCGAAAGCAACAACATCAACACGACGGGCGGTCAAAGCTTGAATCTCTGACATTGACTGAGCGATTTGCCCGGTCGTCATATGAGTCATAGACGTATCGTCGTACGAGATACTCTTGGCAGACAGAGGAGCATCTTTACTCCAGCCCGAGCCGTGATTCCAAAACACAACTGCATACTTCTTCGCTGGGAAATTGCGCATTCCCCAAACCACGAAATCAACAAAGGTCTTGTAATCCCCCATATCTTGCTCAGGCATTTCTTCCAAAACAGGAGAATGATACTCATTGGTTTTTGTGTAGGGCTTTGAGCTCTTTTCAACGAGCACTCTTTGGCTTCCACGAGGACTAATGGGATCAAACTGAACAACGACATTTACATCTTTGGTCGAGCCCACCTTTTCCATTTCCTGCATGTCCATGTATCCGAATGACTCGAGATTGTTATCAGCATTCAAGAAGACCATGATGGTCCATTCTTTCTCGGACGCTTGAACTGCTGTTGTTAAAAATGCAAGAGAAACAATTGTGAAAATCTTGATGACTTGCGACATGAACCCCCCCAACCCATGTTTATTCTCACACCTCTTCGGCAATTCGTCATGGCAGGGCGCATCACGGAAAATGAAAGCAGAGCTCCAAGTAGCGAGTATTAAAAGTGTTTGCAAAGCGTCGTCGCTCACGAAAAAATGAAAGGCAAAGATGCTCGGGTTAGAAAAAACAAAGACTGTGTTCGAATATGAGGACTATAAGAACTTTATTCCCGAGAGAGTAGAACACCTCTCAAAGATTGATTCTAAAAACTCTCTGAGAAAAATCTGTAAGACCGCTGGCCTTTCCCCCGCACTTTACTATTTCATCGTTCAAGGTAAGCGCCCACTCACTCCCGCTGCGGCCAAAAAACTAGCCTCGGGACTTAAGCTCAGCAAAAGCGAATCGGATTTTTTTCTCATTCTTGTGGAGTGGAATCAGACGAATGAGGAATCAAAGAAACAATCGCTTTTCAAAAAAATTCTCAGCTTCAAAAAATTTCGAGACGCCCATCCGTTAGCCGAAGCCGAGTTTGAATACTACACTCGCTGGTACTATCCGGTGATTCGAGAAATGGTCGCACTCACCAACTTCAAGGAAGATCATACTTGGATCGCTGGGCGAATACGCCCGGCGCTCGCCCCCTCGGATGTTGAACGAGCCATTCAGAAACTGCTGGTGCTGGGTCTACTCGTTCGAAATTCATCGGGTAAACTTATTCAAGCCAATCCTCGAGTCGCAACAAGTCCGATGATTTCCGGCCAACTCGCCATGAGCTTTCACAGGGAAATGATGAAGCTCGCGATTGAATCGATCCGAGGCACTCATTCCGATGAGAGGGAGATTGGCGCCATCACTTTGACCTTGGGGCCTGAGCGATATCAGTCCCTCATTCGTCGTATCCGGCAGTTTCAGAATGAGATTTTTTCTGAGTATGGAGAAGCTGCAAACCAAGATGACCGTGTCGTTCAAATCAATGTTCAGGTTTTTCCGCTATCAACTCAGTGAGGACCGAGAGAAGTCTTTGGCCCAAGAGGCTGGGAGTCATCCGAAGAATACGTCGTCGCAAAGACCTCCGACAAAAGGACCTGAACGATGTTTGAATCTACCCATTCGGCCAATCCATTTGAATCAAGAATTGACCCCGCACATGAAACGGAGAAGGAGTGGCCTCCCAAGATCGCAAGGTCAAAGTGGCGCAGCTCATGCTGTGGTAAGACCCAGCTCCGTTCACCCTGGCTGATGGTAAACTGAGCATCGCTTAACTGAACATCCGCAGCGTTTTCCCGAAGCGAGCATTTGAGAACACCGTCTACCCCCATCTTAATCTCGGGCATTTCACTCTGACCATTGTAGGAAACGAAAATTTTATTGGGATCATTGTTGATAACAGTTCCGGTAAATGTGCCTTCAGTTGCTGTCTCCACTCCATCGGCGGATCGATAAGGCAGCTGACCAAACTCAGCGGATCCACACGCAGAGAGAAAAATTGAAGCGATAAGAACAACGAGGCTCAGGCTCTTGCTACTTCCCATGACGATCTTCAACTGCAAGGGGCATACCTCAAAAAGCATCATTTAAATGACTTAAAGCGCTCTCTAAGGCGGCCTAATGGGATTGAGGACAATTTTTGTCGTTTCTCAGTACGCAAATGATTGTCATTGTAGATCCAAGGGCGAGGGAGGTGCCAACGTCTCTGGGCGATCAGCCGACATCAGTCCATCCGATTTGCTCTTGGATATGGTCACAATATCTGAGGTTATCCACTGCCCAACACCGTCGACCTCCACAAAAACCATACATTGGAGATTGAAACTCGCCTGAAGAGATCCGAAATCACTCCATTTCAGAGTGCTTTGAGTAAAAGTCAGTGTTTCAAACATCTCTCCCTGATCAATCACAAACTGAGTCTCCTTGATTTCTGGATTTCTGTCGGCTCCACAGCTGAGGACGCTTTGAATGCTCACGAAAGCCACTCCCCCCGGAGCGATAGACACCCCATTGTGCTGAACAGTGATTTGATCCTTACTCCCAGGATCATTCACTGGGCTGCCAATATAAGTTCCATCACGGTTTCGATCTCGCTCAGGATCATCGACGCCGAGGCCTGGAGCCACCAGGTGAAAGTCCTCTGGTGAGGCGCCGCAACCAGTAAGAAGTGATAGAAAGCAAACAACCAAAACACCGAAACCTCTGCGTACAAGCATACTAAGGGTGTTTGCAATGCTTATGCCCCCCCCGCATAAGGCCTTAAATGCCTTGAAAAACCCGACCATCCCAAAAAAGGGAGACTTGTGGCCAAAAATGTCTCCCAACTGCGCAAACCTTGGTAAGCATATACGCCACTTTAAAGCAGTCCTGAGACCTCAAGTGAACGCTTTGTAAACACCACTAAGCCGCTTAAACGCGATTGGCACGCCTTGAGGATTCGGATGTGCAATAGACTCATTACAAGTTTTTCAAATGATGAGTTTGGAAAATTAAATACATATCAACCACTGCGGGGCCAGCACGAGACCACCACGCCAATGCATCACCACGTGCTGGCCCATTTTTTCTCCCACACAATTGAAGTCCGATTTTGAACTCGAAAACAACGACTTTGAGTTTTCTTAGGTTTGATAGGCTCTGCCTTGCGGTTATGCTAAGGGCCAAGAATGCAGTTGAATTCTGCCAACCGAACCGTTACCGATAAAGAGCAAGGGGCAGTAGCTCAGCTGGGAGAGCGCGTCGTTCGCAACGACGAGGTCGCCGGTTCGATCCCGGTCTGCTCCACCAATTCTTTACTAAACCGCTTTCCTGAAAAATTGCCACCTGGCTGGCGTAAGCTCCTTCAAAATGAATTAAATGAACCTTACTTTCAAAAGCTCACGGATTTTTTGCGCTCTGAATATCAGAGCAAAGAGGTCTACCCAGCTCAGGAAAATGTCATGGCGGCTCTTCAGTCTGTAGACTTTGATGAGGTCCGAGTGGTTATCCTGGGACAAGACCCCTACCACGGAGAGGGGCAGGCCATTGGACTCTCTTTCGCGGTGCCCAATCGCCTCAAGCCCAAGCCCCCAAGCCTCAAAAATATATTTAAAGAGATTGCTCAGGATCTGGGCTGCTCTATTGATACAGAAAAATCGGACCTCTCTAGTTGGACCGCACAAGGCGTCTTGCTTTTGAACACCGTCCTTACTGTCAGAAAGGCTGAGGCCTTTTCTCATCGTGATCGAGGCTGGGAGATTCTGACCGATAAGATCATTCGACATCTCAACTCAAGACAAAAGCCTATTGTATTCTTGCTCTGGGGAGCTGCAGCTCAGAAGAAAAAAACTCTCATCACAAACCAGCAGCATTTCATTTTGGAAGCGGCCCACCCCTCTCCACTTTCTGCTCACAATGGCTTTTTAGGTTGCAAACACTTCTCAAAGACAAACGCGGCTCTTACGTCATGGGGACAAGTCGCAATCGACTGGTCCAAAACCTCTCATGAAAACTGAACACGCCCAATTTTTTGAGGTCGCACTCCAGCAGGCTCAGCGAGCGCTGAAAGCGGATGAAGTACCCATTGGAGCTGTCTTGGTTCGTCGTGGGCAGGTGATTGCTAAAGCGCACAATTTGACAGAGAAACGACAGTCATTTCTCGCTCACGCTGAAATGCTTTGCCTCATGCAGGCAAGTCGAAAGCTCAAAAGCAAATTCATCGACGACGCTAAGCTCTATGTAACGGTAGAACCTTGTATGATGTGCCGCTTCGCAGCACGCCTTTGCAGAATCAACTCCGTTTACTATCTGGCACCGTCTGAAAAGTTTGGCAGGAACACCAAACGATATTTTCATACTCAGATTCGAAAACTTTCGCTTTCGACTCAACGAGACAACGCAATCCTGTATCTGAAAAATTTCTTCCAAAGCAAAAGATCCTCTAAAATAGACTAATGTTCAGAACCGCTCTCTCGATGATCGCCCTCGCCCTCTTCACGGGCTGTGGAAAAGAGACCTTTATCTCTGAAAACATTGATTTGAAAATCGACTTCTCCAATCAACTCGTTCTCGTCTCATTCCAACCAATCACGAACTATCACATCCCTGTCAATGCGTTGATCCAGTTTCAAAACGAAACTCGAAAGCACTCTCGAGTTTTTCTTCGTACAAAGAGGAAACCAATTGGAGCCAAATTGGAAGCATCACCTCAGCTCAAGAAGCCAGTGATCTTGAATTCTGGACACCGGAATCAATTGAAAAGTTCCCTAACGGTCTCAAACTTCCTCGAACAATTCGCAACTTACCGCTGCTGGCACTCGATCGCTCCACTGAGGGACTGACAGCGAAATCTCTCTATCAAGCCTCGCCGGATCTCGTAACCGGGGGAGCCATCTTAAGTGAGGAGTTTGAAGCACTTCCGAAGTTCTTTTTAGGCACACAAACTTTTAGCGCTACGAATGGCGAGCTCAGAGCAAGCATCTCCGTCACAGGCCCTACCGATACACAGATGGGCGGGATCCTTTTCATTGCGAACTTTGGACTCAACCCCTTTGAGGGCGCGCAAACAAAAAGCAAGACGGAAAGCATTCGCTTACTGGCAGATGGGCCAATGGTCGTACTCAATTCCGGAGAATCCAAAGGATGGTGGGGCTTTCTGGAAGCCAAGCTAAACCGCTTAGCAAGCCGCCTCCAGCAGCTCCATAGCAGCGACGAATAGATACAAAAAACACAGACTAGCCGCTTTTCAAGACGTATGCATTTTGCTTGATTCAAGGCCTCATGAAACACGTTGTTTTGACCCTGGCGGCATTGATCGCCTGTATGCTTTCGAATGTTTGGGCAGCTGAGTCCATTGATGCCCAGTTTGAGAAAGCCGTCCTGGACCACCAGCTTAAAAGCGGTATGGAGGCGCCTGTTTTTCTATCGTTTGGCATTCCCGACACTCTTCTTCGATGGGCTCATTTGTATCAGCACGGCAAAACAGGCATTCGTGCTCGAGTCTTTCCAAGCATTTCGGATGAAATCTTTGGAATGGGTCCCCTTGTGATTAGAGAATTTCATGTTTTGGATTTTTCAGCGCTAAAACCTGGTGAGGACGTCATCCGGCTAGGACAGAATGTTCGCCATCACGCCATCTCCTTTGTGATGAAGGCAACTGATGATGAAAAGAGGGATTTTCGACCTGTTTTCATCGTGGCAACTCGAGGAGATTCCCCGAGCGCCTTTGAAACACTTGATGAGTTTCGCCTGTTGATGCATCCCAATTTATGGCCAAAAACTCTTCGCGGCGCCCACTCCAAAATGGCTGAGATCGCTCTTCGCGAAGGACGAACAGCAAAACATTTCCTCGGATCCAATGTTCTTCGAGTGGGCCTTGATGATTTTCCTCTGGAGTCGTTCTCAATTGAATTCTCGAGACCTATTCTTTCGGCAGTCGAAGCCAACTGGCCTGCGGCTCCTGGCGTTGTCACTTCGACCATCTTTCAAATTGATCGACACTACAACTCAGCAGGCCTGTTGACAGAGGTGACGGGGGGCCTATCTCGGGCTTATCGAAACCAACCCCATTTTGCGTACAATCTGTCGGCGTCGGAGTTTTCTCTTTTGGGATTTACTCAATTGAGACATCTTGCAGTGGACTTGGCCTTTGAACCGGTAGCACTTAGTCGCCCTATCGCGGGACAACCCACAGGCCGATTCAATAATCCGCACTGGTGCCGAGAGTTCATTGGCAGTCTTTTTGATGCTGAGGGACCCAAGCCACTGATGAAGGACTAGTGATTTTACGAGGAAGAGCGCTGCCTAGAGCTAGATTGGATCGAAAAAACTAGCTCAGACGCGTATG
>JBEIHI010000046.1:0-13094 GCA_040381435.1 Bacteriovoracaceae bacterium | reverse complement strand
TCTGAGCGAATGGTCGCTAAGATTTTAAACGACATTGAGAATTGGGGTGGGCAGATCACTACAACCACTTCACCTATCGAAGCGATGGAGCAAATTGCTCGAAGTCTCTCGGGTGTGATCCAAGAAGCAGATGTTTTTAAGAAGTCCGATCGCCGCATTGTTGTGCTCGTGGGGCCAACAGGTGCTGGTAAAACAACAACCATCGCAAAGATGGCGGCGTTTGAAAAGTTTCGGCTTAAGCGCAACGTAGCCTTTGTGACTGTGGATGATTTCAAGATTGGTGGAGCCGATCAGCTGGCGCATTACGCTCGAATCCTCGAGGTTCCCGTGATTCGCACTCGATCGGATATCTCCCTTGAAGCTCAGATTGCAGCGGTCAAGGCTGACACAATCTTCATTGATACATTTGGTTTTGCAGCACGAGACCAGCAACGTCAGGATGCTTTGAAGGAAATCCTCACATTTACTCATCCCGACATTATCTCTCGGCTTGAGGTGCATCTTGTATTGCCCGTTGCGTTTCCTTCATCCGATTTGACGGAAGTATGGTCGACCTATTCATGCTTCAATCCGCAGTATCTTGCATTTACCAAGTGGGATGAGACTCTCAACTGGGGCTCGATGCTCGCTGCCATTGTGACATGCAGGAAACCGGTTTCATTTATTAGCCACGGTCAAAATGTGCCTGATGATTTTGCGTTGTTCTCAAAGCAAAGCTTCATCGAGACCGTAACATCAATGTGAAGGGGTATTTATGGATCAGAGCAAAGGCTCGAAGGATCAAATGTCAAAAATGAAATCTCATCGACCGATCAAAGTGATCTCCGTGACGAGCGGTAAGGGTGGGGTGGGGAAGACTCAGGTCGTTGCCAATCTTGCGCTGGCTTTGAAGCAGTCTGGTAAGGAAGTTTTGATTTTTGACGGCGACATGGGTCTCGCCAATATTGATATCATTTACAACATCAACCCTCCCTACAATCTCCAGCATTTGCTAAGCGGGCAGAAAAGCATTGATGAGGTCTTGTTTAGTGGTCCGGATGGCGTGAAGATTTTACCGGCGGCCAGTGGAGTGAAGGAGCTCACTCAGCTGGATGAATCGACGAAATCCGCTCTGATTGATCAGCTTGATCAGTTGGATGGTCGATTTGATGTCGTTTTGATTGATACCGCTGCAGGCATCTCTGAAAATGTGATGTACCTGAACTCCTCTGCCCAGGCCATTTTTGTGGTGGTCACTCCTGAGCCAACGAGCATTACGGATGCTTACGCTCTCATGAAGGTTGCTTCGACGCAGTACGGTGAGAAGTGTTTTCACATTATTACCAATCAGTGTCGAAATGAAGAGGAGGGCAAGCTCATCTTCAAATCGCTTCTTAACGCCACGGATCAGTTCCTTGATTCGGTGCAGCTGTGGCACCTTCACAACCTGCCGTACGATGAGAAAGTGCGTCAATCCATCACTCGGCAGCAGCCTATGATAAAATTTGATAAGGATGGTCCTTTGGCCAAGAGCTATCGCGAATTGGCCACAAAAACAGTGAAGCTCGAAGTAGGTTCCGCCAAGGGTGGAATGCAATTCTTTTTGAAGCAGGCATTGGGATCTCGGTAACTGGAGTGAGCAGTGAAGAATCTAGGTGCATACAAAAAGGCTTCCAAGCGTGAGCTCTCTCGCGAAGAGAAGAGTCAGCTTATTGAGAAGTATGCACCACTCGTTAAAATCACGGCCTATCGATTGATTGGGCGATTGCCAGCGTCTCAGTTTGTGGATGATCTCATCAGTTGTGGGATGATCGGATTGCTTGAGGCGATTGAGTCCTTCAATCCGGCCCTTATGATTAAGTTCGAGACCTTTGCTAAGTTTCGCATTCGAGGTGCGATGATCGACGAAATGCGGCAGCGAGATTGGATTCCTCGAAGCGTGCGATCAAAGATACGAGAGCTGGATACATTGTTTAGAAGGCTATCTGCAGAGCTCTCGCGTACCCCCGATGATCACGATATGGCCAAAGCGCTCGAGATGAATTTGGATCAGTACTACGAGTTCATTGTAGATCTTCAGCCTGCTGGCATGATTTCCTACGATGACGTCGCAAGCCAAGACATGGCTGATAAGAGTGTTGTTGAGTTTCTTGAGGACAGAGCTTCTCCGCATCCTGACGTTGAAATGCAAATGAAGGAGCTTAAGAAGCGAATCATTGATGCTTTAGAAAATCTCGAGCAAGACGAGCAAATGGTTATGTCTCTCTATTATTATGAAGGACTGACCTTGAAAGAGATTGCTGAAATTTTACAGGTTTCGGAATCGCGCGTGAGTCAGATTCACGCCAAGGCGATTCTCAAACTTAACTGGCGTTTAGATAATTACAAAAAGGACGCTCCCAGGGTAGCAGACGAATAAAAAGGAGATGAGACATGGAATGGTTTCAAAACGCATTTTCAATCGGTGAAGCAACAAGACAGTGGTGGAGCGCTAACGGTTTCACGGTACTCCTGGCGATCTTTGTTTTTGCTCAGTGGATTGGGCTGCAAGCTTTTGCCATTCACTATCATTTCTTTAGGAAAGCGCTTCATCGCCCAAAGCCTGATCAGATACGCTTTTCGCTCATTGAAAAAACCATGGCTCTTCAGCAAGAGCAATTGGATCGAATCTATTCAAAAATGGCTGAGTTGAACAAAGACCTCAATGAGACCGCTGCTCGTGTGAAGACGCCTGTTCAGCGAGTGAAGGAGCCAACGGTTGCGTTGGATTCGACTTATGCTTCCATTGGAGAGCTTAATCTCAAGAAGCGAATTCAAGAGATTTCAAAAGCGATCAACTAGGCCTTAGAAACCAATCTAGATTTTGAAAGGGGCGCCTCGCGATAGGGGGCGTCCCTTTTTATTTTGAGGTTCACTCAATCTTTTATTCGCCTCTCGGCAAGATTCAGTCGGCAGCCGTTGCCGCTTTGACAGTAAACAGGATGTGTTTGATGCAGTGCCGAACTCCTAAGTCCTCTAAACTAGCGATGTTTTTTTTGATGCGGCACGCAGGAATGACCCTTGCTTAAAAGGAATGCGAAGGAGACGTTTGTGTCTTATACAGCATTGAGCGGACAGCTAGGAGCGATGAAAGCAATGGAAGTCATGGCCAACAATTTGGCCAATATGACGACCACAGGCTTTCGGGCTGAGCGCGTTCAGTTTGAGACCGTCGTCTCCAAGGAGTATTCCAAACTTTCAGCAGGCATGACGAACACGGATGTTCGAATGCCGAGCTATTCGAGTCCTGCAGCCTTTCTAGGAATCAGAGGAACCTTCACTGATTTGAGCCAAGGCGGTATTGAAACCACCGGCAACCCGTTGGATGTTGCTATTCAGGGCGAAGGATTATTCGTGGTGAATACTCCCGATGGTGAGCGTTATACTCGAGCAGGAAATTTTTCCTTAGATGCGACCGGCCGATTGGTCACCCAGCAAGGACATGCTGTCCAGGGATCATCGGGCGACATTCTCATCAACGGATCAGAAGTAAACGTTACAGCGTCTGGCGAAGTGATTGTTGATCAGACTCAAGTGGCCCAATTGCGCATTGTGGACGCCAAGCCGGGCACTTTGCTTCGAGAGAGTGGAATGCTCTTTAGTGTTGCAGAAGGTCAAGCTGTGGCTGATGTGGAAAAGATTCAGGTGCAAGGCGGCGCTCTCGAGGGAAGCAATGTGAATGCGGTTCGGGAGTTAACTGACATGATTATGGCTTCACGATTGTTTGAGAGCTTCCAAAAGAGTCAAGAGAGCGGAAGCCGAATGAGTGAATTGAGAAACACACGCGTAGGAAGCGTAAGCGGTTAAGGGGAGTTCAGATGATCAAGGCATTATCGACAGCTTCAACAGGTATGGATGCTCAGCAAATCAGAATTGCTGTGATTGCCAACAATATTGCAAACGTTAACACGACTGGGTTCAAGACCTCCCGCGCTGAATTCCAAGATTTGATTTATGAAACTGTTCAAGCTCCTGGTGGTGATACGGCATCAGGCGTCTCAGCACCGATGGGATTTCAAGTTGGCTCCGGTACGGGCGTTGTAGGAACACAGAATTTATTTACTCAGGGAACGATGGAGCAAACCAATAACAGCTTAGACGTCGCCATCGAAGGGAAGGGCTTTATTGCCGTCCAATTGCCTACGGGTGAAACGGCCTACACAAGAGCTGGATCTCTTTCAATCAACGCCTCAGGCCAGTTGGTGAATCAAAATGGATTTCCTTTGGTCCCAGCGGTCACATTGCAGACCAACGGAATTGAGCGTCGAATTGGAATTGATGGAACCGTGACTTCAAGAGTTCCCCCAGCAACAGCTCCAACCTCCGAAGGAACTATTGGTGTTTGGACTTTCCCCAATGACGCAGGTTTGAAAGCGGTTGGTCGAAATTTGTATCAGGAAACTCCTGTTTCCGGCACCCCCACTCAGGGTACGGCCGGAACTCAAGGGGCTGGAACTTTGCGACAAGGATTTTTAGAGAGCTCAAATGTGAACATTGCTGAAGAGCTCATCAAGATGATTCTGGCTCAAAGAGCTTATGAGTTGAACGGAAAGGTGATCTCGACCTCCGATCAAATGTTGGGAGCAACATCACAGTTGCGATAAGCAAGGAAGTTTTGAATGAAAGCGTTTTTTAAATTGGTTCTTCTTCTTCTAGCGATCTTCCCGGTGTGGTTGACGATTATTGCGTTTGCCAATCCGACTGTGCCATCGGCCCAGTGGAAAGATGCTGTGAACGGGAAGCTTGTTGAACAAGCGACGGAGTCCAAGAAGATCCAAGTGATTGAGCTTTCCACGACCTTAGATGTTTTCCGAGAAGAATACCTCGCGGAAGCTTTTGAGGTGAAGATCTCTGAGCCCAAGTCCAAGGGGTTCTCAGCTGTCGAAGTCACCTTCTATGATGAAGGCGGCAAGCTTAAGCGTGTGTTGCGGGTTCCCGCCCGACTCTTGATTGAGGGACGAGTTGTTGTCGCTGCGAAAGACCTGAATCGCTCTCAGCGAATTCAATCCTCTGATCTTTCCCTCGAGTGGAGAGATCTGGCCTCTGTGACAGGTAACATAGCCGCGCAAGAGGATCTGATTGGCCGACTTCTGAGAACGCCTGTGAAAGCTGGCCGAGTGATTGCTTCATCAATGCTGGAAACAGAGAATCTTGTGAAGATGGGAGATCGAGTGCGAGTGCTTGTCTCTGGAAATGGCTTGA
Organism: Bacteriovoracaceae bacterium; assembly: GCA_040381435.1. GTDB lineage: Bacteria > Bdellovibrionota > UBA2394 > UBA2394 > UBA2394 > JBEIHI01. Next base: position 7,874 of record JBEIHI010000046.1, on the reverse strand, counting down.
AGATTAGTGGCTTTGGAATCGCTAGACAAAATGGTCAAAAGGGCGAAACTATTCGAATTTTGAATCCTGACTCCAAGAGAGAAATTTACGGAGTCGTGATGTCCGAGCAGCTTGTGGAGGTGCAACTGTGAAAGCACTAACTCTGCTCATTTCAATTCTAGTTTTCGCAACAGCTTGTGGCATGAAGCGACAGGCAAAGCTCAACCCGACTTTCAACGAGCGCATGTATCAAGTTCAAGTTGAAAAAGCCAAGGATGGCCAGGATCCCTATGCGCAAGCTGAAAAGAATCCTTCTGCTGACGTGCAGCAATCCAGTCTTTGGTCGCGATCTCAAGGAAGTCCTCATTTGATTCGTAATCAAAAGGCCCAGCACGTTGGTGATCTTCTCACTGTCATCGTGGATGAGAGCGCGACGGCAACGACCTCTGCAAAGACTGACACGAAACGTGAAGGAACCAATGATATCAGTGGAACGCTAGCCTTTGGAAAAGCAACTGCAACTACGGTTGGAACCTTGGGCTTTGAGTCAGATAACAAAAATGAGTTCAAAGGGTCAGGATCCACGGATCGTTCTGGCAAGTTGCGAGTTGATATTCAGGCTGTTGTTGAAGGTGTACTGCCTAATGGAACTTTGTTTGTTCGCGGTGAAAAGGTCATCACGATCAATAATGAGGATCAAGAAGTTGAGATCTCGGGCTTCGTTCGACCTGACGACATTCGAATCAACAATACGGTTCTGTCGTCTCTGATGGCTGATGCAAAGATTCGTTATATGGGAGATGGCGTCATCTCCGATAAGCAACGTGTTGGATGGGGAACCAGATTGCTGGATGCGATTTGGCCTTTTTAAGGGATTAACAAATGTTGAATGGATTCAAAAAACTTAGCTTCCTGATTGCGCTGATGGCTTTTGCCTCACCTGTCGTAGCCAAGGTCCGTGTCAAAGACATCGCGAATCTTAAGGGTGTTCGACAGAACCAATTGATTGGATATGGATTGGTTGTCGGACTTCAAGGGACAGGTGATGGTAGCTCAAGCATTTTTACCATGCAGTCTTTGGCAACCATGCTCAATAACTTGGGTATTGGTATTGATCCTACAAAGATCAATGTGAAGAACGTAGCCGGCGTGATTGTCACAGCTTATCTGCCTCCATTCGCTCGAATGGGTTCAAAAGCTGAGGTCTTGGTTTCCTCTCTGGGCGATGCAAAGAGCCTTAAGGGCGGAACTCTTCTGCTGACTCCTCTCAAGGGTGCTGATGGACAAGTTTATGCTGTGGCTCAAGGACCGATCACCATCGGTGGTTTCTCGGAAGAAGCTGGCGGAGCTTCCTCTCAGAAGAATCATCCCACGGTAGGCAAGGTTCCGGGTGGAGCGACCATTGAACGAGAGCTCAATTTTGACTTCTCGCTGGTTCAAGATCTTACGTATTCACTTAACACCCCTGACTTTACCACTGCAAATCGCGTTGTGCGGGCCATGAATAAGCATCTTAAGGGCGACTACGCCTCGGCTCGAGATTCAGGAACGATTGAGGTTCAAATTCCCGAGCAGTTCGCATCAAGCGTAGTGAATATGGTTGCAGAGATTGAATCGCTCAAAATTAGCCCTGATGTCTCAGCTAAGGTCATCGTCAATGAAAGAACGGGAACTGTTGTTGTGGGACAAGATGTTCGAATTTCAACCGTTGCAATTGCTCATGGAAGTTTGACGATTTCCGTGCAGCCGAATTACGAGGTCAGTCAGCCGGAAGCTCTCTCGGAGGGTGAAACGGTTGTGATCGCGAATCCAACCATTGTTACCGAAGAAGGCGAAAACAAATTGGCGATTGTGCCCAAGGGCACGTCGATCGGCGATCTCGTCAAAGCTTTGAATGCTTTGGGCGTGACTCCAAGAGATCTCATCGCTGTGTTTCAGGCGATTCAAGCATCAGGTGCGCTGCAGGCAGAATTGGAGATCATATGAGTGATTTCATGAAGCCGATGGATTTGCAGACCGTGAATGCTTCAAAGCCTACGGATTTGCCACGATTAGCGGGCAAGACCGATGCGAAGCTCAAAGAGGCTGCGGAAAAGTTCGAGGGAGTTTTTTTGGATATGGTGTTGAAGCAAATGCGTTCAGCCAATGTTTTTGAGAGCGAGCTCTCAGATTCATCGAGCTCCAAGATGTTTAGAGAAATGTTGGATAGCGAGTACTCCAAAATGAGTACTCAGTATCAAGGTCTGGGCATTGCCGAGGCTATGGTGCGTCAGCTTTCGAAACAGGGAGTTGAAGGCTAATGAAGATTGATGGAGTCAGAGGAAGATCAGCTTCTCGAGTTGATTCTTCGAAGAAAAAAGAAAGAGCTAAGAGCTCGGCTTCGAAGTCCGCTGTGCTTCAAAGACTGGGTGATGAGATTGAGGTGACTGACCACTCATCTACCATGGAATTGATTCGAAGTATGGTCAGTGAAACTCCAGATATTCGGGTCGAAGAAGTCGACCGAATTGTGAGGGAGTTGAAGAGTAAGAAGTACAAGATTGATTTTGAAAAAGTAGCCGAGGGTTTTATCAAAGAGGCGATCTTGAATGAAATTTCAAGAAGGCCGAGAGGAAAGTGATATGTCAGGAATGAAGGAAAAGACTGCCGTCACTGAAATGGAAAGAGTTTTGACCCAAGAGATCGAACTCTTCAAAACCTATATGGCTGCGTTGAATTTGGATAATGAGCTTATGGCTAAGCTGAAAATCTCCGAGCTCGAGGAAAACAACAAGGCCAAGAACACAATTTTGTTGAAGCTTAAGGCGATGGATCAGGGCCGACAGAATCTTGTGAGACAGTTTGCTCAGACGCACGGAATGGCTGAGTCAGAAGTTCGCATTTTGGATATTTGTCAGCATGCCTCTGCCGAAGAAGCCAAGCGGTTGACAGATTTGAAGAATGAGCTCCAAAGAATTACTGGTGAAATCAAAGTTCTCCAGGGAAAGACCGCAGCTTTGGCGAACGCTTCGCTGGGCTGGATGAATTCATCGATTGCTACGTTGAAGAGAATGCTGACCCCTGTGGTGACCTACAATCTTCAAGGGAAAATCGGTGGTGATGATGTTTTTTCAGGAAGAGTGGTTGAGAAGCACGTATGAGTAATATGGGCATAGGACAGATTTTCTCGCGAGGGCTGGATGGTTTGAACGTCAACCAGCGAGGTCTTGCTGCGACCTCTAACAACATCGCGAATATGAACACCAAGGGCTATTCGCGCCAAGAAGTGGTCATCACTGCCAACATTGCTGCTCAAGGTGGTGCTCGAGTTGAAGCTGTTGAGGCGATTACATCTCCTTTTGTGGAATTGCAGCTGTTCAATTCAATGAACGATTTTGGAACGGTGGATGGACGACGACGTACAGTGGGTCAAATTGAAGAGATGTTCAATGAGTCCGCTGACAGTGGTTTGGCCAAGCAGATGAATGAGTTCTTTGGTTCGTTTGCCGCTTTTTCTGTCGATCCTTCAAGTTCAGTACTCCGACAAGACGTTCGTGATCGTGCAGTTGCCTTGAGTCAGCGATTCAATAGTTTGTATGAGCAAGTGAATCAAATGCGAGGCGATATCTCGCTCGACATCAGTACCAAAGTCGATCGAGTCAACGCCTTGGCGTCTCAAATTGCTCAGATCAATGAACAATTGGTGGGAAACACCAATGAGCAACAGACATTGGATCTCAAGGGTCAGCGCCTAAGTCTTCTTAAGGATTTGTCGACTGAAGTGAATTGCTCTTATTTTGAGCAAGATGGCACCATGCAGGTGGCGATTAATGGATCTCTGAGCTTGGTCAATGGCAAGAATGCCGGAACCTTGAGCTTGTCCAATGATTTGTCCACTGGCGGCTTGATGACCGTCAATCTCAAGTTGCCCGGCGGTCCTTCTGCGTCAACTCTCAACATTACCAACCAAGTGACAGGTGGTCGTTTGGGTGGCGCTCTCCTTGATCGAAACACGACTCTGAATGACCGAATGGATGAGCTCGACGAACTTGCGTTTAACCTAGTGACAGAAGTCAACAGCATCCACTCCGCAGGCTATGGATTGGATGGAACGACAGGCGTCAATTTCTTTGCTCCGCTGGCAAGCCAGTCAGGTGCAGCTCGAAACATGGCTGTTGATGCCACGGTTCTCAATGACTTGAGAAGAATCGCGGCAGCCGAGCAAGACCCCGCTGTCTCTGGCGTGGGTGATAACCGAACTGCTCTTCGACTGTCTGAGTTGCAAAATGAAAAAACAATGACGAGTGGCTCACAGACCTTCCTTCAATTTTATCAAGGAATGGTCGGAAGCATTGGTGTGACCGCAGGTCAGGTGAACCGAGATTTTCAGATCCAAGCGAACTTGGTGAATCAGTTAGAGATTCAGCGCGAAAGTGTTTCGGGTGTGAATCTGGATGAAGAGGGTGCAAACATCATCCGTTATCAACGAGCATTCCAAGCATCTTCGAAGCTCATTATGACGGCTGATCAAATGCTCGAAACATTGATGGGGATTAAATAACTATGTCTTTGAGGTTGTCAGGCTCATCAGGATATCTTTTGTTTCAGCGCTCTTTGCAGCTGCGAAACGCGGATATCTATCGTTCGTCTGAGCAGCTGTCGACTCAAAAGAGAATCAATCGACCCAGTGATGACCCCGAGGGCTCGAAGCTTCTCTTAACGTATCGAGCCAATCTGATGAAGATTGATCAATACAAGACGAACATCATGACCGCTGAGCAAAACCTCAAGCAGACTGAAACAGTTTTGGGTTCAGTGAAGGATGTCATGGTTCGCGCGAAAGAGATTGCATTGCAGGCGAATAACTCGACTCTTTCAGATGAGGCTCGAGAAACCTTAGCGGCTGAGGTGAGCCAGCTTTCGCAACAATTGCTGGGTTTGGGTAACTCCGAAGTCAATGGCGAGTATCTGTTCTCTGGATACAAGACCGATACGGCTCCCTTTGAGTTTGCCGCAGGATTTCCGAATCCTCCGACGGTGAATTTCAACGGAGATAGCAATTTGAAGGCGATTGCAGTTTCGGAAGATTTGACGCTGACTGTTCAGGTCCGTGGAGACTTGATCTTCAAGGGAGACGGCACAGCGGCGAGCGTAGATTTGTTTGAAGTACTTGGAAATCTGGAAACAACGCTGAGAACGGATGTTAATCCAGCAGCTAATCCGGGGGATCCTGATCATCGCGATGCGATTTTTGGAGCGATGGGTGATCATATCGAGGATCTCGATACTGGATTCAATCAAGTGCTAACAGAAATGACGAGTTTGGGTGGACGTCAGAATAGGCTGACCTCAACCAAGGATTTTTTCGAGGTTCAAGTTGAAACAATGAAGACCTTCATCTCGGACATCGAAGACAAGGACATAGCGGAAATTACCATGGAGTTTCAGAAGGCCCAGCTTGCTTTGCAAGCCACACTTGGGTCGGCAGGTGCCGTTATGAATTTACCGTCTTTGATGGACTTTATTGGAAGGTAAGCGCACTCACGGAAGGAGAATGCGATGTTGGTGTTAACACGTAGACTGGGAGAATCGATCTGTATCAACGACGATATTAAGATCGTCATTCAAGGAATCCGCGGTCATCAAGTGAGAGTAGGAATTTCTGCTCCGCGCGAGACGATTATTCATCGCGAGGAGATTTATCAAAGAATTCAGCTTGAGAACAAGGAGGCTGCCAAACTGCCTGCTGAGCTCGAGCCGATGAAAGCTCTTTACCGAGCTTTTAAACAACCGACGACTGAATAAGTAACCATAGGAGGGACATATGATAACAATCAAATCGAATCGCTTTGGTGCGATCGAAGTAAGTGAAGATAGAGTAATCAATTTCAAGGACGGAGTCTTAGGATTTCCTGAATTGAGAAAATTCATTTTGGTGGATGATCCCAATGACATCTCTTTGCCATTCAAATGGCTGATCTCAGTGGACAATCCGGATTTGGCCTTTTTGGTCACGGATCCTGGCATTTTCTTCAAAGACTATGTCTTTGATTTGCCCGAGGAAGATCGACAAAGGATCAATGCGACCACTGAAGATGATGTGAGCGTCATTGTGATGCTAACGGTTCCTTCAGATCCTAAGAAGATCACGGCGAACCTTCGAGGACCTCTCGTCATTAACTGGCGAACACTGGTCGGTAGAAACATTGTGTTGAAAGATACTCAGTTTACAACGAAGCATTACATCTTCGTTCAATCAGATGAGGAAACGAAGTCTGAAGCTGAATCGGGTAAGGCCTCTGTTGCGACTGGAGTTTCGATGGCTGCTGCTGGAGTCAATGCGTCGACTCAAGCCTCGAAAGCTTCCTCAAACGCTTAACGGCGTCTGAGACGAGTATCAGAAGAGCAAATGGCTCTTCTATGGTTAGGTTGTTTTGTTTGGTTTCCAAGCGATCTGGGATTCGTGGTCCCATTTCGCTCGGAAAAAGTTTGGCATAGATTTTAACGCTTCGGGTTTGGATGACTTGAAGCCAAAAAAGAAAAAACTCTCGCACCTCTGGAATGGAAGCTGGGGAGGCAAGGAAGCAAAGTAAGGAAATTCACGGAGGAAATAGAATATGGGATTGAGGATTAATACAAATACGATTTCAGTGAAGGCCCAGAGAAACCTGGGAGTGAACACGAACGCAATGAACCGAGCCTTGGAGCGATTGACTTCAGGTCAGCGGATCAACAATGCGGGAGATGACGCAGCAGGTCTGGCGATTTCCGAAGGTTTGAGATCGCAGATTCGCGGTAACCAGCAAGCGATTCGAAATGCGAACGACGGGTTCGGTTTCTTGGCGACAGCGGACGGAGCTCTTGGAGAGTTGACGAACATTTCTCAGCGTATTCGGGAGTTGTCACTTCAAGCTGCGACGGGATCGGTATCAGCGTCAGATCGACAGAATTTGAATTCAGAAGTTCAGCAGTTGTTGTCTGAATTTGATCGGATTGCCACGGATACAGAATTTAACGGAGCCCGTTTGTTGGATGGATCGTTTACGACGACCGAGCTTCAAGTCGGTATTCGAAAGGGTCAGACGATTTCATTTAACATTGGAAATGCGCGGACGACTCAGATTGGAGCGCAAGCGCTTTATTCTGGAGCTCAGAATGCGATTCGAGCTGGCGTGAATGGTCTTGTGTTGAACGGTATTGGAATCGCGAACTCCGCGAGTGATGGTGTTTCATCAGTGGGGGCTGCGAAGTCGGCTTTAGCTGTTGCGAATGCGATCAACAACAAGAGTGGTGAGACCAAGGTCTCCGCTGACGTCCTTGATACCAATGTGACTTTGTTCGATCTTACCTTCGCGAGTTCTTATGATCTCGCCTCTGGGCAGTTTGAGATCAACGGTGTTTCGATTACCGGTGATGACATCGACAACGTGAACACCTTGATTGATCGTATCAATCTCAAGTCGTCGTTCACGGGAGTTAAGGCCTCGCTTGTTGACGGCACAACGGAAGATGTGGTGTTGACGGCTCAAGATGGTCGAAACATTCAGGTCAACTTTCACGGAGGCAACTCCTTCATCAACGTGTTGGCTGATTCAGACAACACGGCCGCTGGCGGAATTTTTGCGGGTGCTGCGGCGATGTTCGCAGCGAGCAGTAACCTCTCGGATGTGGGTTTTTCCGGTATTGTCGTGACCGGCAGTGTCACTGCGGGAAACGTCTTGAGTACGGGCATTGAAACTGTTTCCGGAGCCTTTGTTTCGACGGATGGCTTCGTACGAACGGGTGCCGTTCAGCTTCGAGCTTCTGAGGAGATCGAAGTCGCTGGATCGAACGTGAGTCAGTCTCTTGGTTTTGTGGCTGGGACTGTTGAGGTCTCGAATGCCACCGCGTTGGACTCTGTGGACATCTCAAGTCAG